>NZ_JACXWY010000003.1:0-446012 GCF_014764685.1 Allobosea spartocytisi
TCTGTTCAGCAAGCTCAAGAACTGGCGGCGCGTCGCCACACGCTACGACAAGAGCAAGGAATCTTACCTCGGATTCGTCGCCATTGCCGCAGTCAAACTCTGGCTACCCTTTGTCCACGAAGCCTAGGATAATCCCCTATCGCGGCATTGGAAGAATCCCAACCGGCCTCCGCCCAGGATCTGATGCAAAGAAACGAATCTTGCTAGATCAACTGCCTCGATTAATTAGCGGATACGGAAAAACATTTGCAAATGACCCTCCAGAATATAGGCGGATCGTCGTTGTTATTTGCGACTTAGATAATCGGGACAAATTTACATTTCTAAAGGAAATTGAAGAATCTCTCTCGCGGATAAAAACAAAGCCAACTTACTACGTTTGTCCGGCTATCGAAGAAGGAGAGGCGTGGCTTCTCGGGGACAAGGACGCCATATTCAAGGCATATCCGCGAGCGATTGCTACGCCAATAAACTCATACTCTTACGACAGTATTTGTGGAACATGGGAGAAGTTAGCAGACAGCCTTTACACCGGCGGATCTAAAGCCCTAAAAAATCAACATTACTCAGAAATTGGGAAACAGAAAAATATCTGGGCAAAGAATATAACGCCCCATATTCAAATTGACCGCAACCAATCTCCTAGCCTTTCAGAATTAATATCATCGATCTGTAAAGAAATTGAAAGATAGCGTTCGGAATCCGCATCTAACGCCTCCTCCGTCTCTCCTCCGCCCCCTTAGGCCGCTGCTCCGGCACCGGGCCCATCTCGTCCAGCGTCGGCTTCCGCACCCGTGAGGTACCCGCCAGCAGCGGGTTCGGCTTCTCGCCGGATTTCGGCTTGCCCTCGCCGCCGCCGAGATTATGCGGGCCCATATCCGCGTCCGTGGGCTTGCGGGCACGGGTCGGCGGCAGGTTGGCGCTGGAGCCGTAGCTGCGCTCGCCCTTGTACTTGCCGGCGGAGGCCTCGACATCGCCCTGCCGGGCGAGCGGATCGTCCGCGATCGCCAGCTCCGTCGCCTGCAGGCGCTTGATCTCGTCGCGCAGGCGGGCCGCCGTCTCGAATTCGAGATCGGCCGCGGCCTCGCGCATGCGCTTCTCGAGATCGGCGATCGCGGCCTTGAGGTTGTGGCCCGAGGCCGGCGCCACCAGCCCCTTGTCGACCGTGACATGGTCGCGCTCATAGACCGAGCCGAGGATGTCGCCGATGGCGCGCTTGATCGTCTGCGGCGTGATGCCGTGCTCGGCATTGTAGGCGAGCTGCTTCTCGCGGCGGCGGTTGGTCTCGGCCAGCGCCCGCTCCATCGAGCCGGTGACGTGGTCGGCATAGAGGATGACCTTGCCGTCGACGTTTCGGGCGGCGCGGCCGATGGTCTGGATCAGCGAGGTCTCGGAGCGCAGGAAGCCCTCCTTGTCGGCGTCGAGGATGGCGACGAAGCCGCATTCGGGAATGTCGAGGCCCTCGCGCAGCAGGTTGATGCCGACCAGCACGTCGAAGGTGCCAAGCCTGAGGTCTCTGAGGATCTCGATGCGCTCGATCGTGTCGATGTCCGAGTGCATGTAGCGCACGCGCACGCCGTTCTCGTGCAGGTATTCGGTCAAATCCTCGGCCATGCGCTTGGTCAGCACGGTGACGAGGGTGCGATAGCCCTTCTCGGTGACCTCCTTGATCTCGTCCAGGAGGTCCGCGACCTGGTGCTTGGCGGGGCGGATCTCGACCGGCGGGTCGATCAAACCTGTCGGGCGGATGACCTGCTCGGTGAAGACGCCGCCGGTCTGCTCCATCTCCCAGCCGCCGGGCGTGGCCGAGACATGCACCGACTGGGGCCGCATCGCGTCCCATTCCTCGAAGCGCAGCGGCCGGTTGTCCATGCAGGAGGGCAGGCGGAAGCCGTATTCGGCCAGCGTCGCCTTGCGGCGGAAGTCGCCCCGGTACATGCCGCCGATCTGCGGCACGGTGACGTGGCTCTCGTCGGTGAAGACCAGCGCGTTGTCGGGCAGGTATTCGAACAGCGTCGGCGGCGGCTCGCCCGGCTTGCGGCCGGTGAGATAGCGCGAATAGTTCTCGATGCCGTTGCAGGAGCCGGTGGCCTCGATCATCTCGATGTCGAAGGTGCAGCGCTGGTCGAGCCTTTGCGCCTCCAGGAAGCGGCCCATGCGGTTGAGCTCGTCGAGGCGGGCCTTGAGCTCCTCCTTGATCGACTTCACGGCTTGCGTCAGCGTCGGGCGCGGCGTGGTGTAGTGCGAATTGCCGTAGACCTTGATGAATTCGAGCTCGCCGGTCTTCTGGCCGGTCAGCGGGTCGAACTCCGAGATCGACTCGACCTCGTCGCCGAACAGGCCGATGCGCCAGGCGCGGTCCTCATAGTGCGCCGGGTAGAGCTCGATCACGTCGCCGCGCACGCGAAACGTGCCGCGGGCGAAGTCGTGCTGGGTGCGCTTGTACTGGAGCGCGACGAGATCGGCGATGAGCTGGCGCTGCTCGATGCGCTCGCCGAGCTTCACCGAGAAGGTCATCGCCGTATAGGTCTCGACCGAGCCGATACCGTAGATGCAGGAGACTGAGGCGACGATGATCACGTCGTCGCGTTCGAGCAGGGAGCGCGTCGCCGAGTGGCGCATGCGGTCGATCTGCTCGTTGATCGAGGATTCCTTCTCGATATAGGTGTCCGAGCGCGGGACATAGGCCTCCGGCTGGTAGTAGTCGTAATAGGAGACGAAGTACTCGACCGCGTTGTCGGGGAAGAAGCTCTTGAACTCCCCGTAAAGCTGCGCGGCCAGCGTCTTGTTCGGCGCGAGGATCAGTGCCGGGCGCTGCGTTTCCTCGATCACCTTGGCCATGGTGAAGGTCTTGCCCGAGCCGGTGACGCCGAGCAGCACCTGGTCGCGCTCCTGCCGGCGGATGCCGTCGACGAGATCGGCGATCGCGGTCGGCTGGTCGCCCGAGGGGGAGAACTCCGACTTCATCTGGAAGCGGATGCCGCCTTCCGATTTCTCGGGGCGCTCGGGCCGGTGCGGCGTCCAGGGTTTTCCGGGCTGGATGAAGGGGCTGCCGGTCTCCAAGAGATGCTGCAACGAGCTCGCCGTGGCGGCCGCCGCGCCCTCGGCGCCGATGAAGGCGCCATCCGCCTTCTTGGAGAGCTTGCGTTTGGGCCTCTCCTCGCCGCCCGGCCGCTCCGTGGCATAGCTCGGCTTCGCCTCGTAGCCGGCCTGCGGCCTGTCGCTGAAGCCGGAGGCGCCGCCCGGCACCGCCGTGCCGCGGTTGATCGCGGGGTTCAGCAGATCGGCGAGATAGCCTTCGAGCGGTTTGAGCTCGGGCTTGGTCGCCTTGGAATTCGGCGTGCGGGCCGAAGAGGGCTTCTTCGCCGCCTTCGGCCTGGTCGCGGTGGTGTCGGAGCTTTTCGGCATGGCCGCAATATGGGGCGGAACCGCCGCGGATGCGAGGGGGCGCAGCGCCCGGCTGGCATGATTGGTGACAGGAGTTGACAGGACAGAAAACTGCAACTTATAGTTGTATGGATGCGGCATCCGCAATCAGGGGCCGTTACGATGCCGGGGAGCAGACCCGAGCCGGCGGAGGATGAGGTCGAAGCCTTCATCGCCCGCTGGCGCATGTCGGAAGGGGCCGAGCGCGCGGCCTATGCGCAGTTCCTGAGCGAATTGTGCCCTCTGATCGGCGTCGAGGCGCCGCAGCCGCCAACCAGCGACGCCGACGCGGTGGCCTATCGCTTCGAGTACCCCGTGCGCTTTCCTGACGGACAGGGTGGGCACACGACCGGGCGGATCGACCTCTACAAGAAGAGCGCCTTCGTCCTGGAGGCGAAGCAGAGCCGATTGAAGGGCAGACCGAAAGCGCTGCTGCTGGTCGGTGACGACGAAGGCGCCGAAGTGGCTTCCGCCAACACGCGCGGCCGCCGCGGCCCGGAACTCGGGCGCGACCTGTTCATGCTCAACGCCCGCAATCAGGGCGAGCGCTACGCCAAGGCCGTGCCGGCGAGCCATGGCTGGCCGCCCTTCCTGATCGTCTGCGATGTCGGCCATTGCTTCGAGCTCTATGCGGACTTCTCCAGCCTCGGGAAAAACTACGCCCAGTTTCCCGACCGGCACCGCTTCCGCATCTATCTGGAAGATTTGAGGGACCCGCAGATCCGGGATCTGATGAGACGGGTCTGGGAAGACCCGCTCTCGCTCGACCCGGCGCGCCGGGCGGCCATCGCGACCCGGCAGATCGCTGAGCGGCTCGCGGTCGTCTCCAAGGCCCTGGAACAGCGGCATGATCCGGAATTCGTCGCGCTCTTCCTGATGCGCTGCATCTTCACCATGTTCGCGGAGGATGTTCGGCTCATTCCCGCCGACAGCTTCAAGCGGTTGTTGCGCGAATGCCTGGACTCACCGAAAAGCTTCAAGCCGCTCCTCGAAGAGCTCTGGCGAACGATGGACCGTGGCGGCTTTTCGGCTGCGGTCCGTGCCGAGATCAAATGCTTCAACGGGCGCATGTTCGCCGATCCGCAGGTGTTCGGCCTCGGCCGCGACGGCATCGCCGAATTGCTGGCCGCCGCGGAGCATGACTGGAGCCTGGTGGAGCCGTCGATCTTCGGCGGCCTGCTGGAACAGGCGCTCAACCCGGCCGAGCGCGCGCGCCTGGGCGCACACTACACGCCGCGCAGCTATGTGGAGCTGCTGGTCATCGAGACCGTGATCGTGCCACTGCGCGAGGAGTGGCGCGCGGTCGTCGGAGCGGCACAGCAAGCGCGCGATGCCGGGCAGAAGAGCCTCGCCCTCAATCATATGAAAGCGTTTCACAGCCGGCTTTGCGCGATACGCATCCTCGACCCGGCCTGCGGAACCGGCAATTTCCTGCATGTCGCGCAGGACCTGATGAAGCGGCTGGAAGGCGAGGTGCTGGAAGCGGCCGCCGAACTCGGTGCGGCAGAACATCTCGGCGGATTCGGCGCGCGGGGCGTCGGTCCATGGCAGTTCTTCGGTCTCGACGCGAATTCCCGCGCTGCCGCCATCGCCGATCTGATGCTGTGGATCGGCTATCTGCAATGGCATCTGCGCACCCGAGCCTATGCGCCGCAAGAACCGATCCTGAAGAAGCTCGAGCAGATCCGGACCTGCGACGCCTTGATCTCATGGGCGAAATGGCCGGTTCCGGCGACCCTACTGGGCCGGGCGGTGGCTCCGCCCGATGTGCATCTCGCGCCCTGGCCGGAGGTCGATTTCATCGTCGGCAATCCCCCTTTCATCGGCGGCAAGGATCTGCGTCGCCGGCTGGGCGACGGATATGTCGCGGGCCTGCGCCAAATCTATCCCCATATCAACGAGAGCGCCGATTTCGTGATGTATTGGGTGGATCGCGCCGCGACCGCGGCGACCCGGCCGGGAGCCCGGCTGCGCCGATTCGGCTTCGTCACCACCAATTCCATCGCACAGGTCTTCCAGAGGCGCGTCCTCGAACGGCATCTTATCGCCGAGCGCCCGATCTCGCTCGTCATGGCGATTGCCGATCATCCCTGGACCAAGGCGGGAAAGGATACCGCCGCCGTTCGCATTGCGATGACCGTGGTCGAGGCCGGGCAGCATGACGGCCGATTGCTCGAGCTGGTCTCGGAAGCGGGGCTCGATACGGACCAACCGCAAATCGAGCTAGCCGAGCGACAGGGGCGGATCAATGCGGATCTGACGATCGGCGCCGATCTCACCAAGACAAACGCCTTGCGCGCCAATCACGGGTTGTGCTCACCGGGCGTGAAGCTGCACGGCGCCGGGTTCATCGTGACGCCGGAGGAGGCCGGGGCGCTCGGGCTGGGCCGCCGCAGCGGTCTGACAGAGCATATCCGCGCTTACCGCAACGGCCGCGACCTGACCGCAAGGCCGCGCAATGCGATGGTGATCGACCTTTTCGGGCTCCCCTTGGAAACAGCTCGGGAGCGTTTTCCGGAGGTTTATCAGCATCTGAAACTGACCGTGCGCCAGGAGCGCGATGCACAGTTCCGGCGCTCCCCCACGAAGGACGCCTCCGAATACCTCGATCACTGGTGGCTGTTCGGGAAGCCCCGGCAGCTCTTGCGCCCCGCCCTCGCCCAGCTCCAGCGCTACATCGCCACGGTCGAGACCGCGAAGCACCGTGTCTTCCAGTTCCTCGACGGGTCGATCCTGCCCGACAACATGCTGGTCGCGGTCGCACTGTCGGATGCCTTCCATCTCGGCGTGCTGTCTTCGCGTTTCCACGTCGCCTGGGCCTTGCGCGCCGGCGGCCGGCTCGGCATCGGCAACGACCCCCGCTACTCGAAATCGCGCTGCTTCGACCCGTTTCCCTTCCCGGAGGTCAGCGAAGCCCAGAAGGAGGCGATCCGGCTGCCGGCCGAGGCGCTGGACGCGCTGCGCAAGCAGGTTCTGGCCGAGCATCCCGACCTCACCCTGACCAAGCTCTACAATGTCCGCGAGGCGATCCGCACGGGTTGTGCGCTGAACGCGGCCGAGACCAGTGTCCGCGATCGCGGCCTGGCGCTGATCCTCGACGAGCATCACCTGGCCGTCGATGCTGCCGTGGCCGCCGCCTATGGCTGGCCTGTCGATCTCGCCGAGGAGGAGGTGCTGGCGCGGCTCGCGGCGCTCAACCAGCAGCGCGCGCAGGAGGAGAAGCGCGGCCATGTCCACTGGCTGCGGCCCGACTATCAGCGCCCGCGCCATGGCGACACGGACAGGGGCGGGGAACAGCTCGAGGCGGAGGTGCTGGTCGCCGCGCGTCCCGCCGCGACGAAACCGAGCTTTCCGGCCGATGCCGTCGAGCGCGTCGCGGCGGTGCTCGCCATGCTGGCGGGCACCGCGATCCCGCTCGATGCGGCAGCCATCGCCGGGCAGTTCCGGCAGGGGCGCCGGGTCGAACGCGCCGTGCGCGAGATCCTCGTCTCGCTCGCCCGTGTCGGGGAAATCTCGACCGTCGACAGCGGCATCCGCTTCGCGCGCCGGCTGACCGCCACGGGGTGACGGGCTTCACCGCGGATTCAGGCCCTCGCGAGCCACGCCTCCAGGCCGGCGGCAGCGGCGACGCCCGTCGCGAGGCTCGCCTGCAGCAGGTAGCCGCCGGTCGGCGCCTCCCAGTCCAGCATTTCGCCGGCGACGAAGACGCCCGGCAAGCGCTTCAGCATGAAGCCGGCATCGAGCTCGCCATGGGCGATGCCGCCGGCGGTCGAGATGGCGCGGGCGATCGGCATCGGCGCGGCGAGGCGCAGCGGAGCATCCTTGATGAGCAGCGCCAGGGCTCCGGGCTCGGCCGGCATCGCGGCGCCCGCAACCTCGCGCAGCAGCGCCACGGCGACGGGCGAAAGCCCGGCCGCCTTGCGCAGATGATTGCTCAGCGTCTCGCCCTTGCGGCGCTTCGTCAGGCGCGCGGCGAGCGCCTCGGTGGACAAATCCGGCCTCAGATCGAGCCGGAGCGTCGCCGCGCCATCGCGCAGAACGGCCTCGCGCAGCGGCGCCGAGAGAGCATAGACCAGGCCGCCCTCGATGCCATCAGCGTCGATCATGGCCTCGCCCGCCACCTCCTCATCGCCGAAGCGCGCCTCGATGCGCTTCAGCGGCGTGCCGGCGAAACGCGCGCGCATCGTCTGCGACCAGGCGACGGTGAAACCAGCATTGGCGGGCCGGAGCGGCGATATCGCGATCTCCCGCGCGGCGAGCAGCGGCACCCAGCCTCCATCGGAGCCGAGACGCGGCCAGCTCGCGCCGCCCAGCGCGAGCAAGGCGGCCGCGGGATGGACGGTTTCGGTTTCGCTGGAAGCGAGCCGGAAGGTCAGGGCACCGGCAGCGTCCCAGCCGGTCCAGAGCCGGCCGGACGCCAGCCTGACGCCCAGCCCTTCGAGGCGCCGCAGCCAGGCGCGCAGCAGCGGCGAGGCCTTCATCGCACGGGGAAAGATGCGCCCACTCGATCCGACGAAGGTCTCCGCGCCGAGCCCATCGGCCCAGTCGCGCAAGGCTTGCGGCGGAAAGGCGCGGATGGCCGGCTCCAGCCAGCCCTTCGCCTCGCGATAGCGGCCGAGGACGGCATCGAGCGGCTCGGAGTGGGTCAGGTTCAATCCGCCCCGGCCCGCGAGCAGGAATTTGCGCGCCGGCGAGGCCATGCGCTCGTAGATCGTGACGCGATGCCCGGCCTGCGCCAGCCGCTCGGCAGCGATCAATCCGGCCGGGCCGGCGCCGATGATGGCGATATTCTGTGCTGACATGTCCCGGGCTTGCTCGCATTGCGCTTCACTCGCAATGACGGCTTAGACTGGGGGCTCCCGCGAGGGAACCTCATTCGCGACCCACCCGGACCGTGCCATGCCTACGCTTGCCGCCTATATCGGCGCCGCGCTCTTCGAGATCGCCGGCTGCTTCGCCTTCTGGGGCTGGATGCGGCTCGGCAAGCCCGTCTGGTGGCTGCTGCCGGGGCTCGTCTCGCTCGGGCTCTTCGCCTGGCTGCTGACGCTGGTGGAAAGCGCCGCGGCCGGGCGCGCCTACGCCGCCTATGGCGGGATCTATATCGTCGCCTCGCTCGGCTGGCTCTGGGCGATTGAGGGTTTGAGGCCGGACCGGTGGGACGTGACGGGCGGCATCATCTGCCTCGCGGGCGCTGCGATCATCTTGGCGGCGCCGCGTTAGGCAGGCATGAACGTCATTCTCGGGCGAAGCGGCGCTTCGACCCGAGAA
This sequence comes from Allobosea spartocytisi, assembly GCF_014764685.1. NCBI lineage: Bacteria > Pseudomonadati > Pseudomonadota > Alphaproteobacteria > Hyphomicrobiales > Alloboseaceae > Allobosea > Allobosea spartocytisi. Next base: position 8,695 of record NZ_JACXWY010000003.1, read on the forward strand.
TCTCATGCAAGAAGGGGAGCCCTTCCGCCCGGAGATGCTCGGGTCAAGCCCGAGCATGACGGCGGGACGGGCCACCTCCCGATCGAAACGCCCGATGCTCACCCGCCCGAATGCGGGGCGGGGATGAGCGTGGCCGGCGTCTCGCGATTGCGCGCCGCTTCCTTGGTCTCGCGCAGGCGGCTCTCGCGCAACTCGTTGGCGCTCTCCAAGATCGGGTAGGCGATCGAGACGATGTGGCCGTGGATGCGCTTGAGGTCGCGGATGATGTCGAGATGGATCGCGCTGGTCTCGATCGATTCCGGCCGGCCCGAGCGCAGGCGCTGGAAATGGCTGTCGGTGGCGCGCCGCTCGGCCTCGCGCATCGCCGCCTTGTCGGCGAAGAGCTGGCGGGCGAGCACGAGGTCGCGCGTCGCGAAGACGTTGAGCGCCAGCGCCAGCGCCGAGGCGACGCGGTGATGGAACTCGCGGATCTCGGCCAGCCCCTCGGGCGAGAAGGAGTAGCGCTTGCGGATCTTCTTCTCGGCGAGCTCGCGCAGGTTCTTGTCGATGACGTCGCCGATATGCTCGAGATTGGTGATCAGCGTGACGATCTCGAACAGGCGGCGGCTTTCCTCGTCGGTCAGCTCGTTGCGCGAGACCTTGACCAGATAGAGCTTGATCGACTCATGGATGGTGTCGACGCCGTCATCGGCCCGGGCGATGGCGCGGGAGAGCTTGAGCTCGTCCTTCTCCAGCAGCGTCATGGTGTCGCGCAGCATGGACTCGACCCGGTCGCCGAGGCGCAGCGCCTCGCGCATCGCGCCGCCGAGCGCCTCGGTCGGGCTGTCCAGCGCATTGGGGTCGAGATAGCGCGGCGTCACCGCCTCGCCCTTCTCCTCCTTGCCGGGCATGAAGCGCTCGACCAGCCCCGAGATGGGCTTGACGAAGGGCAGGAAGATCAGCGCGCCGACGAAGTTCAGCACGACATGGAACTCGATGGCGAGGCGCGAGCCCGACGGAGACAGGCCGAGCAGCCAGCCCGAGAGCGGGCCGACGAAGGGCAGCACGGCGAGCGCCAGCAGGAGCCGGGTCAGCAGGTTGCCGACGGCGGCGCGACGCTGGGCGGCCGGCGCGCCGAGCTGGTCCAGCACCGGGATCAGCGCATTGCCGAGATTGGCGCCGATGACCAGCGTCAGTGCGGTTGCCGGCGGGAACAGGCCCGAGGCGGCGAAGGTCGCGATCATCAGGATGACCGCGATGCTGGAATGGACCAGCCAGGTCGCGGCGATGGCGACGAGCATGCCGAGCAGCGGCTCGGAACCGATGGCCCCGAGGACGACGCGGAAGGTCGGCGACCGGGCGAGCGGCGCGGCGGCGGCGTTGAGCTCGATCAGCGCCAGCAGGATGAGGCCGATCCCGACGAGGACGCGGCCGATATTGCGCGGCCGTTCCATCGCCTCGCTGGAGAGATACATCGCGACGCCGATGGCGACGCAGAGCCCCCAGAGCCAGCCCAGATCCATCGAGATCACGAAAGCGGCGAGCGCCGTGCCGAGATTGGCGCCGAGAAGGACGGCGAGCGCCATCGCCGGCACGATCAGCGCCTGCCCGGCGAAGGAGGAGACCAGCAGCGTCGTCGCGGTCGAGCTCTGCAGCACCATGGTCACGGCGATGCCGCTGCCGAAGGCGGCGAAGCGATTGCGCGTGAAACTCTGCAACGCATGCCTGAGCTGCGAGCCGAAGGCGCGCATCGCGCCCGTTCGGACCAATCTGACCGCCCAGATCAGCAGCGCGACGCCGCCGGCCAGATGGATCAGGATGGTGGTTGCGCTCTCGCTCGCGTTCATTTCGGTGCGGTCTTTCTCCGGTTTGGGATTGAAATATCTGCCGAATCTATCAATTTTTGATTAGCCGGCCAACTGATATCTCGCAAAAAAGTGCCCATAATGAGATCATCGGAATTGTGATCCGGGCAGGCGAAATCCGGGCTTTCGGCGGCGGAATCAGGCTGGCGGGATCAGCGTCACCCCCGACTCGGCAAAGGAAACCGCGACGGGCGCTCCCGGTTCCAGCATCGTGCGGGCGCCATACTGGACGACGAACAGCTCGCCGATCTCGGTTTCGACCATGACGTCGAGGTGATTGCCGAGATAGGCGCATTTGCTGATCTTGCCCGGCAGCGAGGCCGGGCCTGCGGTGCCGGACAGCAGCAGCGCCTCGGGGCGGATCGCGACCTTGGCCGGGCCGGGGCCGAGATCGCGGGCGGGCAGCGAAATCGCGGCGGAGCCGATCGCGACCTCGGCGCGGCCATCCGCCACGGATTTCACGGTCACCTCGACCAGATTGGCGTCGCCGATGAAATCCGCGACGAAGGCATTGGCCGGCTGCTCATAGAGCTCGCGCGGCGCGCCTTCCTGCGCGATCCGCGAATTCGACATCACGATGATGCGGTCGGAGACCGCCAGCGCCTCCTCCTGATCGTGGGTGACATAGGCGACGGTCAGGTTGAGGTCCTGCTGCAATTCGCGGATCTCCTCGCGGACGCGGCGGCGCAGCTTGGCGTCGAGATTGGAGAGCGGTTCGTCGAAGAGCAGCACCTGCGGCTCCAGCACGAGCGCGCGGGCGACCGCGACGCGCTGCTGCTGGCCGCCGGAGAGCTCGGAGGGGTAGCGGCTCTCGAAGCCCTTCAGGCCGACCAGCGCCAGCTTCTCCAGCGCCATCTGCTTCGCCTGCTCCTTGCCGAGCCCCTTCACGGTGGGGCCATAGGCGGCGTTCTCGAGCACGCTCATATGCGGGAACAGCGCATAGGACTGGAAGACCATCGAGACGTCGCGGTCGGCGGCCGAGAGCTTGGTGACGTCCTTGCCGCCGATCAGGATCTGGCCCTCGCTGGCGATCTCGAGGCCCGCGATCATGCGCAAGGTCGTGGTCTTGCCGCAGCCGGAGGGGCCGAGCAGCGTGACGAGCTTGCCGGCTTCGATGGTGAAATTGACGTTGTCGACCGCCGTCACCGCGCCGTAGCGCATCGAGACATTGCGGAATTCAACGGAAGCGGGGCCGGCCTTCGTCAACTTGCTGCTCCCTGGGTGATGGGGTTGGAGACCGAGCTGGATAGCGCGACGATCTTGCGCCGGCCGAGCTTGCGCTCGCCGACGAGGAACTGGATCAGCGCGATGCCGAAGGCCATGAAAACGATGAGCGCCGAGGAATAGGCGATGGCGAGGCCGAACTCGCCGGCCTCGACGCGCCCGACGATATAGGCGGTAGAGAGGTTGTACTCGGCCGAGACGAGGAAGATCACGGCGCTGACCGCCGTCATCGAGCGCACGAAGCTGTAGACCAAGGCGGAAACCAGCGCCGGCTTCAGCAGCGGCAGCACGACGCGCCAGAGCGTCGTGAAGCTGCGGGCGCGCAAGGTGGTCGAGGCCTCGTCCAGGCTCTTGTCGATCTGCGACAGGCCGGCGATGCCGGAGCGCACGCCGACCGGCATGTTGCGGAAGACGAAGGCGATGATGAGGATCAGGCCGGTGCCGGTGATCTCGATCGGTGGCACGTTAAAGGCGAGGATATAGGCGACGCCGAGCACCGTGCCGGGAATGGCGAAGGAGAGCATCGTCGCGAATTCGAGTGCGCCGCGCCCGCGGAAGCGCTGCCGCGTCAGCAGATAGGCGGTGAGCAGCCCGATCAGCGCCGTCAGCGGCGCCGAGATCGCCGCGACCTTCACCGTGGTGAAGAAGGAGGACCAGGCCGAGCCCTCGAAGAAGATGCCGTTGCTGAAGTCGATGGCGAAGCCGGTGCGGTAATGCTCCAGCGTCGGGGTGAAGTCGCGGCCCATATTGCGAACGAAGCCGCCGATCAGGATGACCACATAGATGACGACGGTGAGCGCGACCCAGGGCACGATCGCCGCCGTGGCGAGCCAGGAGACGCGGCGCGGCAGCGGGGTCGGCAGGCCGGCATCGCCCTTGCCGGTGACGGTGGTGTAGGATTTGTCGCCGAGCCAACGCTGCTGCACCCAGAAGGCACCAAGCGTGAAGGCGAGCAGGATGATGGCGAGCACCGCCGCCTGCCCCTGATTGTAGGAGGCGCCGACCACCGCGAAGAAGATCTTGGTCGAGAGCACCTCGAAATTGCCGCCGAGCACCAGCGGATTGCCGAAATCGGCCATGCTCTCGACGAAGCCGAGCAGGAAGGCATTGGCGATGCCCGGCCTGAGCAGCGGCCAGGTCACCGTGCGGAAGGTCTGCCAGCGCTTGGCGCCGAGCGTCTGCGAGGCTTCCTCCAGGCTCGGGCTGATGCCCTGCACCACGCCGATCAGCACGAGGAAGGCGATCGGCGCGAAGGCCAGCACCTGCGCCAGCAGCACGCCGGGCAGGCCGTAGAGCCAGCGCGAGCGGGGAACCCCGAACCATTCATAGAGCAGGGTCGAGGCCGCGCCGGCGCGGCCGAAGAGCAGGATCAGCGCGAGGCCGATGACGAAGGGCGGGGTGATGATCGGCAGCACCGTCAGCGCCCGCATGATGCGCTTGCCGGGCATGCCGGTGCGCAGGATCAAAAGCGCGCAGGCCAAGCCCAGCAAGGTGGTGATGACGCCGCAGAGCACGGCGAGGACCAGCGTGTTCCAGGCGACGCCGCAATTGGTGTTGCTGGTGACGCAGCCGAGCCCCCAGATCGAGGCATCGAGGAAGCGCGCGAGGAAGGCGGCGGGCGCGAAAGTGCCGTCCGCTTCGATCAGTGCGCTCTTCAGGATGATCCAGACCGGGAAGAAGATGAACAGGCCGATCAGCAGGATGACGATGCCGATCGAGGAGGTCGTGAAGAGGTCGCCGCGGCAAATCCCGCGATAGGCGAGCCCGTGGCAGAGCAGCAGCAGCAATGCGAGCAGCGTCAGGAAGCCGCCGCCGCCCATGCCGCGCTGGGCCGCGCCCGCTCCGCCCAACAGAGCGGCGAGCCAGGGAATGCCCTGGTCCTTGAGCACGATGGCGAAGGCCTGGGCGAAGAACAGGAGCATGCCGAGCAGGCCCGCCCCGATCAGCACCTTCGCCGCCCGTCCACGGTCGGCGCTGCCCATGAAGGCGGTCGCGACCGCAAGGGCGATGCCCACCGGCAGGAGCCAGGGCGCCTGTCCCGAGAGCGCGAGCGCCAGCGCGCTGCCGGCCTTGCCGAACGGATATCCCGCAAGCCAGCCGAGATCGGTCAGGCCCATGCCCTCGACGAGATACCAGGGCATCAGCGCATAGCCGATCCAGCCGATCAGCAGCACGAGTCGCGTCGCCGGTGCCATCCTTGCCCTGTCCCTCACCTGATGCTTCGAGCCGGTTCGTTCCGGCTTTCATGTCGATGATACGGTTCGACCGATACCACCGTGGTCATCCCGGACGCAGCGAAGCGGAGATCCGGGATCCATGCCTGAACTTTTATCGCAAGCGCTCTGGCATGGATCCCGGGTCAAGCCCGGGATGACGGGGTATTTCCGAGGTCGAGTTCCCCAGATTGCTTTGGAAGCGCCGCCTTACTTCGGCAGCGCCTTCACTTCCTTGTCCCACTTCGCGAGCAGGCGGTTGCGCTCGGCCGAGGAGCCGTATTTCACGAAGTCGTAGTTGATGAGCTTCATCTCGCTCATCTTCGGGGCCTGGGCTGGCACCGGCGCGTTCTTGTTCGAGGGCACCTGATAGGACTTGGCCGGGGCTCCGAGCGCCTGGGCGGCCGGGGTCAGGGCCCAGTCGTAGAACTTCTTGGCGTTGTCGAGGTTGCGCGCGCCCTTGACGATCGACATCGAGCCGATCTCGTAGCCCGTGCCCTCGCAAGGCGCGACCGGCTTGATCGGGTCGCCCTGCACGGCGAAGACCACCGCGTCATGGATGAAGACGATGCCGACCGCCGTCTCGCCGAGGCTCGCGGCCTTGGCCGGCGCGGCGCCCGACTTGGTGTACTGGCTGACGTTCTTGTGCAGGGCCTTGAGGTAGTCGAAGCCCTTCTCCTCGCCCATGAGCTGAACGACGGTGGCGAGCAGGTTATAGGCCGTGCCCGAGGAGTTGGGATCGGCGACCTGGACGTCGTCCTTGAGCTTGGCGTTGAGCAGATCGGCCCAGCATTTCGGCTCGGGGATGCCCTTCGCCTTGATCTGCTCGGTGTTGTAGCCGAAGCCGAGCGCGCCGGCATAGATGCCGATGGTGCGCTTGTTGGCGGCCTTCCACTGATTCAGCGCCCAGTCGTTGAGGTCCTTATTCGCGGGCGATTCGTATTCGGTCGTCAGCCCTTCCTCGGCTGCCTGCAGATGCGGGTCGCCGGTGCCGCCCCACCAGATGTCGCCGCGCGGATTCGAGGACTCGGCCTTGAGCTGCGCATAGATCTCGCCCGCCGATTTGCGGGTCATCGCGACCTTGATGCCGGTCTCCTTCTCGAAGGCGGTCGACATGGCGCGGCACCATTCCTCCTGGACGCCGCAATACATGACGAGCGACCCCTGAGCGCGGGCCGGTGTCGCGGCAAAGGCCGCGGTGGCGATGGCGGCGAAAAGCCCCGCCTTGAGCCAGGATTTTGACTGCATGATAACCTCCCTGATTGTGTGGACCGGCCTCTTACGTCCGGTTTTTGTGATTGTCGTGAAAGTGAAACGACTTGGCCGAAAAGGTCAACGATATAGCGTGCCGGCTAAACGACCCCGGTGATCTCCTTCAGAGCCGGCGCCAGAGCCGGCGTGCAGCACAGGATCGGATTGCCCTTGGCGATGCCTTCGCCGGCGAAGAAGTCATTGATATGGGCGCCGGCCTCCGAGGCGATGACGATGCCGGCCGCGACGTCCCAGGCGTTGATGTGCAATTCGGCATAGGCGTCGCTGCTGCCGTTCGCGACATGGCAGAGGCCGAGCGTGCCCGAGCCGCCGCGCCGGACCGCCGCACCTGCCGCATAGCTGCGGCCGATGGTCTCGACATAGCGCTGCGCCGGGATACGGGTCGACCATCCCAGCTCGACCGAGGCGCGGGCAATGTCCGCCCCGCCCGAGACCTTGATCGCATCGCCGTTGAGGGTCGCGCCGGCGCCGCGCCGGGCGGCATAGACCTCGCCCAGCGCCGGTGCGGCGACGACGCCGATCTCCGGCACCCGATCCGCCAGAAAGCCGATCGAGATGCACCAGTTGCGGTCGCCATGGGCGAAATTCGCGGTGCCGTCGATCGGATCGAGAATCCAGACCGCGTCGGAGGCCTGGCCGCCGCCCTCCTCGCCGATGACGGAATCGTTCGGGAAGAGCGCGGAGAGGCGCTGGCGCAGGAAATCCTCGACCTTGCCGTCCGCGATGGTCAGCCAGTCCTGCGCACCCTTCATGGTGGTGCCGAGCGATTCACGCTTGCTGAAATAGCCCAGCGCCAGATGGCTCGCCTCGGCCGCGAGGCCGAGCGCCGCGTAATAGCGCAGATCGCGTTCCGCCGGGGTCATCAGTTCGCTCCCAGATCGACGCGGACGGGCTTGCCGGTCTGCGCCGACTCGGTCGCGGCATCGGCGAGGATCTGCGCCTTCAAGCCATCGAGGCCGGTCGGAGACGGCGCGGCCTTGCCGTGGCAGGCGGCGATGAAGGCGTCGAGCTCGGCGCGATAGGCCGCGGCATAGCGCTCCAGGAAGAAGTTCTGCACCGGATCGGCGCGGAAACCCTGCCCGGTCGCGATCTCGACGGTGGTCTCGTGGATGTTGCCGGCGCGCAGCATGCCCTGCGAGCCGTGGACCTCGATGCGCTGGTCATAGCCGTAGGTGGCGCGGCGCGAGTTCGAGATCTGGGCGATCTTGCCCGAGGCCGTCTTCATGACAACGGCGGCGGTGTCGACATCGCCGGCCTCGCCGATCGCCTTGTCGACCAAGGCCGAGCCGAGCGCGAAGACCTCGACCGGCTCCTCGGCGAGGAGGAAGCGCGCCATGTCGAAGTCGTGGATCATCATGTCGCGGAAGAGCCCGCCCGAGCGCCTGACATACTCGACCGGCGGCGGGGCCGGATCGCGCGAGATCACCGTGACGATCTCGATCGCGCCGGCCTCGCCCGAACGCAGGCGCTTCTCCAGCGCGGCGAAATTCGGATCGAAGCGGCGGTTGAAGCCGATCATCAGCGGCTTGCCGGATTTTTCGACCGTGGCGAGGCAGCGGCGGATGCGGGCGGCGTCGAGATCGACCGGCTTCTCGCAGAACACGGCCTTGCCGGCTGCGACCGCCTGCTCGATCAGGTCGGCATGGGTGTCGGTCGGGGTGCAGATCAGCACGGCGTCGATCGCCGGATCGGCGAGAATCGCCTCGGTGCTCGCAACCTTCGCGCCGGTGGCGGCAGCGAGCGAGGCGGCGGCCTCCGGCATCGCGTCGGTGACGGCGACAAGCTCGGCATCGCCGCGCGCGGCGACGTTCAGCCCGTGAATGCGCCCGATGCGGCCGGCGCCCAGCAATCCGATCTTCATGGTGTCTTCAAGTCCCGTCATCGTTTCCGCAGCCGTCCTGCAGCGATCCGCCCCGGAGCGCTAGTCATGCGCGCCGAGAATATTCTGGTCGAAATCGATATTGGCTCCGGTCATCAGCCCGGATTCGTCGGAAGCGAGATAGGCCACCGCCTTGGCGACCTCGCGCGGATCGATCAGCCGGCCGAAAGGCTGGGAGGCCGAAGCTTCCTCCAGCCAGCCATCCTTGGCATCGTGGCGCAGCTTCATGATCGCGTCTTCGCCCGGCGTCGCCATCCAGCCGATATTGAGGCCGTTGCAGCGGATGCGGTGCTTGATGAGGCCGTAGGCGACGTTCTTCGTCAGCACGCCAAGCGCGCCCTTGGAGACGCTGTAGGCGGAGAGGAAGGGCTGGCCGCCATGGGCCGACATCGACTGGATGTTGACGATCGCGCCCGCAATGCCCTGCCGGCGCATCAACTCGGCCGCATCCTGGATCAGGAAGAAGGGCGCCCGCAGATTGACCGCCATGATGCGCTCATAGAGCGCGGGCTCGGTGTCGAAGATCGTGCCGCGATCGGTATCGCCGGCGGCGTTGACGAGAATGTCGAGCCGCCCGAAGGCCTTTTCCGCCGCCGGGACGATCTGCCTGACGGCGTCGAGATCGGCGAGATCGACACGGTGGAAGAGCGCCTCGCAGCCCGCCGCGCGCAGGCTCGCGGCGACCGCCTCGCCGCGCGCGGCATTGCGCCCGGTCAACAGGATGGCGCGGAGGCCGCGGCCGGCGAATTCATGGGCGATCGCCTCGCCCAGCCCCTGGCTGGCGCCGGTGACGATCGCGACCCGGCCCTCGAGGCTGCGGCTGAAACTTGCGGCTTGCGGCACCTGCGCCGGCTCCCTGAAAACGGCAGAAATTTTTTAGTTCCACTTTTGTTGGAATAAACATTCCATTTTCGGAGAGGCCAAGTCAAGACGACCCGGAGGCCGGCGCTTGACAAGATCGGCCCGACGCGGTGTTGCAGAGGTGCGGCCATGGCACGGTCGCGCTGGAACGGTTCCCCACGCCCATGACGGCACCAGCCCCGACGAGCCCGGCCAGAGCCGGCACCCGCCCGGCCAACGGCCGAGGTTGACGGCAGCGCGTCGCGCGCCGCCCGTCCCATCGCCATCCCCCGTCATTCCTGCCGAAGGGCCGCCGAACCGGCGGCATCAGCCATGCTCGAACACATCTCCATCCTCACCCTGTCCTGCCCCAACCGGCCCGGCATCGTCGCGGCGGTCTCGACGCTGCTGTTCGAGGCCGGCTGCAATATCCTCGACGCCCAACAGTTCGACGACACCGAGACCGGGCGCTTCTTCATGCGCGTCGTCTTCAACCGGCTGGAAGGCAGCCAGCCGCACGAAGCCATCGCGGCCGCCGTCGACGGGCTCGCCGAACGCTTCGCGATGCAAGCCAGCCTGCGCGAGGTCGGGCGGAAGAAGCGCGTGATGCTGCTGGTCTCGAAATTCGACCACTGCCTGGCCGATCTGCTCTATCGCTGGCGCATCGGCGAACTGCCGATGGAGATCACCGGCATCGTCTCGAACCATGCGCGCGAGCACATCGCCTCGACCGATCTCGGCACGCTGCCGTTCCACCACATGCCGGTGACGCGCCAGAGCAAGATGGAGCAGGAAGCGGAGATCTGGCGCCTGATCCAGGAGACGAAGACCGACCTCGTCGTCCTCGCCCGCTACATGCAGATCCTGTCCGATGGATTTTCAGCCAAGCTCGCCGGCCGCTGCATCAATATCCATCACTCGTTCCTGCCCGGCTTCAAGGGCGCCAAGCCCTATCACCAGGCCCATGAGCGCGGGGTCAAGCTGATCGGCGCCACCGCGCATTACGTCACGCCCGATCTCGACGAAGGCCCGATCATCGAGCAGGACGTCGAGCGCATCTCGCACCGCGACACGCCGGAAGACCTCGTCCGCAAGGGGCGCGACATCGAGCGCCGCGTCCTGGCCCGGGCGGTTCTCAACCATTTGGAAGATCGCGTGCTCCTCAACGGGCAAAAAACTGTCGTCTTCACCGACTGATTCGCACAAAATTGCACAACCGGCGCGGTTCGGTGAAAAAACTCCCGTAGCCCGGGAATGTCAGCCGGCTAGCGCGGGCAAATCCGGAATTTGCACCGCGCTGCACAGTTGACGCTTTCGTTGGCACATGCCTTGCTGAGGCCGCAACCATAACAATGGCGCCAGAGCGCCGGGGATGCTTTTTGTTTTTTTTAAGGTGGAGGCAATCCGATGAAAGACCAGGAAATCCGCGGCCTGATCGCGGATGTGAAGGAAGGCACGCTGTCGCGACGCTCCTTCATCCAGAAAATGGCGGCAGTCGGCATCGCCGCTCCGATCGCGAGCCAAATTCTCGTCTGGAACGACGTGGCGATGGCGAATGCCACGCTCGAATACAAGCCGACCAAGGCCGGCGGCGGCGGACCGCTCAAGATCCTGCTCTGGCAGGCGCCGACCCTGCTGAACCCGCATTTCGCCTCGGGCACCAAGGACCAGATCGCCTCGCGCATCTTCTATGAGCCGCTCGCCGGCTGGGACAAGGAAGGCAACCTCATCCCCTGCCTCGCCGCCGAAGTGCCGACGAAGGCGAATGGCGGCCTCTCGGCCGACGGCCTGAGCGTCACCTGGAAGCTGAAGCCCGGCGTGAAATGGCATGACGGCAAGCCGTTCACGGCCGACGACGTCGTCTTCACCTGGGAATACGCCAAGGAGCCGGCGACCGCCGCCTACACCACGGGCTCCTACACCAACATCAAGGTCGAGAAGGTCGACGATCTCACGGTCAAGGTGATCTTCCAGCAGCCGACGCCGTTCTGGGCCGACCCCTTCGTCGGCACCGTCGGCCAGATCCTGCCGAAGCACCGCTTCGGCGATTATGTCGGCGCCAAGTCGCGCGAGGCGCCGGACAACCTGAAGCCCATCGGCACCGGCCCCTACAAGTTCGTCGACTTCAAGCCGGGCGACGTGCTGACCGGCGAGCGCAACCCCGACTACCACATCAAGAACCAGCCCGCCTTCGACACACTCGAGGTCAAGGGCGGCGGTGACGCGGTCTCGGCGGCGCGCGCCGTGCTGCAGACCGGCGAATACGACTATGCCTGGAACCTGCAGGTCGAGGACGAGGTCCTCAAGCGCATGGAGACCGGCGGACGCGGCAAGGTCAGCACGGTTCCCTCGGGCGATATCGAGTTCATCATCCTGAACCCGACCGATCCGTGGACCGAGGTCGACGGCGAGCGCTCCAGCGTCAAGACCAAACACCCGACGCTGAGCGATCCGAAGGTGCGCGAGGCGATCAACCTGCTGATCGACCGCGACTCGGTCCAGAAGTTCATCTATGGCCGCGGCGGCATCGCGACGGCGAGCTTCGTCAATGAGCCCAAGCAGTTCAAGTCGACCAAGCTCAAATACGAGTTCAACATCGACAAGGCCAACAAGATCCTCGACGAGGCCGGCTGGAAGAAGGGCTCCGACGGCATTCGCGAAAAGGACGGCAAGAAGCTCAAATACGTCTTCCAGACCTCGATCAACGCCCCGCGCCAGAAGACCCAGGCCATCATCAAGCAGGCTTGCCAGCGCGCCGGCATCGATCTGGAGCTGAAGTCGGTCACGGCCTCGGTGTTCTTCTCCTCGGACGTCGCCAACCCCGACACCTACACCAAGCTCTATGTCGACATGGAGATGTACACGACCACGCAGCCGCAGCCCGATCCCGAGCGCTTCCTCAACCAGTTCGTCTCCTGGGAGATCGCCAACAAGGAGAACAAGTGGCTGGGCCGCAACGTCTCGCGCTACTCGGATCCGGCTGCCGACGAGGCCTACAAGGCCGCCCAGAAGGAGCTCGACCCGGCCAAGCGCGCAGCCCTGCTGATCAAGGTCAACGAGATCTTCTGCGAGGCCAACATCATCCTGCCGCTGCTCTCGCGCACCCGCGTCGCCGCGGCTGCGAACAACGTCATGCACGACCATTCCGGCTGGGACGTCGATACCTGGAACATTGCGGCCTGGTATCGCAGCTGAGCTTGAAAACGCCCTTCACGCAGTCTTTCGCTGTGTGAAGGGCGACTGCATCGGCTTGCCCCTCCTGTGCCAAAAGTGCAGGAGGGCTTGCCGATTGCTACCGGCGTTCAGTCCGCGGCCCGGCCGCGCACGCAAAGAGAAACAAACTTCATGGCGACATATCTGATACGGCGGCTTCTTATCGCCATTCCAAGCCTGCTCGGCATCAGCCTGATCCTGTTCACGGTCCTGGCGCTCGCGCCGGGCGATCCTTTCTCGGAGATGGCGACGAATCCGAACGTGCCGCCTGAGGTGCGCGAGGCCATCCGCGCCAGCTTCGGCCTCAACGACCCGATTTTCGTGCGCTATCTGCGCTGGCTCTCCGCCATGGCCCAGGGCGACTGGGGCTTCTCCTTCGCCAGCCGCATCAATGTCGACCAGCTCATCCTGCAGCGCCTGCCGACCACGCTGTTCGTCGTCGGCTCCTCGCAGATCCTGGCGCTGTGCGTCGCGCTGCCCGTCGGCATCTACGCCGCGACGCGGCCCTATTCCGTCTTCGACCAGATCGCCAACACGCTGGCCTTCATCGGCTTCTCGCTGCCGACCTTCTTCACCGGCCTGCTCTTCATCCTGCTGTTCTCGGTGACGCTCGACTGGTTTCCCTTCGTCTACCGCTCCGACATCGCCGCGACCGGCTGGCGCTGGTATTGGGAGATGTTCCGCCAGGCGATCATGCCGATCACCGTGCTCGGCCTGTTCCAGGCAGCGTCCTATACGCGCTATGTGCGTTCCTCGGTGCTCGACGTGATCCGGCTCGACTATGTCACGACGGCCCGCGCCAAGGGCCTCAGCGAGCGCAAGGTCACGCTGCGCCACATCACGCGCAACGCGCTGATCCCGGTGGTGACGCTGGTCGCGCTGCAGATGCCCGCCGTGTTCGGCGGCGCGCTCGTGACCGAGCAGATCTTTCGCGTGCCGGGCATCGGCTCGCTGCTGATCGACGCAATCCTCGCCAACGACACCCCAGTCATCATGGCCGTGACCTTCGTGTTCGCCTGCCTGGTGGTCCTGTTCAACCTCATTGCGGATGTTCTTTATGGCTGGCTCGACCCTCGCATCTCCTTCAGCTGAACCGGCCGTGGCGGCGCGCGCCACCACGGCGGCGGTTTCGCCGGGGCGCGAGACCTGGCGGCGCTTCAAGCGCCATCGCCTCGCCGTGGTCAGCAGCTTCATCCTCGGCTTCCTGATCCTCGGCGTGGTCGTCGGCCCCTGGCTGTGGCCGGTCGCGATCAACGACATCGACTTCACGGCGCAATTGCAGGGACCGTCCTTCGCTCACCCGCTCGGGACCGACGATCTCGGCCAGGATATCCTGGCGCGCATGATGTATGGCGGGCGCATCTCGCTCTCCGTGGGTCTCGCGGCCATGGTGGTGGCGACCTTCGTCGGTGTGATCATCGGCGCGCTCGCCGGCATGTCGCGCAAGGTCGCCGATCCCGTCCTGATGTGGGTGACGGACCTGTTCCTGTCGCTGCCGCAGCTGCCCCTGCTGCTGCTCGTGATCTATCTCTTCCGCGAGCAGCTCAAGGCGCTCTTCGGTGTCGAGGGCGGCGTCTTCGTGCTGATCGTCGTCGTCATCGGCGGCCTGCGCTGGATGCCCGTCGCCCGGCTGGTGCGGGCGCAGTTCCTGTCGCTGCGCGAGAAGGAATTCGTCGAGGCGGCCCGCGCCCAGGGCGCGACCAAGCTCAGGCAGATGTTCGCCCATATCCTGCCCAACGCGCTCGGGCCCGTCATCGTCGCGGCGACGATCGAGGTCTCCGCGGCGATCATCGCCGAATCGACGCTCTCCTTCCTCGGGCTGGGCTTCCCGCCGGACATCCCGACCTGGGGGCGCCTGCTGTTCGACGCCAAGGACCATCTCGATTCCGCGCCGCACTGGGCGTTGTTCCCCGGTGCCGCGATCTTCCTCACCGTGTTGTCGATCAACTTCATCGGCGACGGCCTGCGTGACGCTCTCGACCCGCGCCGCGTGATCTGATCCAGAGAAGGACCTGACATGACCTCCCCGATCCTCTCCGTTTCCAACCTGACCACCTCCTTCCGCGTGGAGGGACAGTGGAAGTCGGTGGTCCGCAACATCTCCTTCGACATCAAGCCGAAGGAGACCCTGGCGGTGGTCGGCGAGTCCGGCTCCGGCAAGAGCGTCACCGCGCTCTCGATCATGCGGCTGACCCCGCCCGGCTCGAGCAAGATCGAAGGCTCGATCAAGCTCAACGGCAAGGAGCTTCTGACGCTGCCCGACGCGGATATGCGCCATATCCGCGGCAACGAGATCGCGATGATCTTCCAGGAGCCGATGACCTCGCTGAACCCGGTGCTGACCATCGGCTTCCAGATCGCCGAGGCGCTGATCCTGCATCGCGGCCTGTCGCGCTCCGAGGCCGAGGCCGAGACGATCCGCCTGCTGGAGAAGGTCCGCATCCCCGCCGCGAAGTCGCGCTTCCACGAATATCCGCACCGCTTCTCGGGCGGCATGCGCCAACGCGTGATGATCGCGATGGCGCTGGCCTGCAAGCCCAAGCTCCTGATCGCCGACGAGCCGACGACCGCGCTCGACGTGACCATCCAGGCGCAGATCCTGGAGCTGATCAAGACGCTGCAGGACGAGGAGGGCATGTCCGTCCTCTTCATCACCCACGACATGGGCGTCGTCGCCGAGATCGCCGACCGCACCGTCGTCATGTACAATGGCGACGAGATCGAGACCGGCCCGACCGAGGACATCTTCGCCCGGCCGCAGAAGCCCTACACCAAGTCGCTGCTTTCGGCCGTGCCGAAGCTCGGCTCGATGATCGGCAAGGCCCGGCCGATGCGCTTCCCCGTCGTCGACCGCGCCACCGGCGAATCCGACGTGCCGACCGAGACGCCCGACACCGTCCAGGCGGCCGAGCGTCCCGTCCTCGAAGTCGCCGGCCTCACCACCCGCTTCGAGATCCGCGGCGGCCTGCTCTCCTCGGTCAAGGGCCGGGTGCATGCGGTCGAGAACGTCTCCTTCAGCCTGAAGGCCGGCGAGACGCTGGCGCTGGTCGGCGAATCCGGCTGCGGCAAGTCGACCACCGGCCGCTCGGTGATGCGCCTGATCGAGCCGCTCACCGGCTCGGTGCTGCTCGACGGCGTCGACGTGCTGAAGCTCAACCAGCATGACCTGCGCGAGCAGCGCAAACGCATGCAGATGATCTTCCAGGACCCCTTCGCCTCGCTCAATCCGCGCATGAATGTCGGGACCGCGATCGCTGAGCCGCTGCTGATCAACAACCTCGCCAGCCGCTCGGAGGCGCGCGACAAGGTGGCGGACCTGCTCAAGCGCGTCGGCCTCTCGCCCGACATGGCCAACCGCTTCCCGCACGAGTTCTCGGGCGGCCAGCGCCAGCGCATCTGCATCGCCCGCGCGCTCGCGGTCGAGCCGCGCCTGATCGTGGCCGACGAGGCGGTCTCGGCGCTCGACGTCTCGGTGAAGGCGCAGGTGGTCAACCTGATGCTCGACCTGCAGGCGCGCATGGGGCTGGGCTATCTCTTCATCTCGCACGACATGGCGGTGGTGGAGCGCGTCAGCCATCGCGTGGCGGTGATGTATCTCGGCGAGATCGTCGAGATCGGCCCGCGCGTCTCGATCTTCGAGAACCCGCAGCACCCCTACACCAAGCGCCTGCTGGCCGCCGTGCCGGTCGCCGATCCCGCCCGGCGCCTGATCAAGCGCCCGGTCTCGAACGACGAGATCAAGAGCCCGGTCCGCGCCCCCGACTACGAGCCGCCGGTGCGCCAGTATCGCGAGGTCTCGCCCGGCCATGCCGTGATGATCTGGGGCGAGGAATGGGAGAAGAAGGATCCGGCCGCGATCGCGGCCTGAGCCCTTCCAAGATCGAGACGATCAGCCCGCGGCGCGAGCCGCGGGTTTTTTTTGTTGGGGTGTGGCCGCTGCTTCAGCGGTCCTCGATCGGCCCTAATGCTTTGGCGGCTCAGCCTCTCCGACGCGATCCGCGATCGCCATGAGCAGCATCGTCAGCGCAAAGCCCAACATGATGGCGATGAGCCATCCGAGCTTCGTACTATCCGCGCTGTTCTCGATATCCAGGAACCACTCCAGAACGTTCACCGCCGCGATGGCGACGATGGATGCAAGCAGCCTTTGCTTCAGACCCGAAAACCCCACATTTGCCAGGCTGGTTGGCCAGGCCGGGCGTTGCTGGACATCGATCGGCGCCAAGAAATTCTCGTAGCTCGAGCAGATCACGATGACGATCAGATTTGCCGTCAAGGCAATGTCGACGAGCTTCAAGCTGCCGACAATGATTTCGGACGGATCGGACATCCGGGCGCTCGTGAAAAAATCGAACAGCTTCAGCGCGAAATTGAAGAGCAGGGCCGCGAGGGTGAGGATCAGGCCAAGGAGAAAGGGCGCCAGGAACCAACGGGAATTTGCGATGATGGCTTCAAGCGTCAAGCGCAAGCGATTCATGACGAACTCCCTGTGGCTTCTGCCCCCGGGCGAACATTGTGAAAGCTGAATTTGCCAGAATGGCTCGGTCACGCCAATCGGAAGGTGTTGCCGAAGCGCCCTGCATCGGCTCCGCAAACACGCGCAAGCGGGCCAATCGTTCGCCCCAATGAAACGGAACGATCGCAACAATGCGATAGACAGCATAATTCTTCTCCGATTAGGTCCGCGGAGAAGAAGGTTCTCCCATGGCCGATATGCGCTCCGTCACTCCGTTGCCCGCGCCCTCCCCTTCAGCGCTGAGGGGCCTGGGGCGAATCCTGCCCGGTCTGGGGCTCTGCGCCGGCATCAGCGCGATCGCCTTCGCGCTGGAGCATATCGAGGCCTTCGCCACGGGCCGCGCCTGGCTTGAAGCCCTGGTGCTGGCCATCCTGATCGGCACCGCTGTCCGCACGGTCTGGACGCCCTCCGAAATGTGGCGCGCGGGCATCGCCTTCTCGGCGAAGACCGTTCTGGAAATCGCCATCGTGCTGCTCGGCGCGTCCTTGAATGTCGCGATGATCATCGCCGCCGGACCGGCGTTGATTGCCGGCATCGCGGCGGTGGTGTCGGTCGCGCTCGTCGTCAGCTTCCTGCTCGGCCGGGCGCTGGGGCTGCCGAAGCGCATGGCCGTCCTCGTCGCCTGCGGCAATTCGATCTGCGGCAACTCGGCCATCGCCGCCGTCGCGCCGGTCATCGGCGCTGACGGCAAGGATGTGGCCGCCTCCATCGCCTTCACCGCGGTGCTGGGCGTTCTGGTGGTGCTCGGCCTGCCCCTTCTCGTCCCGCTCCTGAGCCTGTCCGAGACCCAATACGGCGTTCTCGCCGGGTTGACGGTCTATGCCGTCCCTCAGGTCCTTGCCGCCACCGCTCCGGTCGCGGCCGCCAGCGTGCAGATCGGGACTCTCGTCAAGCTCGTCCGCGTCCTCATGCTGGGGCCCGTCGTGCTCGCGCTCTCCGTCCTGGGCCACAGGCTGCGGGACGATGTCGGCGCGACCGGCACAGGCGGCGTCAAGCCGGCGTCGCAACGCGTGGCCTTCAATAAACTCGTGCCGTGGTTCATCATCGCCTTCCTGGGGATGGCGGCGTTGCGTACGCACGGTTTCATCCCGGAAGTCGCGCTCGCACCCATCGCCACGACCGCGACCATCCTCACCATCATCTCGATGGCGGCCCTGGGTCTCGGGGTCGATATCCGCGTTGTTGCCAGAGCCGGCGGCCGGGTCACCGCCGCGGTCACGCTTTCCCTGCTTGCCTTGGCGGCTGTCAGCCTCGGCCTCATCCGAGTGCTCGGCGTCGGCTGAGCGCCCC
Source organism: Allobosea spartocytisi (assembly GCF_014764685.1). NCBI lineage: Bacteria > Pseudomonadati > Pseudomonadota > Alphaproteobacteria > Hyphomicrobiales > Alloboseaceae > Allobosea > Allobosea spartocytisi. The sequence continues at coordinate 26,986 of NZ_JACXWY010000003.1, forward strand.
ACCACCGAACCAAGGGCGGTCGGGCGATCCGCCCCGATCGCCGCGGCTTCGCTCAGTCCGGGATGCGCGCCCAATCGGCCAACCACGGCGCCGCTGAGGCGTCGCTGGGCGCACGCCAGTCCCCACGCGGCGAGAGCGAGCCGCCCGATGAGACCTTCGGGCCGTTCGGCATGGCCGAGCGCTTGAACTGGCTCGTCTCGAAGAAGCGCCGGATGAAGACGCCAAGCCAGCGCTTGATCACCGGCAGGTCGTAGGCGACGCGCTTGCCTTCCTCCATATTGGGCGGCCAGGCGCCCTTGGCGGCATCGCGCCAGGCATGTTCGGCAAGGAAGGCGATCTTGCTGGGCCTGAAGCCGTAGCGCGTCGTGTAGAACAGGTTGAAATCCTGCAGCGCATAGGGGCCGACGAAATCCTCGGTCTTCTGCGCCGGCTTGTCGCCATCACCCGGCACCAGCTCGGGCGAGATTTCAGTGGCGAGGATGTCGAGCATCACGGCGGACGCCTCCGCGCCGAAGCGGCCGGACTGCGCCACCCAGCGGATCAGATGCTGAATCAGCGTCTTCGGCACCGAGCCGTTGACGTTGTAATGCGACATCTGATCGCCGACGCCATAGGTGCACCAGCCGAGCGCCAATTCCGACAAATCGCCGGTGCCCATCACCAGCGCATTGTGCCGGTTGGCGAGGCGGAAGAGCACGGAGGTGCGCGCCCCGGCCTGCACGTTTTCAAACGTGATATCGTAGACGGGCTCGCCCGCGGCGAAGGGGTGGCCGATATCGACCAGCATCTGCCGGCAGGCCGGCGTCATGTCGATTTCCTCGGCGCTGACGCCGAGCGACCGCATCAGGCGCCAGGCATTGTCCTTGGTGCCCTGGCTGGTGGCGAAAGCCGGCAGCGTATAGGCGAGGATGTTCTCGCGCGGCAGCCCGAGCGCATCGAAGGTATGGGCGGCAACGATCAGCGCCTGCGTCGAGTCGAGGCCGCCGGAGACGCCGATCACCACCTTATCGATCCGCGTGCTTTCCAGCCGCTTGCGCAGGCCATGCGACTGGATGTTGTAGGCCTCGAAGCAGAGCTCGTTCAGCCGCGCATCGTCGCTCGGCACGAAGGGAAAGCGTTCCACGGCGCGGGCAAGGCCGAGATCGCTCTCCCGGTCCGGTTCCAGCGCGAAGTCGATGCGGCGGAAGGCGAGCTTCTCGCGGTGAACGTCGATGCTGTCGCCAAAGGTGTTCTGGCGAATGCGGTCCATCGCCAGCCGCTCGAGGTCGATATCGGCGAGGATAAGCTCCGGCTCGGCGGCGAAGCGCTCGGCTTCGGCCAGCAGCGCGCCGTTCTCGTAGATCATCGCCTGCCCGTCCCAGGCGAGATCGGTGGTCGACTCGCCCGTGCCGGCGGCGGAATAGGCATAGGTCGCGATGCAGCGCCCCGAATGGGCCTTGCACAGGGCATGGCGCCAGTCGGATTTGCCGATGGTGACGTTGCTGGCCGAGAGGTTCAGCAGCACGGTCGCGCCGGCGAGCGCGCCGAAGGACGAGGGCGGGATCGGCGTCCAGACGTCCTCGCAGATCTCCATATGGACGATGAAATCCGGGATATCGCTCGCCGCCAGCAGCAGATCCGTGCCGAAAGGCACCTCCTGGCCGCAGAGGTCGATATAGAGGGCCCCTGCCCGCTCGCCCGAGGCGAACTGGCGGCGCTCGTAGAATTCGCGATAGTTCGGCAGATAGGTCTTCGGCACCACGGCGAGGATGCGGCCGCGATGGATCGCGACGGCGCAGTTGAACAGCCGCCCCTCGACCCGCAGCGGCGCGCCGACGACCGCGACGCAACGCAGGCTGCGGCTCTCCTCGACAAGGCGCGCCAGCGCCGCGCTCACCGCGTCGAGCAGCGCGTTCTGCTGCAGGAGGTCGTCGATCGCATAGGCGCTGATGCCGAGCTCCGGGAACAGACAGAGCGAGGCGCCGCCTTCATCGGCCCGGCGCAGCAGCTTCACCGTCTCCGCGACGTTGAAAGCCGGATCCGCCACCTTCAGCCGCGGCGCGGCGCAGGCAAGGCGAACCAAGCCGTGCTCGTGGATATTCGCGAAACTCATCGAGACTCCGTTGGGCTCGGACACCGAAGACGCGGCACATCGCTTATCGCGCAGACGGCCTGTGCGGAGCAAGGCGGCCCCGGTCATGGCTGCCGCGACGCGCGGTCAGATGCCCGCAGTGGCTGCCTTCGATTCGCGCGACGCGATGCGGCTCGAACTGGGCCCGCCTCCCGGCTCAGACGCGGTAGAAATCGCGAAACCAGGCGACGAAGCGGGGAATGCCGACCTCGATCGGCGTACCCGGCCGGAAATCGACCGCGGCGGCCAAATCGGCCACATCCGCATAGGTCGCCGGCACGTCGCCGGGCTGCGCGGGCAGGTGACGCCTGATCGCCTTGCGCCCGCAGGCGGCTTCAACCACGTCGATGAAGTGCGAGAGCGCCACCGGGGTGTGGTTGCCGATGTTGTAGATGCGCCATGGCGCCGTGGAGGTCGCCGGATCGGGCCGCCCGGGGTCGAAAGCCGGGTTCGCCGCCGCGGGCTGCGCGGCAAGGCGCACGATCGCTTCGCAGATATCATCGACATAGGTGAAGTCGCGGCTCATCTGCGCTTCGGCATAGACGTCGATCGGTCTGCCCTCGAGGATCGCCTTGGTGAATTTGAAATAGGCCATATCCGGCCTGCCCCAGGGCCCGTAGACCGTGAAGAACCGCAGCCCCGTCATCGGAATCCCGTAGAGATGGGCATAGGAGTGCGCCATCAGCTCGTTCGCCCGCTTGGTCGCGGCGTAAAGGGAAACCGGATGGTCGGCGCCGTCATGCTCGCTGAACGGCACCTTTGCATTGGCACCGTAAACGGAGCTCGAGGAGGCATAGACGAGATGGCCGACGGCATGCCGGCGGCTCGCCTCCAGCACCGAGAGAAAACCGTCGAGATTGGCGCTGGCATAGGCGCGCGGATTTTCAAGCGAGTAGCGGACACCCGCCTGCGCCGCCAGATGGATGATCGCATCGGGGCGGAATGCACCGATCGCCGCATCGAAGGCGTCATGATCGGCGATGTCGATCTGCTCGAAGGAAAAGCCGTTGCGGCCCAGCAGCCGGGCGAGGCGCGCCTGCTTCAACGCCGGGTCATAATAGGGGACGAGCGCATCGACGCCCATGACCTCGACGCCACGCTCCAGCAGCGCCTCCGCGACATGAAGGCCGATAAAGCCCGCGGCTCCCGTCACGACGACACGGTTCAACGACAGGCTGTGATTCAACGGGTCACCCATGACAAGACATCGCAACTCCTCTCATCGCAACGAGTCGGGGCCGGTGGCAAGAGGCCGGAAGGAAAACAATCCTGCCTCAAGTCGATCGGACAGCCTCCGGACGCGCGCGGCACCAAGCAGCGCGCTCTGCTGCAGCAGGTCGATCGGATAAGCGCTGCTGCAGAGCTCCGGGAAAAGGCCAAGCGAGGCGCCGCCCTCGTTCGCTGAAGCGGCTCAGAGTGCCGCAGGTCCGAGCGATGGAATGCCGCCGAAAACGAGAGCGACAAACTCCGCAACGAAAGCACCTCAGGTTGACATCGTTCCAACCGAACAGCAAAGCCTCCCTTGAATCCTGCTTTCGCGCCGTGAGCGCCCACCCAGCGGAAGGCCGCTCATGTCAGCTTCAGCGCCCCCTCGCTCCGTCACCGATTCCGGCCTTTCCGATCAACTCGCGCGCATCGCCGGGAAGGACTACCGAATCGGCATCATCGGCCTCGGCTATGTCGGCCTCCCGCTGGCGATGACGGCTTGCAAGGCCGGCTTCAAGGTTCTCGGCTTCGACATCGACGCCAAGCGCGTCATGCAGATCAACCGCGGCGAGAGCTTCATCAAGCATATCCCGACCGAGGCGATCAACGCCGCGATCAAGGACGAGCGCTTCCGGGCCACGACCGATTTCGACGAGCTACGCGACGTCGACGCCATCGTCATCGCCGTGCCGACGCCGCTGACCAAGCATCGCGAGCCGGATCTGAGCTATGTCGAGGCAACGGCCCGGGCGATCGCACCGCGCTTGCGGAAGGGTCATCTCGTCGTACTGGAATCGACGACCTGGCCCGGGACGACCGACGAGGTCATGCGCCCGATCTTCGAGGCGACCGGCCTGAAGAGCGGCGTCGACTTCTACCTCGCCTTCTCGCCCGAGCGCGAAGATCCCGGCAATCTGGATTTCGACACCTCGACCATCCCGAAGGTCGTCGGCGGCGACGGAGCCGATGCGCTGGCGCTGGCGAATGCGGTCTACAGCGCGCTGGTCGTCAAGACCGTTCCCGTATCGAGCCCCAGGACGGCCGAGGCCGTCAAGCTTACCGAAAACATCTTCCGCGCCGTCAACATCGCACTCGTGAATGAGCTCAAGGTCGTCTACAGCAAAATGGGGATCGATGTCTGGGAGGTGATCGACGCCGCCAAGACGAAGCCCTTCGGCTTCATGCCCTTCTATCCCGGGCCGGGACTGGGTGGTCATTGCATCCCGATCGACCCGTTCTACCTGACCTGGAAGGCGCGCGAGTTCGATGTCACCGCCCGCTTCATCGAGCTCGCCGGTCAGATCAACACCGCCATGCCGCATTGGGTGGTGGACCGCGTCGCCGAGGCGCTGGACCGCCGGCAAGGCCGTGGACTGAGCAGCGCGCGCATTCTTGTCGTCGGCATCGCCTATAAGAAGAATATCGAGGACACGCGCGAAAGTCCCGCGCTGAAGCTTATCGAGCTTTTAGAAGAACGCGGCGCGACAGCCGATTATCACGACCCATATGTTCCGGAGCTGCCGCGGACCCGCAAGCACGGCAACCTTGCAGGGCGCGCCTCGGTTCCTCTGACGGCCGACATTGTGGCGAGCTATGACGCCGTGCTGATCGCAACCGATCACGACGCGATCGACTATCGGGCTCTGGCAGAGGCCGCTCGCCTCGTCGTCGACACCCGCAATGCCTGTGCGAAAGCCGGGTTGGGCGGCGACAACATCGTCAAGGCGTGAAGCGGTAGCAGCGATCCCGCCTCCGCTCTACAAGATGCGCGTGAATCGCCCAGCATATGGAACATATCTCGACATATTTCCTGCGGCCCCGGCGCGACGATCGAAAGCCGCAAGCGGCTTGACGCTGCCTGAAGAGGCTGCTTCTTGCCGGATCGACTTGAAATTGGACGGCTTTTCGTCTCGGAGTTCTGTAACGTGTCTCTGAAATTTCTCGTGACGGGCGGCGCGGGCTTCATCGGTTCGGCGGTCGTGCGGAAGCTGATCGGGGAGACCGAGCATCGGGTCTGCGTGGTCGACAAGCTGACCTATGCCGGCAATCTGGCCTCGCTGGAGCCTGTTGCGGGCAGCAATCGCTATCGCTTCGAGCAGGCGGATATCGGCGACGCTGAGCGGATGAAGGCGATCTTCGCCGATTTCGCTCCCGACGTGGTGATGCATTTGGCTGCCGAGAGCCATGTCGACCGTTCGATCGATGGCCCCGGCGACTTCATCGAGACCAATATCGTCGGCACCTTCACCCTGCTGCAGGCGGCGCTTCGGCATTACCGTGGTTTGGACGGAGCCGGAAAGGCACGTTTCCGCTTCCACCACATCTCGACCGACGAGGTCTTCGGCTCGCTGGGCGACGAGGGCTTCTTCAGGGAAGACACCGCCTATCAGCCGAACTCGCCTTACTCCGCCTCCAAGGCGGCCTCCGACCATCTCGTGCGCGCCTGGCATCACACCTACGGCTTGCCGGTGGTGATGACCAACTGCTCGAACAATTACGGGCCCTATCACTTCCCCGAGAAGCTGATCCCGCTGATGATCATCAACGCGCTGGAGGGCAAGCCGCTGCCGGTTTATGGCAACGGCCAGAACGTCCGTGACTGGCTCTATGTCGACGATCACGCCGACGCCCTGCTGACGGTGGCCACCACCGGAAAGCTCGGCGAGAGCTACAATATCGGCGGCCATAACGAGAAGGCCAATATCGAGGTGGTGAAGGCGATCTGCGCGATCCTCGACGAGCTCAAACCCGATCCGACAGGACCGCGCGAGCGCCTGATCTCCTATGTCACCGACCGGCCGGGCCATGATGCCCGCTATGCGATCGACGCCGGCAAGATCGGCCGCGAGCTCGGGTGGACGCCGAAGGAGACCTTCGAGACGGGCTTGCGCCGCACGGTCGAATGGTATCTGGCCAATCCGCAATGGTGGGGCGATATCCGTTCCGGCATCTATCGCGGCGAGCGCCTCGGCGCGGCCTGAGCGGGAGACGGAAGCGATGCTGAGCGTCGAGGGCATGGCGATCCCTGCCGTCAAGATGATCACGCCGAAGAAGTTCAGCGATCATCGCGGCTTCTTCTCCGAAACCTGGAGCCGCAAGGCGTTCGCCGAGGCCGGGCTCGATCTCGATTTCGTCCAGGACAATCAGTCGCTGTCGGCGCCCGTCGGCACGCTGCGCGGGCTGCATTTCCAGTCGCCGCCTTTCGCCCAGGACAAGCTGGTGCGCGTGACGCGCGGGCGCATCCTCGATGTCGCCGTCGACATCCGGGCCTCCTCCCCGAGCTTCGGCCAGCATGTCGCGGTCGAGCTCTCGGCCGAGAACTGGAAGCAGCTCCTGGTGCCGGTCGGTTTCGCGCATGGTTTCGTCACGCTCGAACCCGACACCGAGGTGCTCTACAAGGTCACGGCGCCCTATGCGCCTGAAAACGACCACGGCCTCGCCTTCGACGACCCAGCACTGGGCATCGACTGGCGCCTGCCGGCCGACAAACTCACCCTCTCCGACAAGGACCGCAAGCATCCGCGACTGTCCGAAATGCTGCGCTTTTTCGAATGATGGGCCTGCGCATCGCCGTCACCGGCTGGACCGGCCAGGTCGTCCGCGCCATGCTGGAGCGTGTGCCGGCAGGTGTCGAGGTCATCGCGCTGCGCCGCCCGGAGCTTGATCTCGCCGATCACCGGACAATCGCGCCGGCTCTGCGCTCGGCCAGGCCCGATGTCATCGTCAATGCGGCGGCCTATACGGCCGTGGATCAGGCCGAGAGCGAACCTGAGCTCGCCATGCGCATCAACGGGGGGGCGGCCGGCGAAGCGGCGCACGCGGCCGCCGCCCTTGGCATTCCCGTCATCCAGCTCTCGACTGACTACGTCTTCGACGGAACACTCGGCCGGCCCTATCGCGAGGACGATGCGACCGGCCCGATCTCGGCCTATGGCGCGAGCAAGCTCGCCGGTGAGCAGGCCGTCGCCGCGGCGACAGCGAACCATGCCGTTCTGCGTACGGCCTGGATCTACAGCCCCTTCGGCAAGAATTTCGTGAAGACCATGCTGCGACTGGCCGAGACGCGCGACGAGGTCGGCGTCGTCGCCGATCAGCAGGGTTGTCCGACCAGCGCGCTCGACATCGCCGACGCGATCTTTGCTGTGGCGCGCAATCTCGCCGAACGGCCGGGCGAGGTTCCTCTGCGCGGCATCTTCCACATGGCAGCCCGAGGCGAAGCCGCCTGGGCCGATGTTGCCGAAGCGATCTTCGCCGAACGGGCCCGCCTTGGCGGCAAGCCGGTGGCGGTCAAGCGTATCGCCACCACGGATTACCCGACACCGGCGCGCCGGCCGGCGAATTCGCGGCTCGACTCGACGAAACTGGCAGCGACGCACGGCGTAAGGCTGCCGCAATGGCAGGACTCGCTTTCAGCCTGCGTCAAACGGCTCCTCGCAGATCAGGAATAGACAATGAAGGGCATCATCCTCGCCGGTGGCTCCGGCACGCGGTTGCACCCGATGACGCTGGCGATGTCGAAGCAACTTCTGCCGGTCTACGATAAGCCGATGATCTATTATCCGCTCTCGACGCTGATGCTCGCCGGCATCCGCGAGGTGCTGATCATCTCGACCCCGCATGATCTGCCGAACTTCAAGCGCCTGCTCGGCGACGGCTCGGACTGGGGTATGAGTCTTTCCTACGCCGAGCAGCCCCACCCCGGCGGTCTGGCCCAAGCCTATCTGATCGGCGCCGAATTTGTCGCCGGCCAGCCCTCCGTGCTGATCCTCGGCGACAATCTCTACTATGGCCACACCCTACCGGAGATGATGGCGCGCGCGAAGGCGCGGACCAAGGGCGCGACCGTCTTCGCCTATCACGTCGGCGATCCGGAGCGCTACGGCGTGATCGATTTCGACGCGAACGGCAAGGCGATCTCGATCGAGGAGAAGCCGCAGAACCCCAAGTCGCATTGGGCGGTCACGGGCCTCTACTTCTACGACGCCCAGGTCGTCGACATCGCAAGGTCGCTGAAGCCCTCGCCGCGCGGAGAGCTCGAGATCACCGACATCAACCGGATCTATCTGGAGCGCGGCGAGCTTTCGGTGGAATCGATGGGCCGCGGCTTCGCCTGGCTCGACACCGGCACGCCTGACAGTCTGCTGGAAGCATGTGAGTTCGTCCGGACCCTGGAAACCCGTCAGGGATTGCGGATCGCCTGTCCCGAGGAGATTGCCGCGAGGCAAGGTTGGATAGCAGCAGCTGAGCTTGCAAAATTGGGGAAAGGGTTCGCAAAAAGCGAGTACGGTCGTTATCTCCTCGAAGTCGCAAAGGATCTCGGCCTGTCTACCCCTTTTTAGCTGGTCTAGATATCGTGCTCCTTGATACGGCGTCACCATCAAGCTTGTTTCAGGTTTGGTGAATTCCCTATAGCTCGACGTCACCGATGCAGAGGACTATTTCAACCAAGCGCATGAGGGTCTGAGGTCAGAAGAGCTACTTCGGGTAGGTCTCACGCGATGCGGGTCATAGGCGGGGTCCGGCACCGCCGCGTAGCACCACCGGGACAATCAGATCATTCCCTCGCCAGCCTCGCAAGTTCGCTGACAAATCGTTGCATAGAACGGTCATTCAGCTGTTTTCTGACTCCAGCGAATAAAACGTCATAGAGTCCCTTTTCAAGGGCAATGCGCTCGACAGCGTTCGCTAGAGCCTGCCCTGATAATTCTGCGGCAATAAGTCCATCGACATTGTGGTTCACTTGCTCAGGAAGTCCTCCAACCGGAGTCGTAACGACCGGAAGGCCCGCGCCGAAAGCAGTAGCGATAACTCCGGACTGGCTTGCCTCTACATGCGACACCACCACGAGATCGTAGCGGTCGAACGCGGAGACGATCTCCCCGTCGGACAACCAGCGGTTCGCGACCTCCGCATCTAAGGCTGCAAGGCGAGAGGCCTCAGGACCCAAATCCCCCTCTCCGAAGACGCCGGCTTCGACGCTTAAGCCGCGTTCGCGCAGGATTTCCAGCATATCGACGAACAATGACAGCCCCTTATAAGGCATGATTCGGCCGAAAAAGAGCAGACGAAGCGGCTGACCTGCCTGTCGATGCCGCGGCAGCCGTGGCGAGCGATAGGAGAGGATGGGGTGGAAAAGCGTGACGAGCCGCAGCCCGTCTCCCCTATGGGCCGCCTGCAGGTCCCTCGCTACGGATGCGCTGAGCGCGATCACGGTATCGGCTTGACCAAATGCTCGGTCGGTGAGCCCTTTGACCAACGCGGTCATGTCGCCCGGATGCGCTTGCGCGTCATGGGCGATGGTCAGGTACCGTGCGCCGGCCTTACGGATATAGGGAACTAGGAACGAAGACCAAACATGCGGCATCAGGTCGATCACCGCCGTCACACGTCGCTGCGCGATCTCGGCCGCGAGATGCCGTCCGATCGACGGGATACGCCAAGCAGAGAGCAGCGCTCCGGCATGATTGTTGAAGGTATCGATGCCGATCAGAGCGGGGCCGAAATCGGAGTAGGAGGCAAAATTCTCATTCTGCTTCGAGATACAAACGCTGACCTGCAATTCCGATAGCGAGAGGCTCGCGCGCATGGCGTCGAAGGTGAAACGGGTCATCGCGCCGCGCCGCCCCAGATACAGCAAGAGGAGGCGTGTATTGGGCTGCACGGATTGAAAAGCGCGCAAATCCAGCCTGTTCACGTTTTCACCCATTTGACCCGAAAGCCGACCCCGTTGGCGCGCCGTTTCTCGATGTGAAGCGGTTCGCCAAAGCTAGCCTTCGGCGGCCTCGATTTGGCAACGTCAGTCGGCTCGATGCCAATGGAACCACCGGGTCGTAGCCCATTGTCGCCTTGCCGCCAAGCCTCTCCTTCCGGCAATGATGGGCAAAGCGATACCTCCTTGCGATGCGAGGCGCCCCACCTGTCGAATTGGCACGAATTTTTCCGTCCAGGCTGAATCGAACGACCGGGCTCCGTCTAGAGGCGTTGCTGCTCACCATTGAGGACTTGCTTGATCTGCGCAACATGGCGCGCAGGATCGAAGAAATCCTGCGCCTTCTTGGCTCCGGCGGCGCCTAAGCTCTCACGCAGTTTTGTATCCGCCCGCAGCGCCCGCAATGCAGCGGCAGCTTCCTCGATATCGGCATCGGCCCAGACGGCGTCGGTCGGGTTCCTCCAATGGACTCCGGCGCCACCGTAGTTCTGCTGCGGATCGTCGATCGGGACAAGTTTGAAGCTAATCGGGAAGCCGGCATTGGCCGCAAAGAAGTCGGTGCTGCCCGACCAGTTAGTTGCGATCACCGGCAGCCCGCGCATCATCGCCTCGGCGATCGTGAGCCCAAGTCCCTCCGCCCGGTGGAGCGACATCACGACGTCAGACTGCTGATAGAGATGGTCCACGCCCGCATCGTCGAGCACTTCGCCGTTCATCGTGATATTCTCGGCGCCAGCGGCGGCTGCCTGCATCAGCCGGACGCCGTCAGGCCAGGAGGCTTCATTCAGATATTTAACGACGAGGCGCACGCCCGGATCATCGCCGAAGGCCAAACGGAACGCGCGGATCGCCGCACAGGGGTTCTTGCGGGTGAAATTCGAGGCAAAGTTGAAGGCGACGAGCGCGGTGAACGGCCCGGCTTGGAGGTGCTGCATCGGCCGGATGATCTCCGGGTCGATCGGATAGGAGACGATGTGAACCGGCCTCCCGCCAGCCATGGGCCGGATCGCATCGGCAACGAAGCGCGTGCTGGCGCAGATGTCGTGCAAGAAGGGCAAGGCCGGTTGCCAGTTCTCGGGCAGGGTCGGCAATTCCCAGAACCAATGCGCCATGATCCGCTTGCTGCGCACGAAGCGCTTGCCGAGGAAGGCCATCACCCGCGGCACAACTGGGCCGCTCACATGCAGGATGACAGTCCCCTCGCCGAGGAGATCGCGGCCGTCCTCGAAGGAGAAGTCGGCATAATTCGCCTCGTGCATGAGAAGCCTGGTGACATCCACGCCATAGACGAACATTCCGGCGGCCTTGAGCGCGTCATGGGACTTACGTGCAGCGTCTCCGAGGCCGGAGGCCTGTCGGAGCATGCCGACAATGATGATCGGTTGCTTCGCCTTGGCCTCCGGCGCGATTGACGGAGCCCGCCAGGCCGAAACCTGCGCAAACACGGCCCGCCGAGCGCCGAGCGGCAGTCGGCGCCAGATTTGCTGGTGGAAAAGGCGAACAAGGAAATTCGGCACGAAAGGGCTTCAGATTGCGTCAGACGATCTCGATCTCGGGGAATGGAAAGATCATCTTCCCGCCTTGATCGAGAAATTTCTGCTCACGGCGAAGGATCCCATCTTTGAAATGCCAAGGTAGGACGAGGAAATAATCAGGATTCATTTTTCGCGCATCGGCTTCCGAAATAATCGGAATGTTGGTTCCCGGCGTAAAACGGCCAAATTTCTCCGGATTGACCTCGGCAATTGCCGGGATGTGCTTTTCGGTCAGACCGCAAAATTGGAGAACCACATTACCTTTCGTGGATGCGCCATAGCCCAGCACGGTCTTGCCATCCGCGACAAGCCCGTCCAGCAAGCGCACGAGATCGGCCCGGTGCCGGAAGACGCGTTCCTCGAATTCCCGATACGGTCTCGGGGTCGCGAGTCCCATCCGCTCCTCCTGCTCGAGCAGCCAGGAGATGACAGCTTGGTTTGCTGCGCGCGAACTGGCCGCTTTTGCGACCGTCACAGCAAAGCTGCCGCCGTTGACTCCATTCATCTGCACGTCGATGATCTTCAGACCCGCCTTACGTACGATCTCCTGCACAGCACCGAGCGAATAGTACTCGAGGTGCTCATGGCAAATCGTATCGTACGAGCAAAGCCGGAGCATCGACGGCATATAACTTTGCTCAAAGTGCCACAGCCCGTCCGGCGCGAGGACCTGCTCGATCTGCTGGGCAAAACCGACGGGATCCTCGAGGTCATAGAACATCGCAATGGACGAAACGAGCCGCGCCCGCTCGTTCGAGACCTTAGAGAAGTTCTCGGCGGAGAAGAAGTCCGGGACAAGTTTAATGTCGTCGGGGTAAAATGATCGGAATTTTTCTCCCGTGGGATCAATCCCGATTCGCTTGAGGCCAGACGTCGAGTAGGCTTTGAGGGTCGTGCAGTCGTTTGAGCCGATATCGAGAACCGTATCGCCTGGCTTCAGATCAGCCGAGAGTTCGAGATGACGAACCTTGCGCGTCAGATGGTCGACCATCGATTGATTCAGACCGGAGCGATAGCCGTAATTGTCCCCGTACATCTCGCCGGGATCGTACGAATGGGCGAGTTGAAGGAGGCCGCTGTCGGGGCACCAGACGAGCTCGAGAGGCCCGTTCGTAACTCGCTCCCCAGCCTTAGCTGGAAACACTCCTGTCAATTCCTGGTGACCCAAGTTCAGGACAGGCACTAAATTCCGGCTACCGCTCAGACGACAGCGTTCAATCTTTCTGTACCCAGCTTCGTTCATCATCATCCACCAATCGCGCGAGAAACACGGCGAGCTCTAGCACTTGCGGTGCTATATACAGAGGGTACTACGGTCGCAACTGCAACATGGCTGTTGCGGTTGCTGTGCTCAGGCGTCCAACCTCTATCGAGCTGACATACTCGGAAAAACCTCATCGACGCGGCGTGTGGCGAGCGGGTGCCTTGCGAGATGTGCCTTCTCGTAGACCGCACGCATTTCTGCGCCAGCGTCGGCGAATTCGGGCAATGCGCTGAACCGGCGCACCACTCGCGCCAGATCGATGAACGCCGCGTTACCCTCCGAATCCTGCTCAAATATTTGTCGAAAGAAAGCCACGACGGACGGAAGCGTATGACGTCGCCAGCGATTAATGTCGTCGGGGGAGACACCCCGGCGTTCGGCGACGTCATAGACCTCTGGTATCCGCTCAAGGATCCAGAGCGGCGCGTATCGCATCCACGAGACATTCATATTGACGACGACCTGTGGCGAGCCCAGCCAGACGCCCTTTTCTTCCATCATGTGATGGAGCACATAATACGTTGTCGGAATGCATGTCAGCATCGTGGAGAACGGACGCCCGCTCGTATTTTGTGAATAAGCGCCAATCGCGTGATCACGCCGAAGGACCAACGTGTAGATCGCCGTGAAGAAATTCTCGTTACGCGCACAGATATCCCGGATCGGTCCAACGAGATCGGGCTCAGGCGGCACGATGGGAGTTGCATCGTGGAAGAAGCTCTCAAAATCTGCAATCTGCCGCGCATCTTCCAGGCGCGTGAAGGAATAATTGAGATAAATTAACCCGACGCCGGGATTAGCGTCGATGGATTGAAGCACTCTTTCGATCGAACCTGGCAAGAGCAGATCGTCGTCCCCGAGAATCCAGATGTGGCTGCCGTGCGCAGCGTGTGCGGTTTCACGCAGATTGCCGAGCATCCCAACATTGACCGGATTGCGGCGATAAACGAAATCGGACCGATCAAGATAAGATTTCACGACCTCCGGAGTATGGTCTGTCGAGGCGTTATCGCAAACGAAAAGCTCGACGCCTTGTATTGGCTCTGGATAGAGTCGCGCCCAGTTCCGCAAGCTCACAGCCAGCCATTCGGCTCGATTATAGGTGCTGATGCATACAGACAGCTTCGGGCGAGGTACCAGGTGCATGTCATCAGCCCGGCGCAAGATATCGTCCGCTGTTGGCAACTTTGCCGCCGGTAACCTTGGAGCCAAATGCTGCAGCTGACTTTGCACGTCCTTGGCGTATTCGCGCCAGGATCTGAAAGGCCGGCTCACGGCCTCCGACGACAGGGCTAGCAGTCGCTCCGGATTATTCGCCAGTTCAAGGATGGCCTCGGCCAAGGCATTGCCATTCCGGACGTCGACCATAAGGCACCCACCGCCTTCGGCAACTTCTGCCATTGCCCCAAAATCGGCGCAGATCGAAGGTTTCCCGTACCAAAGGCTCTCGAGAATCGGTAGTCCGAACCCTTCTTCCAACGAGGGGTAAGCCGTGAAATCGCACGCCCGGTGCAGGTCGTTCAAACGTGCGTCGTCGGCATTGTCCTCCCAAACGATATTGTTATTCTCCCCCAAAATTGTCTCTATCCGCTCCGCGAGCCTGGGCTCTGTCCTCCGCCCTGCGATCACAAGCCGCAGTTCGCGTCGCGAGCGACGGGTCGCTAAGATGAAGGCCTCAAGCAGAACAAGATGGTTCTTGCGCGGCTCAATCGTGCCGACACATAGTATTGTAATAGGTCCATCCGCTTTCACGGCACTAGGCCGTCGGGTGCGCGGACTTTCAGGGAACTCACCTGGCAAGACGGCCGGTAAAATTTCCACACCGGACGGATCCTGAAGCCTTCCCTCTGCTTTATAGAAAGCAAATAGCTCTTTTGTACTATAATTTGATATTGGCATTACCAAATCGAAATCGTAAATCCAGTTCATGTATCGTCTGTGAGCGCCCGATACCGGTTCTGAATAAAAATCGCGATAAACATCCTTCATTTTCCAAGGAATATTATCATAGAATACGGCTGCGGTCTTTAGTTTGTAGCGTGTAGTGGCAGCTTTTAGATCCGACTGCTGGCGAGCAGTCAGGTTAACTGGCAACTCGGCCATTATGAAGAATCCGTTCGCGCCTACTGCCGCGGGCGGAATCCATTCGCTCCACATTTCGGGCGAGGGGCCGTTCCATTGAGCAAGATGAAGCAAATCCTCAAGCGTCGCCGAAGCTAGCCCAGTTCCGTCGCTGTTGAACTTGACAGGAACGAGGCGATTTCCGTTCTGCATCAGTTCGCGCGCCAACTGCCTCACGACGCGCTGGATGCCGGTATTCTTAGCAAATGCTACCGTACCATCCACCCAGTAGTAGAATATCGGGCCGGTGGCGCACCACGCCGAATCTCGAATAGATCGTGCATAATCCTTCCATTCGATCATGGCGCGGGCGCACGCTTCCGAGGCCAAGCGCTGACGCAGATCATCATCCTCGATCAGCCGTTGCAGCGCTTGAAGGAGAGCGGCCTCGTCGTTCATGTCAATGGTAAGACAGCCACCGCCCTCCGCCACCTCCCCCATCGAGCCGAAATCGGCACATAGGCAGGGCTTGCCGAACCACAAGCTTTCCAGGATGGGCAGGCCGAAACCCTCCTCCAAGGAAGGGAATACTGTAAAGGCAGCACGTTCAAACAGGTCACGGAGTTCTTTGTCCGGGATTGCCGGACGATGGCTGATCTCTGCGACGGCAGCGCAAGCCTCTTGCACCTCCTGGGTGACGAGCGGGTGCAGGTTTCCGACCAGGACCAGCCGCCAGTCGCTGCCGGGATGATCGCGCAGATAAGTCCGGAAAGCGCGGATGAGGGCCAGTTGGTTCTTGCGAGGCTCTAGAGTCCCGACGGCGAGAATCAGTTTTTCGGTGACCGCCGCTGGCGCGGTCGCCCTTGCCCAGTCGAGCGCTCCCGCCAGATGCAGTGGCAACACCTTTGGCATCGTGTCGGGCGTTGCATTTTCTCCCGCAGCCCAGAAGGCCACGAGATCGTCGGTAGCCCAGCGCGAGATCGGCCAAACGATATCTGCCAGGCGGAGCGCCTGCATGTAGGCGGCGTGAGCCGGCGCCATATGGGCGAATTCGCCGCGCCGCAGCGGAATGGCATCGTAGAAGACAAAGCCGACACCGATTCCTGCACCTCGCGCCCAAATAATCAGCTCAAGCGTCGCAGGCATGCGCTGAAAGGTGATATGCGGCACCTCTGGCACGATCAGCCAGTCGCCGAATCTCGGCACGACGGGAACCGGCGCTTCACCCGACGACGGATAGCCCTCGCGCTCCTCATCTGTGATCGACGGGCCGTTCCATTTCGCGAATTCTTGCAGTTCGCCCTGATCTATCAGTACACAAGCAGACAGGTTCGGATCCCATTTCACATAGCGAACCCGCTGGCCCAAACGGGTCAAGCCGCTCGCGATGCCCCGCACCGTTCGCTGCACGCCGGTGTTCGTTGCACAAGCGACCGTATGGTCGACGAATAGATAGATGGTGGCCTCGTCGGCCGGCGCCACGAACGGGCTCATCAAAGTGGCTGATGCAACATTGGTCGCGCCGCGCAAGCCGAAATCGAGCGAAAGCGCCCGCTCGTTCCGTATCGCCGTCATGAGCCGTTCCTTCAGGCGGGGAAAACGCCGAAAGACGCGCCCAACGACAGGGCGAAGCCACGGATTGCCGACGATGGCATCAAAGCATCGCATCAACCACCGCCGGGAGAGACGGCGCGGCCGGCTGCCGGGAGCGAAGCTCGCCCAAGCCACTCCGCCGCGCAGCAGCGTGCGCGCGAC
Source organism: Allobosea spartocytisi (assembly GCF_014764685.1). NCBI lineage: Bacteria > Pseudomonadati > Pseudomonadota > Alphaproteobacteria > Hyphomicrobiales > Alloboseaceae > Allobosea > Allobosea spartocytisi. The sequence continues at coordinate 43,626 of NZ_JACXWY010000003.1, forward strand.
AATGGCCAATCGCCGCAGCGGCGCCGTCAGACGCCAGGACGTACTCTTGTAGAGCGCTGCGATGCGTGCTTCTGCTGCATCAAGTTGCGACTGCAGCGCGGTACCGCGTGCTTCTGCTCCCTTGAGCCGTGACTGAAAGTCCTGCACCGAGCGCTGGAGCTCTCCCTGTTTCGCGACAGCATCCGCGAGCTGCCGGTCCCGCCCAACCACTGCGAGGTTGAGGTTCTGAATTTCAGCCGCCCGGCTCGCAAGCTGCGCTTGGACACCTCTGGCGAAAGGAGAAAGATCCCCGACAACGAAATCGTCGAGGAAATTCGGCCCTAGGTCGAATTTCTTCAGCAGTTCACGGTGAGTGTCGATGACATAGAATCTGTTCAACCCATCGAAATAAGCAAACTGGTAGCCCCGCTTGATAAGATGTTTTTCCCAGCCAAGAGTCTCGACGGTCGTGTCTGTCGGCGAAACGCTCTCGAGAACGATGATCCAAGGGCGCGCCTTTGACGTCCCCCAGCTCTCGATAACATCCTCCTCCATGCCCTCGACGTCGATTTTGAGCCAGTGGATGTCCCGTCCGTCGAATTTGTCAAAGATCGTCGCCAATGTGATCGATTTGACGTGGATCTCTTCGATCGGAAAGCCCGCTCTTTCACGTTCTTTGGCGATAACTTGGTCAGCTGTACTCATCCCGGTATCGCGGATGCTGTAAAACGGTACCATACCATCGCGTAGACCAACGATCGCCTGAATCACTTCTTCATCTGGCCGTGCCTCGCGCAGGCGATCAGCAAACTCTGGCACCGGTTCGACATGCACGCCACGCCAGCCACGCTCATAAAACGCAAGGCTAACGGAATCGGCGACAGGGTCGTTCGCGCCGATATCGATATAGGTCCCCGCCTGTACGTGCCCCAGCGCGCGCATAAGGATCACGTCTTCCAGATTCTGAGCGTAGGATGTGAACGTCATGCCTGCAGCCGTTTGATGTCGAAGCTGCCATCAAGGAAGCAGGTTCCGATAAAGAAGTGCTCGTCGACGTTAATGACGTCGAAGATGATGGCGTTGTCGCTCCACTCATAATTGTTTTCGAGATGCGTATCGGAGCTCACCAGCGCAGGAGAAAATGAATAGGAACCAGGACCGAGTCGGCAGGTGAAGCGCAGCTCGAATTCGATCGTTTCTCCCGCCGTCACGCCTGAGACAGTCTGCTTCGTGTGCCAGGTATTCGTGCCCCAAACCACGTGTCCCGTACGGTCACGGATCATATATCCAAGCACTAGGGTCGGGATATCACTTTCTGCCTTCGCTCGCAGCCGCAATAAAAGCTTCTGCCCGACCCGCGCCACCGCCACAGGCTCACGCGACTGCGCATCGAGCAGCTCGAGGGCTGCGGCCTTTACCTCGAACGTCCCGGACCGGGTGCTAACCCAACCACTTTGCACACGTTTCTGCTCGACGGTGAGCTTTGCGTTTTCCTTCTCCGCAATCATCGCATTGTAGTAATCCGCAACCTCGTCCGGCGGGCCGTCCTTCAGAGCGCGCCCTTTGTCAAGCAGCAACACCCGGTCGCAAAGCGCGCGCACGTCGCCCATGCTGTGCGAGACGAAGAGGATCGCGGTCCCCTGGTCCTTGAACTGGCGGATCCGGTCGAAGCTCTTGTGCTGAAAATAGCTGTCGCCGACCGAGAGCACCTCGTCGACGATCAAGATCTCGGGCCGCATTGCAGTCGCCAGCGAGAAGGCAAGCCGTGCTTGCATGCCCGACGAGTAAACGCGCAAGGGCTGGTCGAAGAAATCGCCGAGCTCAGCGAAATCCTCGAGATCAGGGAGAAAGGCCGCTATCTCATGCTGGGAAAATCCCATTAGCCCGCCCGCCTGGAAGACGTTCTCACGCCCGGTGAATTCAGGATTAAAGCCGAGCCCCAGTTCCAGGATGGCGCTGATCCGGCCGTTGACCGCCACGATCCCCTCGGTCGGCCGCAATGTGCCCGTAATCAGCTTGAGCAGCGTGCTCTTGCCGGCGCCGTTTTGTCCGATCAGGGCCAACGCCTCGCCTGTCCTGAGCTCGAAGCTAATGTCGCGGGCTGCCCAATATTCCTTGTCCGGATGCGTGGGGGCTCCAAACCAGCTCGCAAAGCGCAGCAGATTGCTCCGATAGCTCGTGAAGGCCTTGCCGAGTCGTTCAACTGAGAGGACGACGCGGCTCATAGCACATCAACCAGTTCGGCGCTGGCGCGGCGAAAGAGAAGGAAGGACATGGCGAACAGCGTGAGCGCGAGCACGGCCGGAAGCGCGAGCGTCGACAGGTCCGGCCAACGATTGAACAGCAGGGCGTTCTGATAGATTCCGGCAAGCGCCGTCATCGGATTGAGGTCGAGCAGCCAGCGCAGATGTGCAGGGAGGATGTCGCGCATGTAGACGATCGGCGTCAGCCAGAACCAGATTTGCAACAGGACCGCGACGACCTGGCCGACATCCCGAGAAAAGACATGGAAGATCCCAAGCATCATGCCGAGACCGAAAGCAAGCATCGAGATCAACGCGATGCCGAGGACGACCGAAAGCCATGCCCAGCTCGGAAAATGTCCGAAGAAAGCGAAGACCACGACCACGGACAGCAGGAGCAGCACATGGTTGACCAGCGCGCCGCCCCAAACGATGATCGGTAAGCACAGGCGCGGGAACGAAATCTTCTTTAACGTGCCCGCATAGTCGACGAACACCGAGAGGCAACGGTTCAGGATCTCGCTGAACAGACCCCAGGCCGCCATGCCCGACATGAGGTAGATCGGATAAGCGCCCTTCACGTCAACGCCGCCGAGCTTGGAGCCGAGAACTTCGGAGAGGATCACCGCAAAGATTGTCGCTTGCGCCAAGGGGTTCAGGACTGTCCACAAAAGCCCGAGACGCGAGCGCGCATAGCGTCCCTTGAGCTCACCGCGAATCGAGGCGGTGATGAAATGGCGGTACCGCCAGACTGCTAAAAACATTCGCGAACCCGTCAGGTTAAAGCTTGGCGATCCGCGCGCGCCAATCGTCCAGCACGGCCGAGACCATATCTTCGAAAGTATGTCGCGGCGACCACCCTAGCACTTCCTTTGCCCGGGCGGCATTACCGAGGATGCGTGGGAGATCGCTCGGTCGCATGCGCGCGGGATCATGGGCAACGTCGATCGTCACACGGCTGCGCGCCAGAAGACACTCGAGTATGGCGCCAATGCGGCGCGGCGTGCCAGAGGCGATGTTGAAGATCGCTCCCGGTTCGAGCGATCCGGCCTGCTGGGCGGCTAAGGCATAGGCGTCAGCCACATCCCGGACGTCCAGAAAATCCCGCTCGGCATCGAGGTTGCCGACCTGGAGCACGGGCGGCGCAAGGCCGGCTTCGATCCTAGCGATCTGCATCGCGAAGGCAGGCAGCACGAAGGCCTCGCTCTGACCTGGACCGGAATGGTTGAACGGTCGTAGGCGGATACATTTCAGCCCGCGCTGCACCATCGCTCCAAGGGCGAGATCGGCAGCGGCCTTGCTCGCGGAATAACTATCGATTGGGGCCAGCAGCGCATCCTCGCCTAAGGGCTCGCCCGACTTGGCGCTGTTGCCATAGATCATGCCCGTGCCGATATGCAGTAGCCAACAGCTGGGTACATGCGTGAGGATAGCCTCGCTCAGATTAAGCGCACTGCCGAGATGCGCGTCCCAGGCCAAGCGCAGATCTGTGTCTACTGCCGCTGGAGAAGCGATCCCGGCGAGATGGATTACATGAGTGGGTGCGTAGCGTTCGAGCGCCTGCCGGACTGCGGCGCGGTCCTGGACGTTCAATGCCTCGACATATCCATGGACAGGATGATGCCCCGACGTCTTTGACGTCGCGATGACCTCAATGTCTCGACCGCAGGCGCGGGTCAGCGCCGGCGGTAGATACGAGCCGACAAAGCCAGCCGCACCGGTTATCAGGAGCCGCATCGCCGCCAGCATCCTGCTGTTACAAATGCGTATGTTGTTTCAATCGTTCTAGGTCGGCCTCAACCATCTCGGTGACGAGTTGCTCAAGATTGGTCTCGGCCGTCCATCCCAACGCCTCCGTGGCCTTGGTAGGATTGCCCAGCAGCACCTCGACTTCCGCGGGGCGCAGATAGCGCGGGTCGACTACAACATGGTCATCCATGTTAAGGCCGACATAACCGAAGGCCAGCTCACAGAACTCGCGGACCGAAACGGTTCGCCCGGTGGCAACAACATAATCGTCTGGCTTGTCTTGCTGCAGCATCAACCACATCGCTTTGACGTAGTCGCGAGCATGCCCCCAATCGCGTTTGGCGTCGAGATTGCCGAGCGCGAGTTCATTGCGTAGGCCCAACTTAATCCGCGCGACACCATCTGTGATCTTGCGAGTGACAAACTCGATGCCTCGCAACGGAGACTCATGGTTAAAGAGAATGCCGCTTGATGCGTGCAGTCCAAAGCTCTCACGGTAATTTACCGTCATCCAATGCGCATAGAGCTTTGCCACGGCGTAGGGCGAGCGTGGATAGAACGGAGTTTTCTCTGACTGTATGGGTTCCTGAATCAGTCCATACATCTCTGAAGACGACGCCTGATAAAATCGCGCAGTCGGACAAACCAAACGGACAGCCTCGAGCATGTTGCCTGCGCCCAGACCCGTAACCGTTCCGGTGAGCAGCGGTTGTTGCCAAGACGACTTCACGAAAGATTGGGCGGCCAGATTATAAATTTCATCCGGGCGAATCTCGGTTAGCGTGCGAATCAACCCGGACAAGTCAGTCAGATTGCCGTCATGCAGAATGACCTGATCAGCTATACCAAGCCAAGTTAGGCGGCTATTCACCACATCGGCCGATGCGCTGCGCCGCAGCAGACCGTGGACTTCATAGCCCTTCGATAGCAAAAATTGTGAAAGATAGGCGCCGTCCTGTCCGGTGACACCGGTGATTAGCGCTCGTCTTGCTGTCATGTCCTGAACGGGCTCCGCGTCCAATTATGCGTCTTGAGTGGTTCATTTTCTCTGGCCACGCTCTGCAGCCAAAGTCAACAAGCTGAGGCACTCCGCGAAGGGGCCCCACGAAACGGCAGCTCCGTCCGCCCGCATTCGGCAGCAGTGGCTCCTTACGACGCCGACCCAAAGGGGCGTCCACCAGACAAATTTCACGACGTCTGGAACGGTGCAGTTCGCACCACAGGGTTTCCTCATCAGTTTACACCGCACGGCTCGCCGCAGTTCGGCCAGGCTTGTGCAGCTTCCATAGACTTACTAGAGAACCGGCATCAGGAGTGCGCAAATATGGTTTCAAAGCTAATCCCAGTCGTAATGTGTGGGGGCGCGGGAACGCGTCTATGGCCAGTCTCACGTGATACGATGCCGAAGCAGTTCATTCCGCTGCTGGGACAGGATTCAACTTTCCAACGGGCCATTCGGCTATTGGCGAACTCGACCGTCTTCGCAGAGCCAATCGTGATCACCAATGCCGAGTACCGTTTCACAGTTCTCGAGCAGTTGCAGGCGGTTGGAATATCGGCACAGGTCGTACTGGAGCCAATGCGCCGTGATTCTGCGGCCGCGGTGGCCGTGGCGACAGAATTCGCGCTTGCGCGTGACCCTAATGCTATTGTTGGCGTCTTTGCCGCCGATCACATCGTTCAGGATAGCGTGCTTTTTGTCGAGACCTGCCGTAAGGCCGGGGTTGTTGCGGCACAAGGCAAGATCGTGACGATCGGTATCCCGCCCAATTACCCAGCGACTGGGTACGGATATATCCAGCCGGGGAAGGAGATCTCCAGCGGAGTGCGACAGGTCGCAGCGTTCGTCGAGAAGCCAGATGCGGAGCGCGCCGCACAATATTTGCTGAACGGCTTCCTATGGAATTCCGGCAACTTCATCTTCGATGCGACAACAATGCGCGCCGAGTTGGAGGCCTTCGAGCCACATGTGCTGGAACCCGTGATGATAGCCGTCGCTGAAGCTAAACCCGATCTGGATTTTTTATTGCTTGATGCCAAGGCATTCGACCAGGCCAAGACAATTTCAATTGACTATGCCGTGATGGAGCGAACGAAAAAGGCTGCGGTGATTACCGGCAATTTCGGCTGGTCGGATGTTGGCGGTTGGTCGGCAGTCTGGGATCTTTCAGAGAAGGACACCAACGGCAACGCCGTCGAAGGACGTGGCTATGTGCTGGATGGATCGAATAATCTCGTCCGTTCTGAAGACACCCTAGTTGCCGTGATCGGCCTCGATGACATTGCTGTGATCTCGACGCGTGATGCCGTGTTGGTGGCGCCGAAGGCTAAGGCCGACAAGGTTAAGGACATGGTCACGCTGATCACGTCCAAAGGCGAGGCCGAAGCCGGTGTCCATCGCGAAATCCAGCGCCCCTGGGGCAAATATCTCTCAGTCGATATGGGGGCTCGCTATCAGGTGAAGCGTATCACCGTAAAGCCGGGGGGCATTCTTTCTCTACAGAAGCACTATCATCGTGCCGAACACTGGATCGTGGTGCGCGGCACGGCGGAAGTGACGCGCAATGATGCGACCATCGTCGTGCACGAGACCGAATCGATCTATCTGCCGATCGGATGCGTTCATCGCCTGGCCAACCCGGGTAAGATTCCGCTAGAATTGATTGAAGTTCAAGTTGGGTCATATCTCGGCGAAGATGACATTATCCGAATTGAAGATGTATATCGACGGAGTTGAATAGCATAAAATTTCTGCATATCTTTTATTTTATGATGATCGTCTCTCTATCTATCAAATAAGAAGAGCCAGGGTCGACCATGGACGTTAGACATGAGCAGTCCAAAATTCGAAACCTCCGGCTTGCGCGGCCTCGTCGATGAACTCGCCGGCGTCCCGACCTACACTTATGTTCGGCCCTTTCGCGCCGTTCTGCGCGAGGACGAGGCAATGATTCCCGACGACGAGGTTCTCATCGGACGCGACTTACGTGCTTCGAGTCCGCTCATTGCCTCTCAGTGCGCGCATGCGATCGCCGATGCCGGTCTCGTTCCAGTCGATTGCGGCGCACTTCCTACGCCGGCGCTGGCTCTGACCGCAATGAGGAGAGGCAGCCCAGCGATCATCGTCACGGGCAGTCATATCCCCGACGATCGAAACGGGCTGAAGTTCTATCGCGCCACGGGAGAAATCGACAAGGCGGATGAGGTTCGTATCCTCATGCTGCAGGCCACGCTTGCCACCGCTGGCTATCGGCGATCCGCAAAGTCCGGATCTGCTGAGTGCTGAGGTGATCGACGTGGCTGTCTTCATCCCGAACAGTTTCGCCGCATCAAAGCGACCATGCCCAGCAACGATCTCGCCATTCACCGCCGCCACGATCGGCGACACGAAGCCGAACGTCGTGATGCTCTCGACAATCAGATGGATCTGCTTCTTCGAGTGCGTCCGCACGTTGCGCACCGACGGCACCGACTCTGACAGCTCCCTCTCGCTCACCTGCGGCGCAAAGCACGCCGCAACGCGTTTGAGCCGAGATCCTTGATCGCGGGCTGGACGCGCTGACGAGCGCGCTCCGGAGACTTGGATGAGAGGATATTAAGATCGTTCCCTTTTCAAGGAGACGACCAGAACAAGGCACTCACAGCAAATCACGACCTGTCCAGCCCAGCTGGAAGGCCTCCACCTTGCCTAACGAGGGCTGCTCACTCAGAGGTGAAATGCCTCAATCAGGAGTGCCGGACACAATCTGATCGGTCTCGGCCATTGCCCGTGAATCACGAACTTCCCACTGCTAACGCACACGAGCATCCTGTAAAGGACCGTAGCCCTCCAATAGGAACATATGAACACAGTCTTTGTCAGCTCGGCCACCGCCTGCTACGTCTTGCCGTCAAACTCGACAACCTCTGCAGGCTTTCGCGGCAACACCGACATCTCTAATCGAGCCGCCAGCAATCCCTACTCACCGCAGGCAAATTCCCTGCTCGAAAAAACACGCTACCGACGAAGATCGCCATTCCTACAAGCGCTTAGGCCACAGAAGACGTGGGTTCGATCCTCCTAGCAGCTCAAAGATCCCAGATAATTCCCTGCTACCAGGGAATTTGGAGCGAAGGTGGACATCAACGAATGGCGCATTTCTGCGCGCTGTCGCCCCATACCGAGCTATGCCAAATTGCTGATCGGCCACCGGCGATCGGTGGTCTCTTGATCGTCCTACCGGATACGCCATGCCCGATACGCCTTCGACCGACCGCCGCCTGATCGGCACTTTCGACTATGTCGTCATCGGTGCGGGCTCGGCTGGCTGCGTCGTCGCCAACCGGCTGGCGGCCGATCCGGATAGGAAAGTCATGGTGCTGGAGGCCGGCGGCAAGGATGACTGGATCTGGTTCCACATTCCGGTCGGCTATCTCTTCGCCATCGGCCATCCGCGCGCCGACTGGATGTTCCAGACCGAGCCGCAAGCGGGGCTCGGCGGCCGGGTGCTGGCCTATCCGCGCGGCAAGGTCGTCGGCGGCTCGTCGGCGATCAACGCCATGGTCTATATGCGCGGCCAGGCGGCCGATTACGATGGCTGGCGCCAGCGCGGCCTCTCCGGCTGGGGCTGGGACGATGTGCTGCCCTATTTCCTCAGACATGAGGACCATATCGCGCCGCCGCCCGGCGGGCTGCACAGGGCCGGCGGGGAATGGCGCGTCGAGCATCCGCGGGTGCGCTGGGCGATTCTCGACGCCATCCGCGACGCGGCCGAGGCGGCCGGCATCGCCAAGATCCCGGATTTCAACACCGGCGACAATGAAGGCTCCTCCTATTTCCAGGTGAACCAGCGGCGCGGACGGCGGCTGAGCGCCTTCAACGCCTTTCTGAGGCCGCTGCTCGACCAGCGTGACCGCAGCAATCTGCGGCTGGAGACGCGGGTGCATGTCGAGCGCATCGTCTTCGAGGAGGGCCGCGCGACCGCCGTCGAATTCACCCATGGCGCGGGTACGCCGAGCGCGGAGAAGCTCAGGGTGGAGGTGCGCGGCGAGGTGGTGCTGTCGGCCGGCGCCGTCGCCTCCCCGCTCCTGCTCGAACGCTCCGGCATCGGCGGCGGCGCCCATCTCCAGTCGCTCGGGATCGAGACGCGGGTCGATGCGCCCGGCGTCGGCGCGAACCTGCAGGACCATCTGCAGATCCGGCCGGTCTACAAGGTCCATGGCGTCAAGACGCTGAACAGCGACTATGCGAGGCTCTGGCGCCGGCCGCTGATGGCGCTGGAATGGGCGGCGCTGCGCACCGGCCCCCTGACCATGGCGCCCTCGCAGGTCGGCGCCTTCGCCAAATCCTCGCCGGACTACGCGACGGCGAACCTGCAATATCATTTCCAGCCGCTGTCGCTGGATAGCTGGGGATCGGGCCTGCATCCCTTCGACGCCTTCACGGCGAGCGTCTGCAATCTCAGGCCGTCGAGCCGGGGCAGCGTGCATCTGCGTTCGGCCGATCCCTATGACGGACCGGTCATTTCCCCGAACTATCTCGATACGGAGGAGGATCGGCAGGTCGCGATCGATGCGCTGAAGCTGACGCGGCGGATCGTGGCGCAGGCGCCGCTCGCCCGCTTCCGGCCGGAGGAATATCTGCCGGGCGCGGCCGCCGATTCCGACGCGGCGCTGCTGGAGGCCGCCGGCAAGCTCGGCACGACGATCTTCCATCCCGTCGGCACGGCGAAGATGGGCCGCGCCGACGATCCCCTCGCCGTGCTGGACGAAAGGCTCAAGGTGCGCGGCGTGAGCGGGCTGCGCGTCATCGATGCCTCGGTGATGCCGGCCATCACCTCGGGCAACACCGCCAACCCGACCATGATGATCGCCGAGAAGGGCGCGGCGATGCTCAAGGAGGATGCGCGCCGCTGAGCGGGGCATGTCCCGGATGCGCCGCGCCGCAGGCTTTGAAACGCCATCAATTCAGGCTTATGAATCCGGCTGCGATGTCCGATCCGTTTTCGCCTCCGCCCGCCCCGAAGCGCGGCCCGCTCAAGCGCGGGCTGCTCGCGGTGCTGCGCGCGATCCTCGTCGTCTTCATCGTCCTCGACGAGCTGCTGCGGCCGCTCTACCGGCCGCTGATCCGCCGGCTTGCCGATTTGCGCATCGTGCAAAAGCTCGAGGAGAGGGTCGCCGCCCTGCCGCGCCCGCTCGTGCTGTTGGCGCTGGCGATCCCCTTCGCGATCGCCGAACCGCTGAAGATTTTCGGCCTGCTGCTGTTCGCGCGCGGCCAGTTCTGGCCCGGGCTCGTCGTGACCGCCTTCGCGCATCTAATGAGCTTCGTCCTGGTCGAGCGCATCTATGAGGCCGGGCGCGAGAAGCTGCTGAGCTATCGCTGGTTCGCCTGGATCATGGCGCAGGTGGTGCGGGTGCGCGACACCGTGCTCGGCTGGGTCAGGGAAACCTCGGCCTATGGCTTCGCCATGCGGACGCGCGACGCCGCGCGCCGGTGGTGGCGCACCATGCTGGCCTGAAGGGTTACGCCGCGCGGCTGCGGGCGAGCACGAAGAGGGCCGCCGCCGCCAGGGCGGACAGCACGATCAGCACCAGCGTCGAGACCGTCACGCCGCCGCGTTCCAGCGCGATGGCGAAGACGAGCGGCGCCGCCGCCTTGATGACGAGGCCGGGCGCCGCGAGCTTGCCCATCGTCGCACCGAAGCCGACCGGCCCGAAAAGCTGGAGCGGCACCGTGCCGCGCACGATCGAGCCCAGCCCCATGCTGATGCCGAAGGCGACGGCGAAGAGACCGGCGACCGCCGGCAATGCGCCCCCGATCAACAGGAGCGCGAGGCCGAGCGGCATCAGGCAGGCGGAGACCCAGGCCGTGGTCACCGGCGGCACAGCCTTCCCGAACAGCATCTCAACGAGGCGCCCCGCAACCTGGGACGGCCCGAGCATCGTGCCGATGCCCACCGCCACGGCCGCGCTAAGCCCGAAACCGCGCAGCAGCGCCAGCAGATGCACGGCCATGGCGGAGACGACGAAGCCCTGCAACGAGAAGGCGAGCGCCAGCAGCAGGAAAGCGCGACGGCGCGCCTCGCCCCCGAGATAGGCCGGCGCCGCGATCGCGCCGGCATCGTCCGGGATCGCCGCAGGCTGGGCGGCCGCACGGCGGACCCGGCCGGGCAGGAAGGCGAGATGCAGCGGCGCGCAGATGACGAGCTGCGACAGGCCGTAGAGCCGGTAGACGCCGCGCCAGTCGAGGATGGCGAGCAGGGTGCTGGTCAGAGGCCAGAACAGGGTCGAGGCGAAGCCGGCGATCAGGGTGAGCTGGCTGATCGCGCGGCGTGCCCGGTCGCCACGCGCCTGACTCAGCGCCGTGAAGGCGGCATCGTAGAACACCGCGGTCGTGACCGCCTGGAGCACCACCATCGCCGCGACATAGCTGACGATGCCGCGCACCTCGGCGAGCGCCATCAGAGAAAGCCCGGCCAGGACGGAACCCAGCGTCATCACCAGCCGGGTGCCGTAGCGGTCGATCAGGCTCCCCGTCACCGGCGCGACCGCGCCGCCCAGCAGCAGGCCGACGGCGAAACCGCCGAAGGTCCATTCCGGCGCCCAGCCGAATTCGGCGCTGATGCGCGGCGCGAGCACGGTGAAGGCGTAATAGAGCGCGCCATAGCCGAAGATCTGGGTGACGCCGAGCGCGGGGATCAGCGCCGGCCCGCCCGACCGGAAGAGATGCGGCGGCACGCCGCGATCCTCCCTAGACGACCTGGTTGCGCAGGCTCTGCTCGCCGCGCGCCAGCCTGTCGAGATTGTCGAGGAGCATGTCGACGACATTGCGCTCGTAGAGCCGCGTCTCGCCGGCGCTGTGGGGGGTGACGATCACCTGCGGCAGGCGCCAGAAGGGCGAGGCGGCCGGCAGGGGCTCCTCATGGAAGCAGTCGAGCCCGGCGCCGGCGATCTGGCCGCCGGCCAACGCGCCGAGCAGGGCCGCCTCGTCGACGACCTTGCCGCGCGCGACATTGACGAGGAAGGCCGAAGGCTTCATCGCACCGAGGATGCGCACATCGATCAGCCCCTCGGTCTCAGGCGTGAGCGGGCAGGTCAGGGCGACGAAATCGGCCTCCGCCACGACCTCGGCGAGACGGTCGGGCTTGACGATCGCATGGACATGCGGATGCGCCTCCGGATTGCGGCGCACGCCGATGACGCGCATGTCGAAGGCGCAGGCCAGCTTCGCGAGTCTCAGGCCGATGCGGCCGAGGCCGACGATCACCAGCGTCTTGCCGCCGAGCTCGTCCTCGCGCCGGGCACGGTCGCCGATCATCGGGCGCCAGCGCTGCGCCATCTGGTTGTCGCGGGCGAAATGAATCTGGCGCGCCAGAGCCAGGATCAGCGAGATCGCATGCTCGGCGACGGCGCGCTCATTGCTGCCCTGGGCGCTCGCGAGCCGGACCCCGGCCGCCGCCAGCGCCGCCTTGTCGAACTGGTCGGTGCCGGCACTCACCGACTGGATGAAACGCAGTTTCGGCAGGCGCGGCAGGATGTCGTTGCGCCAGAGGCCCGAGACGACCAGGACATCGGCTTCCGGCGCCCGCTCGCGCAGATCGTCGAGGGTGCGCACCTCGAAATGCTTCGCGCCGCGTCCGCGCGTCAGGAACTCGTCCTGCAACTGATAGGCGGCGTGGGCGAAGCCGATCGTCAGCTCGCTCTCCGCTGGCAACAACGTCATCTGTGCACTTCCTCCCGAATCCGCATTTTGGGCGACGTTAGACGGCGCGCCGGCCGCTGTCCCCGCGCCCACCGCATGCAAGCTTCACGCTGACGGCGATGCCTGCCGGACATCGGCGGCCAGCGCCTGCTGCAAGCGCGACCACGCAGCCTCATCGCCCGGCAGACCGAAGCGCAAACGATCCGGCGCATTCTGGAAGCGGCGAACATAGATTCCGTGGCGGCCGAGGCGGGCGAAGAGTGCTGGTGCTGCCGGCGTTTCGAGCAGACGGAACAGGCTCGTGCCGCCGACGATGCGGCCACGCGGCGCGAGCAGCTCATCGAGGCGCGCAGCGTCCCGCGCCCGCGCTTCACCGGCATCGGCGAGCCAGGCGGCATCCGCCAAGGCCTGCGCGCCGAGATGCAGAGCCGGGCCGGCGACCGACCAGGGCCCGAGCGCCACCGCGAGCTGTGCCGTCAGATCGGGCGCACCAATGGCGAAGCCGAGGCGCAGACCAGCTAGGCCATAGGTCTTGCCGAAGGAGCGCAGTACCACCACACTGGCTGGCAGATCCGGCATGATGCTCGTCTCCGGCGTGAAGTCTGCAAAGGCTTCGTCGACGACGAGCAAGCCGCCGCGGGCAGCGCAGCGCGCCGCAAGCTCCGCGATTTCCGCCCGCGAGAGCAGCCGCCCGTCAGGGTTGTTGGGATTGACCACGACGAGGGTCGCCGCCGCCTCTTCGGGCCTTGCCGCCTCGGTGACGACATAGCCTGCCTTGCGCCAGGCATGGGCATGCTCGGCATAGGTCGGCCCGAGGATGGCGACGGGCCCTGCTGGCGCCAGACGGGGCAGCAATTCGATCAGGATCTGCGTGCCGGGCGCGGCGACGATGCCGGCATCGCCCGGCACCCTATAGGCAGCGCGGGCCGCGGCGAGGAGCGCGGCCTCGTCATCGGCGCCCGGCAGGCGCGTCCACAGGCTTAACGGCAGCTCCGGAAGCGGATAGGGGATCGGATTGATCCCGGTGGAGAGATCGATCCAGGGCCCGGGCGCATCCGGAAAGAGCGCGCGGGCCGTGGCGAGATCACCGCCATGCCAGATGCCGTCCTCAGCCAAGTCTCCAGCCCCAATCGCGCCCGCGCTCCGCATGAACCTCTCCGCCAGCCTGCCGCTGCTCGTGCTTGCCCTCGCGATCGAGGCGGCCTTCGGCTATCCCTCGCGCTTCTATGCCGCAATCGGCCATCCCGTCACCTGGATCGGACGATGGATCGGCATGCTTGATCGAGTGCTGAACCGCGAGGCCGCCTCCTTCGCCACGCGCAAGGCCATGGGCGCGCTGGCGCTGGCCCTGCTGCTCGCCGTCATCATCGCCTTGTCCGCACTGGCCCAGCGCCTGTGTCTCTCCTTCGGACTGCTCGGCCTGATCCCGCTCGCGCTCCTCGCCTCGACGCTGATTGCCCAACGCAGCCTCCACGAACATGTCGCCAGTGTTGCCGAAGGGCTGGAGCGCGAGGGGCTGGACGGCGGCCGTCGAGCCGTCGCGATGATCGTCGGGCGCAATCCGCAGACGCTGGACGAGGCAGGCGTGGCGCGCGCCGCGATCGAGAGCCTCGCCGAGAATTTTTCCGACGGCATCGTCGCGCCGGCTTTCTGGCTCGGCGCGGGCGGATTGCCGGGCATCGCCGCCTACAAGGCGATCAACACCGCCGATTCGATGATCGGCCACCGCACGCCGCGCCATCTCGCCTTCGGCTGGGCGGCGGCGCGGCTGGACGACCTCGTCAACCTGCCCGCTTCGCGGCTGACGGCGCTGCTGCTGGTGGCCTCCGCCGCTCTCGACCGGACAGCCGATGCCCGCAATGCCTGGCGGGCCGTGCGGCACGACGCGGGCAAGCATCGCTCGCCCAATGCCGGCTGGCCGGAGGCGGCCATGGCCGGCGCGCTGGGCCGGCGCCTCGCCGGCCCGCGCGTCTATGGCGAAACCCGCGTCGAGGACCACTGGATGGGCGATGGCAGGGCCGAAGCGAATGCGACCGATATCAGGCGAGCGCTGCGGCTCTACCGCCGCTCCTGCGGCCTGCTCTGGGGGCTGGCGGCGCTGCTCGCGGCAACAGCCATCCTGTGACCGCCTAGTTGGGAACGGGCACGGCTCTCCCCGCGATCGCCTGCAGATCGGCGCCCTGCGGCAGCGAGCCGAAATGTCCCGACCAGCCGCCGGCCAGCCGCGAGGCGACGAAGGCGTCGGCGACCGCATGCGGCGCGTGGCGGATCAAGAGCGAGGCCGACAGGGCCAGCGCCATCCGCTCGACGAAGCGTCGTGCCAGATGCTCGTGCCTGAGCACATCGACGAGATCGGTCTCCAGCTCGGTCAGGAAGGCGTCGTAGCGCGGATCGTTGCCGCGGGCGGCGCGCAATTCGTCGAGCAGGGCCGGCACGCAATCGGGATAGCGGCGGATCGAGCGGAGCACGTCGAGGCAGACGACATTGCCCGTGCCCTCCCAGATGCCGTTGAGCGGCGCCTCGCGATAGAGCCGCGCCATCAGATGGTCCTCGATGAAGCCGTTGCCGCCATGGCATTCCAGCGCTTCGGCGACGACCGGCGTGACGCGCCTGCAATTCCAGTATTTCGCGATCGGCGCGCCGATGCGGCCGAGCAGCTTCTCGGCCTCGCTCTCGCCTTCGCGATCGAGCGCATGGACGAAGCGGAAGGCGAGCCAGGCGGAGGCCTCGGCCTCCAGAGCGAGGTCAGCGATCACATTCGTCATGATCGGCTGGTCGATCAGCGCCTTCTGGAAGGCGCGGCGATGCGCGGTGTGATGCGCGGCCTGCGCCACCGCATGGCGCATCAACCCGGCCGAGCCGACGGCGAAATCGAGGCGGGTATAGTGGTTCATCTCCAGCCCGGCGCGGATGCCGTGACCGGGCTCCCCGATGAGGTGGGCGAGGACGCCGCGGAACTCGACCTCGGAGGAGGCATTCGACTTGTTGCCGCACTTGTCCTTGAGCCGCTGGATCTGCAGCCGGTTGCGCGAGCCATCCGGCAGCCAGCCCGGCGCGACGAAGCAGGAGACCCCCTCCTCCGTCCGCGCGAGCGTCAGGAAGACGTCGGAATGCGGGACGGAAAAGAACCATTTATGGCCGGTGAGCGAGTAGGTGCCGTCGGCATTGCGCGTCGCGACCGTCTGGGTCTGGCGGAGATCCGAGCCGCCCTGCTTCTCGGTCATCGCCATCCCGACCGTGCCGCCGCGCTTCTGCGTGGCCGGCAAGGGGCGCGGGTCGTACTCCGACGAGATGACCAGCCGGCCGAACTCGGCCCAGCGCGCGGAATCGCGCTGCAGCACGGGAATGGCCGAATAGGTCATGCCGAGCGGGCAGCAGATGCCGTTCTCGCCCTGGTTCCAGAGATAGGAGACTGCGGCACGCGCCACCTGCGCGCCTTGGTGCGGCCTGGTCCAGCACAAGGAATGGAACTCATCGCGCATCGCGAGGCCCATCAATTCGTGCCAGGCCGGATGGAACTCGATCTGGTCGACGCGCCGGCCCCAGCGATCATGCGTGCGCAATTCCGGCAGGCTGCGATTGGCCTGCCGCGCCAGGTCCTGGACCGCTTGCGACCCGACATGGCCACCGACCACGCTCGCCTGCTCGCGGAACCAGCCGGCTCCGAAGCTATCGAGAATGCGGCCGAGAGCCGGATCCGCCGCGAAGGCATCGTAATCCGCCAGCGCCGGCGCCTGATTCAGCACCTCGTGCGTATCGTAGCCGTAAGCGTCGAGCGTGCTCATGTGGCCTGTCCTTCTCGGGAGATCAGCGCGGCGAGGGAGAGATCGGCGAGAGCCGTGGCAATCTCGCGGCCGCGCTCGGGCGTGATCGCGCGCTCCGGCGAGAGCGGGCCGATCAGCGCCTCCATGAAGCCACCGACGATCATCGCGGCCGCCGCGTCCGGATCGACGGGGCGAAAAGCCCCCTGCCTGCCGCCCTCGATGACGAGCGCGCGAAAAATGCCGGCGATCTCGCGGCGATAGTCAAGCCGTGTCGCGTCGACCGCCGGGTCGGCGGGCTCGGCGATCATCGACCAGGCGAGGCGGCGATTGGCGAAGGCGCGCCGGGCGAAAGCCTCGACCGCGGCGGTCAGGCGCTTGGTGACGGGAGCATCGCTCGCGGCGATCTCGCGCAGCACGGCGAGCTCGCGCGTCGAGACGATAGCGACGATCTCGGCCATCAGCTCGGCCTTGGAGGCGAAATAGGAATAGACGCTGCCGGTCGAGACGCCGCTGGCGGAAGCCACCGCGGCGATCGAGGTCTCGTGGAAGCCGACTTCGGAGACGATCCCGCGCGCGGCGGAGAGGATCGCCTCCCGCTTGCCGGCCTTGCGCGGTTGCTTTGGCGTTCCGTCGGCCATGCGGGCTCCGAATTGAACTTGAATTCAGATTCAATTTGAGAGCGAATGCCGCCCTCGTCAAGAGGCTCGGGAACTCCTCTCCTTTCCAGGAGAAGAGTAGGGGGAGGTGTTCGGAGCGAAAAGGTCGGCTTGAATCCAGCCGCGCTGTGAGCACTAGCGGAACTGGTCCGACTCCCACACCTCGCCCTGCCCTCTCCTTCCAGGAGAGGGATCCTCGCGCCTCGACCGGGACCTCCGAAGTCACGTCCCAGAAAGACGACGCTTCCGGCTTCCCGTGCCAACCTGCGAGGCAACGTTAGAACTCGATCCCTTCCTGCGCTTTCACGCCGACGGCGAAATGATGCTTCACCAGCGTCATCTCGGTGACGAGGTCGGCCGCCTCGATCAGCTCTGGCTTGGCGTTGCGGCCGGTAACGACGATGTGGAGGTCCGGCCGGCGGGCGCGGAGCACCTCGACCGCCTCGGCGAGCGGCAGATAGTCGTAACGCAGGGCGATGTTGAGCTCGTCGAGCACCAACAATCTGATCTTGGGATCGGCCATCAACTCCCTGGCCTTGGCGAAGGCGCGCTCGGCGGCGGCGATGTCGCGGGCCTTGTCCTGCGTCTCCCAGGTGAAGCCCTCGCCCATGCTGTGCCAGCTCACCTGATCGCCGAAGGCTTCGAGCGCCCGGCGCTCGCCGGTCGACCAGGCGCCCTTGATGAACTGCACCACGCCGATGCGCCAGCCATGGCCGAGCGCGCGCAGGATCAGGCCGAAAGCCGCCGTCGACTTGCCCTTGCCGGGGCCGGTGTTGACGATCAGGAGCCCCTTCTCGAGCGTCTTGGAGGCGACCTCGGCGTCCTGCACCGCCTTGCGCTTCTCCATCTTCGCCTTGTGGCGGGCGGCATCTTCGCTGTCGGTCATCTTTTCATCCGCATCATTTCACGCGCATCGGCAATCCGGCGACCATGAAGACCACGCTGGCAGCGCGCGCCGCAAGCGCCTGATGCAGCCGCCCGGCCTCGTCGCGGAAGCGGCGGGCGAGCGCGTTCTCCGGCACGATG
This sequence comes from Allobosea spartocytisi, assembly GCF_014764685.1. Lineage (NCBI taxonomy): Bacteria > Pseudomonadati > Pseudomonadota > Alphaproteobacteria > Hyphomicrobiales > Alloboseaceae > Allobosea > Allobosea spartocytisi. The sequence goes on from NZ_JACXWY010000003.1 coordinate 61,723, forward strand.
CCGAGGCCGACCTCGTTGCCGACCAGAACGAGCGGGGCGCAGACGCGCTCGCAGGCAGCGATCAAGGTTTCCCGGGCGGCGGCCGTATCATGCTCTGCGAGGATCAGATTGGTGAGCCAAAGCGTCAGGCAGTCGACCAGGATCGGACGGCCCGCCGGCTGGGCGGCGATGGTCTCGGCCAGATCGAGCGGTGCATCGACCGTCTGCCAGCCGGCGGGCCGGCGGGCGCGATGCTCGGCGATGCGCTCGCGCATCTCGTCGTCATAGGCCTGGGCCGTGGCGATATAGCTCCAGGGCGCCGGCAACGCCTCGATCAGCGCCTCGGCATGGCGGCTCTTGCCGGAACGGGCGCCGCCAAGGACGAGGGTGAGATGGGGGATTTCTTTCTGCATCGCATCGGCCGCTGGTTTCACGAGCCCTCATCCTGAGGAGCCGCGTGAGCGGCGTCTCGAAGGATGTTCCAGAAAGCTCCGGAACCATCTGGAGCATCCTTCGAGACGCGCCTGCGGCGCTCCTCAGGATGAGGGCTCGCGGATGACACGTCCTTTGCATTGCACAGCAGTCCGCCGAAGGCTAATGATCGTCGCTGACGGTGCCTCCGCGAGGAGGTGAAAAGGGAACGCGGTGCGAGACCGCGGCTGCCCCCGCAACTGTAAGCGGATGTCCTTCGCCATCGGCCACTGGAGCGCACGCTCCGGGAAGGCGGCACAAGGGCGCCAAATCCGCGAGCCAGGAGACCTGCCGTCGACCCGCAACGATCCAACCGGCTGCCGGCGGGGCGGCTACGGAGAACAGTCATGAATACCGTTTCGGTTTCCACCTCACAGATCAGCGTCTCGGAGCGGGTGAAGGCAGTCGCCGCCGCCCTCATCGTCGGAATCGCATTGGTCTATACGACCGGTTTCGCGGCCTCGACGAATGTCCACAACGCCGCGCACGACACCCGCCACGGCCTCGCCTTTCCCTGCCACTGAGGGAAAGCCATCATGGTCACGCGCGTTCTCACGGTCAGCATCCTGGCCGGGCTCCTGGCTGGCTTGATCGTCGCCGCCCTGCAGCATGTCACCACCACCCCGCTGATCCTCAAGGCGGAAACCTATGAAAACGCCATGCGCGACGGAGCGAGAGCGCATCTCGCCTTCGCGCAGGGCGAAGCCCGCATCATCCTCGCCCATGGCGGCGCCGATCACGCCGAAGGGGCGGAGCATGACGAATGGAAGCCGCAAGACGGTGCCCAGCGCATGCTCTTCACCAGCGTCGCCACCATCGGCACCGCGATCGGCTTCGCGGCGCTGCTGCTGGCCGGCATGCTCGCGGCGGGCGACAGCATCGACCCGCGCCGCGCGCTGATCTGGGGCGCCTGCGGCTTCCTCGCTTTCGGCCTCGCGCCGGGAATGGGGCTCGCTCCGGAACTGCCGGGAGCCGCCTCGGCCGCCCTGCAGGCGCGCCAGCTCTGGTGGCTCGCGACCACCATCGCCACCGCGATCGGGCTGTTCCTGTTCCTGCGCTACGAGGCGCCCTGGCTCAAGCTCCTGGCCGTCGTCGTGATCCTGCTGCCGCATCTCGTCGGGGCGCCGCATGCGCCGACGCCGGAGAGCAAGGTGCCGGCCGAGCTCGCCGCGCATTTCACCTCGCTGTCGCTCGGCATCCAGGCCGCGCTCTGGCTGGTCACCGCCTTCATGGTCGGCACGCTCTGGCCCTGGATGAGCCGCCGCGCGGCTGCGGCCTGAGGATAGCGGTGCCTTCGGGCGCCGCGCGAAAGGCAAACCAGATGTCCGAGGGCGACCTCACCATTCATGTCTGCACGGCCTGCCGCCGTGCCCGCGCCGACCTCCCCGATGGTTACGACCAGCCGGGGCTGGCGCTGGCCGAACGCCTCGCCGCTCAGCTCGCAGCCAAGGGTAGCACGATCCCCGTGCTGCCCGTCGAATGCCTCGCCGTCTGCAAGCGGCCCTGCACCATCGCGCTCAGCGCCGACGGCAAATGGACCTATCTGATCGGCGACCTCGACACCGACACCCATCTCGACGAGATCGTCGGCGCGGCGGAGGCCTATGCCGCCAGCGCCAACGGCATCGTTCCCTGGAAAGAACGACCGCAGTCCTTCCGCAAGGGCGTGGTCGCGCGCGTGCCGCCTTTGCCGGCGCGCCAGCAAGGATGACATCATGAACGCTCCGCAGACCGCCAATCTCGGCAAGACGCCCTGCACGATCATCACCGGCTTCCTCGGCGCCGGTAAGACGACGCTGGTGCGCCACCTCCTCGAAAACGCGCAGGGCAAGAAGCTCGCCGTGCTCGTCAACGAATTCGGCGATCTCGGCTTCGACGGCGAATTCCTCAAGGGCTGCGGCATCGCCGGCTGCAGCGACGAGGACGTGGTCGAGCTGCCGAATGGCTGCATCTGCTGCACCGTCGCCGACGATTTCGTGCCGGCGCTGGAGAAGCTGCTGAATCGGCCGAACCCGCCCGAGCATATCCTGATCGAGACCTCCGGCCTCGCCCTGCCGAAGCCGCTCGTCACCGCCTTCAACTGGCCGGCGATCCGCTCGCGCGTCACGGTCGACGGCGTCATCGCCGTGGTCGACGGGCCGGCCGTGGCCGAGGGCCAGTTCGCCGATGATCCGGAGGCACTCGCGGCACAAAAGGCGGCCGACGCCTCCGTCGAACATGACAACCCGCTGGAGGAGGTGTTCGAGGACCAGATCCTCTGCGCGGATCTCATCCTGCTCAACAAGAGCGACCTCGTCGACGAGGCCGGTCGCGCGCGGGTCAAGGCTGAGATCGCCGAGCATCTGCCCAAGGCAATCAAGATCGTCGAGACCTCCCATGGCAAGGTCGAGCCGGCGCTGATCGTCGGCCTCGGTGCCGCGGCCGAGAGCGATCTCGCCGCCCGCCCTTCGCATCACGGCGAGGGCGAGCACGATCACGACCATGACGATTTCGACTCGGTCGCCGTGCCGCTGCCGGCGGGCCTCACGCCGGAGGAACTGACGGCGCGCGTCGCCAAGGCAGCCGAGGCCGAGGGCGTGCTGCGCCTCAAGGGCTTCACCGCCGTGCCAGGCAAGCCGATGCGGCTCGTGGTGCAGGGCGTCGGCCGGCGCGTCGGCCATCATTTCGACCGGCCCTGGGCAACGAGCGAAGCCCGCGACGGGCGCCTCACCGTGATCGGGCTCAAGGGCTTCGATCTCAAGGCCGTGGAAGCGGCTCTCGCGGGGGCGTAACATCGGCCGATGCATCTTCTCCCGACCAGCGAGATCAGGCTCGACGATGGCGAAGACGCCGTCGATCTCGCCCTGCCGCCGGGAGATGTGCTCATCCTCTCCTTCACCGACAGCGACCTTTCGGCGCTGGCGGTGGCGGCGGGTGGCAGCAGCCTGTCCGTTCGGCTCGCGCCGCTCCGGCGCCTGAGGCATCTGCTTTCGGTCGATTTCCTGATCGAGAAGACGGCCGCGCATTGCCGCTTCGTGCTGGTGCGCTGCCTCGGCGGGCTGGACTACTGGCGCTATGGCATCGAGCAGCTCGGGGCGGCCTGCCGCGAGAAGGGAATCCCGCTCGCGATCCTGCCCGGCGACGAGCGCGACGATCCGAGGCTCGGCGAACATGCGACGGTGCCGGCGGAGCTTGCGGCGGAACTGCTGGCCTATTTCCAGGCGGGCGGCGGCGCCGAGAACATGCGGCGGCTGCTGTCGCGGATTTCCGCATATGTGACAGAGGTTCAACCCTCATCCGACCCGGCTTCGCCGGGCCACCTTCTCCCCCGAGGGGAGAAGGACGAGACGGATACCACCGCATCCCTCTCCCCTCGGGGAAGAAGGGGCCGGCAGGCGGATGAGGGCCGGCGCGACGCGACCGATCTTGCGCCTTTTCCTCTCCCAGCTTTCTTCGCGCTCGATGGCGACGGCCTTCCTCTGCCCTGGCGAGACGCGCTTGCCGCCCTGCCGGCAGCCAAGCCGCTTGTCCCGATCCTGCTCTACCGCTCCGGCGTCGCGGCCGGCGACACGGCTATGGCCGAGGCGATGACCGCCGCCCTCGCCGCCCGCGGCCTCGCGCCCCTGCCCCTGGCCCTGACCAGCCTGAAGGACCCGACCGTCACGGCGGAGCTCGCCGCGCTGATCGCGACCCGCAGACCCGAACTGATCGTCACCACCACCGCCTTCTCTGCTCGCGAAGGCACCGATTTCGTGCTCGACGCCGCCAATTGCCCGATCCTGCAGGCCATGCCCGTCGGCAGTCCGCGCGAGGCCTGGGACGTCTCGCCGCGCGGCCTCTCCGCCGCCGATCTCGCCATGCAGGTGGCGCTGCCGGAATTCGACGGACGCATCGGCGCCATTCCAGTCGCCTTCAAGGCGGAGGAGAATGACCCGGCGACCGGGCTTACCATCCGCCGGCTGCTGCCGGATGCCGAGGGCATCGCCGCGCTGGCCGATCTCGCGGCCGGCTGGATCGCGCTGGCACGGAAGCCTGCAGCGGAGCGCCGGCTGGCGCTGGTGATGTCCGACTATCCCGCGCGCGGGGGCCGGGCCGGCTTCGCCGTCGGGCTCGACACGCCGGCGAGCGTGACGGCGATCCGGGAATTGCTGGCCGAGGCGGGATATGAGGTTGGACCGTTATCCTCCACCGTCATCCCGGGCGACCAAACGGAAACCCGGGATTCATGCCTGAACCTTTCCGAGCGGCGTTCCGGCATGGATCCCGGATCGACGCCGCTGACGCGTCTTGTCCGGGATGACGATGAGGGGATGACGGAGGGAGCCTTGCTGATGGCTTCTCTCACCGCAGGCCCGACAAGCCTGTGCATCCGGCTCGCGACCTATCATGCCTGGCTCGCCGCGATCCCTGCCCCCGCCCGCGAAACACTCCTCGCCGCCCATGGCGCGCCTGAGGCCGATCCAGCCTGCCGCGACGGCGCCTTCCGCTTCCGCGCCGTGCGCCATGGCAAGCTCATCGTCGCCCTGCAACCGCCACGCGATGCGACGCCCGACCGCAAGGCTGTTTATCACGACCCCGACGCGCCGCCCGGTCACGGCTATCTCGCCTTCTACCTTGCGTTGCGCCAGTCCGAAGCCATCGACGCGCTGATCCATCTCGGCACGCACGGCACGACCGAATGGCTGCCCGGCAAGGCGGTGGCGCTCTCGGCCGGCTGCTGGCCGCGCCTGGCTGTCGGCGGATTGCCGGTGATCTACCCTTATGTTGTCGACGATCCCGGCGAAGCAGCGCCCGCCAAGCGGCGGCTCTCGGCCCTTACGCTCGGCCATCTGCCGCCGCCGCTGGCCGAAGCCGAAGCCGCCGGCGAAACCGCGCTGCTGCGCGATCTCGTCGAGGAATTCTCGCAGGCGCAGGTGCTGGATCCGCGCCGCGCCGACGTCATCGCCGCGGAAATCCGGGCGCGGGCCGAAGCGAGTGGGCTCGCGGCCTCCTGCGGCGTCGCGCCGGACATGTCGATGAGCGAGGCGTTGACGCGGCTCGACGCGCATCTCTGCGACATCGCCGAACTGCCCTTCCGCGACGGCCTGCATATCTTCGGCCATTCCGACGCCGACCCGGCTTCCGCCCGCAACGAGCGCGAAAACCTGCTAGCCGCCCTCGACGGCCGCTTCGTCCCGCCCGGCCCCGCCGGCTCGCCGCATCGCGGCCGGTCCGATGTGCTGCCGACCGGGCGCAACCTCTCGACGCTCGACCCCCGCGCGATCCCGACGCGGGCGGCGGCCCGACTGGGCCAGCTCGCGGCGCAGGCGGTGGTGTCGCGCCATCTGCAGGATCATGGCGATTATCCGCGCCGGATCGTGATGGACCTCTGGGCCTCACCGACACTGCGCTCCGGCGGCGAGGATATCGCCCATGCGCTGGCGCTGATGGGCGTCGAGCCGCTCTGGGACGTTGCCTCGACCCGCGTCACCGGCTTCAGCATCACCCCGCAGCCGAAGCTCGCCTATCCGCGCCTCGACGTAACCGTGCGCATCTCCGGCACGTTCCGCGACACCTTCCCTGGTCAGATCGCCCTCATCGATCAGGCCGCACGCGCCGTCGCGGCACTGAACGAGCCAGACGATTGGAACGAGCCGGCCGCTGCCCACCGTCGCGGCGGGCATGGCGCACGCATCTTCGGCGCCGCGCCCGGCCGCTATGGCGCGGCCATGGCCGACCGCGCGCTTGATGGCGACTGGACCGAGCGGGCGGATCTGGGCGCCGCCTATCTCACGGCTTCCGACCATGCATATGGCGGGCCGGAAGGCGTGGGCATGCGCGACGCCGGCTTCGGCGCGCGCATTCGCGCTTCCGACGCCTTCATCCATGTCAGCGACACCGCCGGGCGCGACATTCTCGAAGCGACGAGCGCCGCCGACGTCATCGGCGGGCTCGCCGCGGCAGCCAAGGCGCTCGGCGCCAATCCCGCCCTCTACAGCCTCGACAGCTCGAACCCGGAAGCGCCGAAGGCGCGTACGCTGGCCGAGGACATCGCCCGCATCGTCCATGGCCGATTGACACATCCGCGCTGGATCGCCGGCCAGCTCGCCCATGGCTGGCGCGGCGCGGCGGAGCTGGCCGAGGCGGTCGACACCCTCTTCGTCTTCGCCGCCAGCACGGATGCCGTCGCCGACGGGCTGTTCGACGCCGTCTTCCAGGCCTATTGCGCCGATCCGCAGGTCTGGGCGGCGCTGGAAACCAACAATGCGCCGGCTGCCGCCTCGATCCGGTCCCGGCTCGCCGATGCCGCACGGCGCGGACTCTGGACGAGCCGGCGCAACTCGGTCGGCGCCTTCCTGGCGCGGGAGGCCGCAGAATGAGCGCGCTGTCCCGAAAGGAATCGCTGGCGTCGGCGGAAGCGCTGAGGCGCGGCTGGTGCCCGAGCACGCTCCGGCCGATGGAGACCGGCGACGGTTGGCTGGTGCGGCTGCATCCGCCGGGTGCGAGGCTGACTCCCGTTCAGTTGCGGCGGATCGCGGCGCTGGCCGCGGCGCATGGCAATGGGCTGGTCGAAATCTCGGCGCGCGGCAATCTGCAGATCCGCGGCGTGACGCATGAGAGCCATCCGGCGCTGGTCGAGCGCCTGCTGGCGGAGCGTCTCGTCGATGAACATGACGGCAACGGGCCGCAGCGGCTGACGCTGGTTTCGCCGCTGGCGGGATTTAACGAGGCCGTCCTGCTCGGGCTCGACCCGAGCATCTCTTCGACGCGTTTCTCGGCTCGGCGCCATGCGCCGCCCGAGAATGACGGCCGGGGCTTGATCGATGCCTTCGCGCTGGCCGAGCAGATCGAACGGCAGGCCCGCGCGATTCCAGGCCTGCCGGCCAAGCTCTGCGTCATCGTCGACGATGGCGGCCCCCAAGCGCTGGATGGGCTCGCTTGTGATATCCGGCTCGTCGGCATCGGAGCCGGGCGTGTGGCGCTGTGCCTTGCGGATCGCCTCTGGCGCGGCCCGATCCCCGGTGATGACGCTGCCGCAGCGGTTGAAACCATCCTGGACCGCTTTGCGAAGCTGCGAAGCGCGGCGCCCGACCGCGTCCGCCGCCTGCGCGATCTGTCGCCTGAAGCCCTGGCCGGCCTCACCGCCTTGCCCGAAGTCAACGGGCCCATGCGACGCCCTCCGCCCCGGCGCGCCGGGCTGTTCAAGCTGGCGGAGGAACGTTTCGCGGCGCTCATCGGCCTGCCCTTTGGCCGCTGCGATGCGACAGCGCTCGACAGGCTCGGCGCAGGCACCGAGGCGAGCCTGGCCGATATCCGGCTTTCGCCCTGGCGGGGGCTCGCCTTCCGCGATCTCGACCGCAGGGAAGCCGTGAACCTGCTCGCGCTGGCGGGTGATCTCGGGCTGATCACGCGCGACGACGATCCGCGCCTTTCCGTGCAAGCCTGCGCCGGCAGCCCCGCCTGCTCGCGCGCCGAAGCGCCGACCATGGCGGATGCGGCCGTTCTCGCGGAGGCTGCCGCCGGCCTGCTCGCGCAGGGCGTCACGCTGCATGTCTCCGGCTGCGTCAAGGCCTGTGCCCACCCTGCGGCAGCCGACCTCACCCTGGTGGGGCGAGACGGGCGTTATGACGCCGTGTTGGGTGGCACGACGCGGGACAATCCGGTCGCGACGCTTGACCTTTCGACGCTGCTGGCGCGATTGCAGCCCGGACAGGAGATTCACGCGCAGCTGGCCAAGGCCGTGCGTTCAACAGGACCGCGCGGTTGAGCAAGGCATATGACTACATTCAGGACGGGGCGGCGATCTATGAGCGCTCCTTCGCCATCATCCGCGCCGAGGCTGATCTCGCCCGCTTCGGCGGAGCGGCCGAGCGCGTCGTGGTGCGCATGATCCATGCCTGCGGCATGACCGATCTGCCTGATGACGTCGAGATGTCGGCGGATTTCGCCAAGGCTGCGCAAAGCGCTCTCAGGGCCGGCGCGCCGATCCTTTGCGACGCGAAGATGGTCGCCAATGGCGTGACGCGCGCGCGGCTGCCGGCCGGCAACGAAGTGCTCTGCACGCTTGACGACCCGCAGGTTCCGGCCCTTGCCGCCGGGATGGGCACGACCCGCTCCGCCGCCGCGATGGAGCTGTGGAAGCCAAGGCTTGAAGGCTCCGTCGTCGTGATCGGCAATGCGCCGACCTCGCTGTTCCGCCTGCTCGAAATGCTCGATGCCGGCGCGCCGAGGCCAGCCGCGGTGATCGGCATCCCCGTCGGCTTCGTCGGCGCGGCGGAATCGAAGGAAGCGCTGGCCAGGGACGGGCGCGTGCCCTTCCTCGTGGTGCATGGGCGGCGCGGCGGCTCGGCGATGGCGGCGGCAGCCGTCAATGCGCTGGCGCAGGACAAGGAATAGCCAGGTGAGCGGGACAGTGAAGACCCTGCTCTACGGCGTCGGCCTCGGGCCGGGCGCACCGGATCTGATGACGGTCAGGGCCCGCGAGATCATCCTCTCGGCCGACCGGCTCGTGCATTTCTGCAAGCGCGGCCGGCGCGGCAATGCCCGCGGCACGGCGGACGCGATCATCGCGCCCGATCCGGCCCGCGAGATCGAACTCGCCTTTCCGGTGACGATCGAGGCCAATGTCGGCGAGCCCGATTATGACGGGCCGATCGCGGCCTTCTACGAGGAGGCTGCCGAACGGCTCGCGGCCGAGATGCAGGCCGGGCGGACGCTCGCCGTGCTCTGCGACGGCGACCCGTTCTTCTACGGCTCCTTCATGCATCTGTGGCGGCGGCTCTCCCCGCGCTTCCCGACCGAGATCGTGCCCGGCGTCACCGGCATGACCGGCGCCTGGGGCGAGGCCGGCGCACCGATCACCTGGGGCGACGACGTCATGACCGTGCTGCCCGGCACGCTGCCGGAGGCGGAGCTGGCGCGCCGCCTCGCCGATACCGACGCCGCCGTGATCATGAAGCTCGGCCGCAATCTGCCGAAGGTGCGCCGGGCGCTTGTGGCCGCCGGGCTGGAAGGGCGCGCGATCTATGTCGAGCGCGCGACCATGGCGCGGCAGGTCGTGGCGCGTCTCGCCGACAAGGTCGATGACGAGGCTCCCTATTTCGCGATGGTGCTGGTGCCCGGCGAAGGGCGACGCCTGTGACCGGTTCCCTCACCATCGTCGGGCTCGGCCCGGGCACGGCGGAGTGGATCACGCCGGCCGCGCAGGCGGCGCTCGATGCCGCGACCGACATCGTCGGCTACGGCCCCTATGTCGACCGGGTGCCGGAGCGGGAGGGACTGACCAAGCACGCCTCCGACAACCGCGTCGAGGTCGAACGGGCCTCCCATGCGCTGCGGCTGGCAGCGGAGGGTCGCAAGGTCGCGGTCGTCTCAGGCGGCGATCCCGGCGTCTTCGCCATGGCGGCGGCAGTGTTCGAGGCGCTTGAGGCCGGCCCCGCCGAATGGCGTGCACTTCCGATCACGGTGGAACCCGGCATCACCGCGATGCTGGCAGCGGCTGCGAAGGCCGGGGCCCCGCTCGGCGGCGATTTCTGCGCGATCTCGCTTTCGGACAATCTCAAGCCCTGGGAGGTCGTGACGGCACGGCTCGGAGCCGCGCTCGCGGCCGATTTCGTGATCTGCCTCTACAATCCGATCTCGAAGGCGCGGCCCTGGCAGCTCGGCAAGGCGCTGGAGCTGGCGGCAACGCATCGCGACGCGGCGACGCCCGTGCTCTTCGCCCGCGCCGTCGGGCGGCCGGACGAGAATCTGCGCGTGCTCACGCTGGCGGAGGCCGTTGCGGCCGCGGGCACGGCCGATATGGCGACCCTGGTGATGATCGGCGCGTCCAGCACGCGGTTGATCGCGCGCGAGGGCGGAGCCCCTTACGTCTACACGCCGCGCTCGGTGACGAAGAGCCCCTGCGTCACCAGCCAGGGCAGGACCTGATCGATATGATCGACGGTCTCGACATCGGGCTTGGGCGGCCTTTCCACCATGATCACCGGCAAAGCGAGCCGGCGCGCGGCCGTGAGCTTGCCGACGGTCGCCGGCCCGCCCGAATTCTTGCTGACCAGGACCTCGACGCCTTCGCGGCGCATCAGATCCTCCTCGTCGTCGGCATCGAAGGGACCGCGCTGCTGGATGACGTCGACATGTGGCACCGGCAAGCGGTCGCCGATCGGCTCGATGGCGCGCACCAGATAGCGATGCTGCGGCGCATCGGCGAAGGCTGGCAATTCGAGGCGGCCGACCGTCAGGAAGACCCGCCGGGGTTCACGTCCCAGCGCCTGGACCGCCGTCTCGATGTCCGGCACGGACTTCCAGCGGTCGCCGTCGCGCGGTTTCCAGGAATCGCGCCGGATCGCCAGCAGCGGCACGCCTTCCGCCTTGCAGGCATGCTCGGCATGGAAGGGCATGATCGCGGCGAAGGGATGGGTCGCATCGACGACGGCGACGATGCCCTCCTCGACGAGGTAGCGCCTGAGACCCTCGATGCCGCCGAAGCCGCCGATCCGCACCGGCAGATTCGTCGGCCGGGGATCGACGGTATGCCCCGCCAGCGAGATAATGGCACGAATTTCGGGAGCCTGATCAGCCAGAAGCTGGTCAAGCGCAGCAGCTTCGCTCGTTCCGCCAAGGATGAGGACGGTCATGCCGGCAGTCTTACGTGAATCGGTTATTCTGTCGAGCCGCCCGGCTTCGCCCTGGCTCTCGCTGATCGGCCTCGGGGAAGATGGTGCCGCCGGACTCTGCCGCGAGGCGCTCGCGGCGCTGAACGAAGCCGAGATCGTCTTCGGCGGCGAGCGGCATATCGCGCTGGTCGGCTCCGTTCCCGGCGAGCTTCGCTCCTGGCCGCAGCCCTTCCGCAACGCGCTGCCGCAGATCCTGGCCGAGCGCGGCCGCAAGGTCTGCGTGCTCGCGACGAGCGACCCGTTCCATTACGGCATCGGCAACAGCCTGAGCCGGGCGATCCCGCCCGAGGAGATGCGGATCATCCCGCAACTTTCCTCCTTCTCGATGGCCTGCACGCGGATGCGCTGGCCGCAGGAGGAATGCGCGCTGGTCTCACTGCACGGCCGCACGCTCTACCGGATCGTGCCGCATCTCCAGCCCGAGGCGCGCATCCTCGCTTTGTCCTGGGACGAGACGACGCCGCGCGCCGTCGCCGACCTGATGACCGCGCGCGGCATGGGCGCAAGCCGGATCGTGGTGATGGAATCGCTCGGCGGCCCGCAGGAGCGCATCCGCGAATGTCGCGCCGATGCCTTCGCGCTCGACGATATCGTGCCGCTCAACCTGATCGCGGTCGAGGTCGCGGCCACCCGTGACTCGCGCATCCTGCCGCTGACGCCGGGGCTCGACGAGGAATGGTTCGCCCATGACGGGCAGATCACCAAATCGGAGATCCGCGCCATCACGCTGTCGGCACTGGCGCCGCGCGCGGGCGAATTGCTCTGGGATGTCGGGGCCGGGTCGGGCTCGGTCGCCGTCGAATGGTGCCAGCGCCACACCCGCAACCGGGCCATCGCCTTCGAGGCCCGCTGCGAGCGGGCCGAGCGGATCGCCCGCAACCGGCTCGAGCTCGGCGGGCTTGCCGTCGAAGTGGTGGGTGCGGCGCCGGTCGGCTTCGTCGGACAGGAGGCGCCGGACGCCGTCTTCATCGGCGGCGGCCTGACGGAGGAGGCGCTGTTCGAGGCCGCCTGGGCGGCGCTCAAGCCGGGCGGCCGGCTCGTCGCCAATGTCGTCACCCTCGAGGGCGAGGCGAAGCTCGCCGCGCTCCATGCCGAACATGGCGGGTCGCTCAGGCGCATCTCGATCGACCGGCTGGCGCCGGTCGGCGGCAAGCATGGCTGGCGCCCGGCGATGCCGGTGACGCAGTGGCGGGTCGAGAAGCCTTGAAGGCCGCTTCGCGTTCCCTCTCCTCCATCGTCATTCCGGACAAGCCGCAAAGCGGCGCCGATCCGGAATCCAGCGGAGGGCTCGGCGTTCTACGATGGATTCCAGGTCTCCGCTTCGCTGCGCCCGGAATAACGGCGCGGGTCGAACGGAGTGCGCAACCATGACCGCCCGCCTCGTCGCCGGCATCGGCATCAGGCCCGGCACGGAGGCCGCCGACATTCTCGCCTGCCTCGACGAGGCTCTGGCGATCGCCGGGCTTTCCGGCATGGCGACGCCGCGCTTCGCCACGCTGGCGAGCCGCGCCGCCGAGGCCGGCATGGTCGCGGCCGCCGCCGATCGTTCGGCCGAGCTCGTCGCCATCCCCGACGAGGCGCTGAAGGGATACGAAGCCGCCTGCGCCACGAGCTCGACCCGGATCGCCTCGCTCTACGGCGTCGGCTCGGTGGCGGAGGCCGCCGCGCTCGCCGGCGCCGGGCCGGGCGGCACGCTGGTGCAGCCGCGCATCGCGACCGGGCGCGTCACCTGCGCGCTCGCCAGGACAGCATCATGAAACCGCTCCGCGCATGACCATCCATTTCATCGGCGCCGGCCCCGGCGCGCCCGACCTCATCACCTTGCGCGGGCGCGATCTCATCGCGGCTGCGCCCGTCTGCCTCTATGCGGGATCGCTGATCCCGCAAGCCATGCTGGGCTGGTGCCCGCCCGGTGCGCGCATCATCGACACCGCCCCGCTCGATCTCGACGCCATCATTGCCGAGATGGAAGCTGCGCATCAGGCCGGGCAGGACGTCGCGCGCCTACATTCCGGCGACCTCTCGATCTGGAGCGCGGTGGGCGAGCAGATGCGCCGGCTCGATGCGCTGGGGATTCCCTATACGGTGACGCCGGGCGTGCCGGCCTTCGCTGCCGCGGCCGCCGCGCTGAAACGCGAATTGACGCTGCCGGGCGTGGCACAATCGCTGGTGCTGACGCGCACCTCCGGCCGTGCCTCTTCCATGCCGGAAAAGGAGACGCTCGCGACCTTCGCAGCTTCCGGCGCGACGCTCGCCATCCATCTCTCGATCCATGTGATCGAGCAGGTCGTGGCGGAGCTGACGCCCTTCTATGGCTCGGATTGCCCCGTCGCCGTGGTGTTCCGGGCGACATGGCCGGACGAGACAGTGCTCAGCGGCTCGCTTGCGACCATCGCCGCGCAGGTGCGGGCGGGCGCGCTGGAGCGCACGGCGCTGATCCTGGTCGGGCCGGCGCTGGCAGCCGACGATTTCGGCGAGAGCGCGCTTTATTCAGCCGGCTACGATCGCCGCTTCCGGCCGGGGGGTGGTACGTGATCGCGCGCGGGCTTCTCATCGCCGCGCCGCGCTCCGGCTCCGGCAAGACGACGATCACGCTCGGGCTGCAACGCGCGCTCGTGCGGCGCGGACTCACGGTACGCGGGCTGAAATGCGGGCCGGATTATATCGATCCCGCCTTCCACGCCGCGGCGACGGGCGCAGCGAGCGCCAATCTCGACAGCTACGCGATGTCGGACGGGCTGCTCGGGCACATAGCGGGCGAGGCGGCGGATGGCGCCGACATCGTCATCGCCGAAGGCTCGATGGGGCTGTTCGACGCCGTGCCGGGCGCGGCCGGCCATACCGGCGCCAGCGCCGACATCGCCGCGCTGACGGGCTGGCCGATCGTGCTCGTCATCGACGTTTCCGGGCAGGCGCAATCGGCGGCGGCCGTCGCGCTCGGCTGCAAGGTTTACGACCCCCGCATCCGTGTCGCCGGCGTCATCCTCAACAAGGTCGCGAGCGCGCGGCACGAGCGATTGGTGCGGCAGGGCATGGAGCTGATCGGCCTGCCCGTGCTCGGCGCGCTGCCGCGCGAGGCGAGCCTCATCCTGCCCGAGCGCCATCTCGGGCTGGTGCAGGCCGGCGAGACCGCGGATCTGCATGCCAGGCTCGACGCCCTGGCCGAGGCCGTGTCCGCCGCCGTCGATCTCGAGGCCGTCATCGCGGCCGCCGGGGAGACGCGACTGCCTTCGGCGGAGACGGCGACACCGCCGCTGCCTCCGCCCGGCCGACGCATCGCGATCGCGCGCGATGCCGCCTTCTCCTTCGTCTATCCGCATGTCGAGGCGGGCTGGCGCGCGGCGGGCGCCGAGATCGTTCCTTTCTCGCCGCTGAGAGACGAGCCGCCGCCGGAGGATTGCGATGCCTGCTGGCTGCCGGGCGGCTATCCCGAACTCCATGCCAGCACGCTCGCTGCCGCCGGCCGCTTCCTCGGAGGCTTGCGCCGCTTCGCCGAAACCCGCCCGGTCCATGGCGAATGCGGCGGCTACATGGTGCTGGGCCGCAAGCTCACCGACGCCGACGGGGTGACGCACGCCATGGCGGGGCTGCTCTCGGTCGAGACCTCCTTCGCGAAGCGGAAGATGAATCTCGGCTATCGCCGCGCGGTGCTGGAGGCGGATGGTCGGCTCGGCCCGGCCGGCACGGCGCTGACGGGGCACGAATTCCACTATGCGAGCATCGTCACGCAAGGCGAGGACCCGCCCTTCGCCACCGTCCGCGACCCGCATGGCTCGCCTCCCGCCGTCGCCGGAAGCCGCCGCGGCCTGGTGACGGGTTCGTTCTTTCACGCCATCGCGACGGCGGAATCGGCGTGAGCGGCCCCCCAGCCTTCGACACGGGCTTCGCGCAGCAATTTGCGGAGCTGCTGCGCTGGCGGCGCGATGTGCGGCGGTTCAGACGAGACCCGGTCCCCGCCGGGCTGATCGACGATCTGCTCGCGCAGACGCAGCTTTCGCCCTCGGTCGGGCATTCGCAGCCCTGGCGCTGGCTCGCCGTCACGGAGACAGCCCAACGCGAGGCGGTGCAGGAGAGCTTCCGCCGCTGCAACGCCGAGGCGCTGGCCGCCTATGAAGGCGAGCGGGCCGCGCTCTACGCCCGGCTCAAGCTCGAGGGTCTGCGCGAGGCCCCCGTGCAGTTCGCCGTGTTCTGCGACCACGGCACGCAACGCGGCCACGGCCTCGGCCGGCAGACCATGCCGGAAATGCTGGATTATTCGGTCGTCGCGGCGATCACGCAGTTCTGGCTGGCGGCGCGCATCCACGGCCTCGGCGTCGGCTGGGTCTCGATCCTCGAGCCCGCCGAGATCGCTGCCGCGCTGGGCGCGCCGCCGGAGTGGAAGCTGATCGCCTATCTCTGCATCGGCTGGCCGGAAGAGGAATGCGCCGTGCCGGAACTGGTCAAGGCGGGCTGGGAAACCGGGCGATAAGCCAGGACCGCACGGGCGGAGCCCGAGGCGGTCGGCGCGCGTCCCGAACCCGTCGATAAAGCGTCGCCCCCGGCCGGCCTACATAACAAAGAGCCGGCCCAAGGGCCGGCTCTTCATGTCTCGCTCAATCCCGTGCCTCAGCGGCCGCGCAGGATGCCGCCCATGATGGCGCCGCCGAGGATCGAGCCGAAGGCGGCCGCACCAGCTGAATCGCCCGTCGCGTCGCCGCGCTGCCGCACCCGGCCCTGATAGCCAGTGCTGGTGGTGCCGGCGCGCGGGGTGCCGGAGCTGGCAACGCCGCGCTCGCGAGCGAGGTCGCGCTGATACATCTCGTCACCCTCATAGGTGATCTTGCGGGTGGCCGCCGTGCCACCCTTGCGCTCGACCGTCCTGCTCTTCTTCTCGGTGGCAGCCTTCGCTTCATCCGCGAGCAAGCGCTGGTAGGCGGGCTCGCTCTGCGCGCGCAGCGCCGTCGCCTGCAAGGCCGTGAGGAAGCCGGTCTCCGGCACGCTGCGCGACTTCTGCCAGTCCTGGATCGCCTTGCGCTGGCCCGGCCCGAAATTCGCGGCGAGCTTGCCGGGCTGGAAGCCGGCGACGCGCAGGCGGGTCTGCAGCTCGCGCCGGCCCTTCGCGTCGAGCTTCATCGCAGCCTCGGTCTGGGCGGTGCCGATCTCCTTCTTCAGCGCCTCATCGGTCACGGCGGGAGCAGCGGCAGCGGCGGCCGTCGCGGCATTGGCCGGCGGCGTCGCCGCCTCCAGGCTCGCGAGCCGGTTGCGCGCGAAGGTGGCGAACTGGCCGGAGGGGAAGGCGTCGAGATAGGCGCGATAGTCGGCCGCGGAATTGCCGCGCTCGGCCACCTCCCAGGTCTTGATATCGATCTGGCTGCGGTCGAAGACCGGTGCCGCCGGCATGGTCGGCGCGGGCACCGCCGCATTGATCGCCTTGGCCGCGTCGGCGCTGCCGCCGGCCACGTCGGTCGCGGAGGCCGCGGCCAGCTTCAGCGTCGGGTTCAGCTTGAACTCACCGATGATCGAGGAATTGGTCCAGGGCTTCTGCTTCTTGCCCGTCGATTCCCAGACATCGGCGCGGACGCGGTCCATCACCGTGGTGATCGACACTTCGGGTGTCTCGATATGCTTCAGCAGCGCATCGGTGAAGGGGCTGTGCCCGTCCTTCTCGCCGTCGAGCGCGGTCGCGCGCGGATCGGTGGCGAAGGCGATCAGGATGCCGGAGGCGGACTGCGTCTCGATCGGCGTCAGGCCACGGGTCACGGCGCGCGACCTGGCGGCAAGCTGGGACGCGAAAGGATTGTCGCGGCAGGCATCGAGGATGACGATGTTGACCCGCTCGTCGCGCTGCATCTGGCGCAGGATGAGCTGGATATTGACGGCACGGAAATCGAGATCGGCCTCCGAACGCAGCGAGGCATCGACCGGAATGAGGTAGTTCTCATCGCCCACGGCGATGCCGTGACCGGCATAATAGACCAGCCCGGCCTTGGCGCCGTCGAGCCTCTGGGCGAACTGGCGCACCAGATTGGTCATGTCGTCCATCTTGAGGTCGTAGCCCTCGACCACCTCGAAGCCGAGACGCTTGAGCGCCGCCGAGACACCCTTGGCATCGCGCATCGGGTTGGCCAGCGGCGGCACCGCCGAATAGGCGCTGTTGCCGATGACAAGCGCAACGCGGCGCTCGGGAACGGCGGCATGGGCTGCTGGGGCAAGCGCCACAGCACAGAGCACCAGCGCAAAGGCCACGGCCATTCGGGCACGGAACACCGAAATGCGAGTCGCGACGCTCACGACAACCTCCCAGCTCAATCATGCGCGCATCGCGGCCATCTGTGGCCACTCGCGCGACGGGACACGCCTAAAATATCAAAATAGCGGTGATCGAAGGCAGCCACATTTCTACCGCAATCACCCCGACCGGTAAACCAGCTTTCCCTTGGTCGCAGCCGACCGGCGGCGGGTTCAAAGTGATGCTGCCCAACCTCCCGCGAACGGCGCGCAGCTTGCGCGTGCGGGCACGCGCCGCGCGTCCTCCATTCGCATGACATCGCCCGCATAAGACAAAGGGATGAGATCGGGCCCCGGACGGCGTTCGGAACAAGGCCGAACGTTGACTTATGCGGGGAGCGCGGTGCAGCATGACATGCAAGGGGAAACGATAAACCAAGAAAGACGAAGCTGATGAAGGTCAGTATTCCGCATGCCTGAAGATATTATTTTGTCGACTTCAGGTTTGACCAAGGAATTCGCCGGCTTTACGGCGGTCAGCGGCGTCGACCTCAAGGTCAAGCGCGGCTCGATTCATGCGCTGATCGGGCCGAATGGAGCGGGCAAGACGACCTGTTTCAACCTGCTGACCAAGTTCCTCCCGCCGACGCGCGGGACGATCGTCTATAACGGTCGCGACATCACCGGCGAGAAGCCGGCCGAGATCGCCCGGCTTGGCCTCGTTCGCTCCTTCCAGATCTCGGCCGTTTTTCCGCAGCTCTCCGTCCTGACCAATGTCCGCATCGCGCTGCAGCGCAAGCGCGGCGACTCCTTCGATTTCTGGCGCTCGGAGCGCAGCCTGAAGAACCTCGACGCCGAGGCGCGGCGGCTGGTCGAGGCGGTCGGCCTCTCCCCCTTCCTCGAACTGACCGCAGGCGAACTCTCCTATGGGCGCAAGCGGGCGCTGGAGATCGCGACGACGCTGGCGCTCGAACCCGAGATGCTGCTGCTCGACGAGCCGATGGCCGGCATGGGACGCGAGGACATCGAGCGGATCGAGGCGCTGATCCGCAAGGTCTCGGCCGAGCGCACCATCCTGATGGTCGAGCACAATCTCTCGGTCGTCGCCTCGCTCTGCGACCGTATCACCGTGCTGGCGCGCGGGCAGGTTCTGGCCGAGGGCGACTACGCCACCGTCTCGAAGGATCCGCGCGTGGTCGAGGCCTATATCGGCTCGGGAGGCGGACATGGCCATCACTGAAGCCGCCCGGGCCCCGGCCGCCGCGGCCGGCACCGCGCCCTTGCTGAAAGTGCGCGGGCTCGAGGCCTGGTACGGCGAATCCCATGTGCTGCATGGCATCGACCTCGACGTCGCGCCGGGCGAGGTGGTGACGCTGCTCGGCCGCAACGGCGCCGGCAAGACCACGACGCTGAAATCGATCATGGGCGTCATCAGCAAGCGCAAGGGCTCGGTTGTGCTGGAGGGCAAGGAGACGATCGACCTGCCCTCGCGCGCCATCGCCCGGCTCGGCATCGGCTTCGTGCCGGAGGAGCGCGGCATCTATGCCTCGCTCTCGGTCGAGGAGAACCTGATGCTGCCGCCGCAGGTGCGCCCCGGCGGGCTGTCGCTGGAGCGCATCTTCACGCTGTTCCCCAACATCAAGGAGCGGCTGAAGAGCCAGGGCACCAAGCTCTCGGGCGGCGAGCAGCAGATGCTGGCGATCGGGCGCATCCTGCGCACCGGCGCCCATCTCCTCCTGCTCGACGAGCCGACCGAGGGGCTCGCGCCGGTGATCATCGAGCAGATCGGCCGCACTATCGCGGAGCTGAAGCAGGAAGGCTTCACCATCATCCTGGTCGAGCAGAATTTCCGCTTCGCCCAGACGGTCGCAGACCGGCACTATGTCGTCGAGCAGGGCAAGGTCATCGACATGATCCCCAATGCCGAGCTCGACGCCAATATCGACAAGCTCCACCGCTATCTCGGGGTCTGACCCGCTCAGCGCCCCGCAATCAGAAAAGCGCCGGGAAACGCCGGCATCCACCTCAGGGAGAACGATGATGAAGCTGAAGACCTTCCTCGCGACGAGCGCGCTCGCCGTCCTATTGGCAAGCCCGGCCTTCGCCCAGCAGATCTCGGTCAAGGCCGGCGTGCTGAACGACCGCTCGGGCCTCTATGCCGACCTCGCCGGCGAGGGCTCCGTTGTCGCCGCCCGCATGGCGGTCGAGGACTTCAAGGCGGCCGAGAAGGGCATCAAGGTCGAGATCGTCTCGGCCGACCACCAGAACAAGCCGGATGTCGGCTCGACCATCGCGCGGCAATGGTACGATCAGGACGGCGTCGACCTGATCCTCGACGTGCCGACCTCCTCGGTCGCGCTCGCCGTCAGCCAGATCACCAAGGAAAAGAACAAGATCAACATCAACTCCGGCGCCGGCTCCTCGGACCTGACCGGCAAGGCCTGCAACGCCAACACCATCCACTGGACCTATGACACCTACGCGCTGGCACAGGGCACAGGCGGCGCCATGGTGAAGGCCGGCGGCGACAGCTGGTTCTTCCTGACCGCCGACTACGCCTTCGGCCATGCGCTGGAGCGCGACGCGACCGCGACCATCACCAAGGCCGGCGGCAAGGTGCTGGGCTCGGTCAAGACGCCGTTCCCGGGCACCGACTTCTCGTCCTTCCTGCTGCAGGCGCAGGCCTCGAAGGCCAAGGTGATCGGGCTCGCCAATGCCGGCAGCGACACCACCAACGCGATCAAGCAGGCGGGCGAGTTCGGCATCGTCGCCGGCGGCCAGAAGCTCGCAGGGCTCCTCGTCTTCATCAGCGACGTCCATGCGCTCGGCCTGCAGGCGGCGCAGGGGCTGGTCCTGACCGAATCCTTCTACTGGGACCGCGACGACCAGACCCGCGCCTGGTCGCAGCGCTTCGCCAAGCTCAATGGCGGCAAGATGCCGACCATGGTGCAGGCGGGCGTCTATGCCGGCCTGCTGCACTATCTCAAGGCGGTCGAGGCCACCAAGAGCAAGGACACGGCGACCCTCATGGCCAAGATGAAGGAAATGCCGACGGACGACCCGCTCTTCGGCAAGGGTTCGATTCGCCCGAACGGCCGCAAGATGCACGACATGTATCTCTACGAGGTCAAGAAGCCGTCCGAGTCGAAGGGCCCGTGGGACTACTACAAGCAGATCTCCGTGCTGCCGGCCGAGCAGGCCTTCCAGCCTCTGGCCGAGACCGGCTGCTCGCTCGTCAAGTAACACGCGCTTCCGGTCCCTCCACCGTCATCCCGGGCGCCCGCAGGGCGACCCGGGATCACGAAGAGGTTCGAGAGCCCACCCACAAGATGATCTGAGCCACGCATGTTCGAGCTTCTCGGAATCCCGCCACAAGCCTTGTTCGGCCAGGTCCTGCTCGGCCTGATCAACGGCTCGTTCTATGCGATCCTCAGCCTCGGGCTCGCGGTGATCTTCGGGCTGCTCAACATCATCAACTTCACCCATGGCGCCCAGTACATGATGGGCGCTTTCGTGGCCTGGATGGCGCTGAACTATCTCGGGCTGAATTACTGGGTCGCGCTGCTGCTGGCGCCTATCGTGGTCGGCGCCATCGGGGTCCTGATCGAGCGGCTGCTGCTCAAACGCATCGCCCATCTCGACCATCTCTACGGGCTCCTGCTCACCTTCGGCCTGGCGCTGATCATCCAGGGCCTGTTCCGTAATTATTACGGCTCGTCCGGCCTGCCCTATGGCATCCCGCCGCAGCTTTCGGGCGGGCAGAATCTTGGCTTCATGTTCCTGCCGAACTACCGGGCCTGGGTGATCGTCGCCTCGCTCACCGTCTGCATCGGCACCTGGTTCCTGATCGAGAAGACCAAGCTCGGCGCCTATTTGCGCGCCGCGACCGAGAACCCGACCCTGACCCAGGCCTTCGGCATCAACGTGCCGCTGCTGGTGACGCTGACCTACGGGTTCGGCGTCGCGCTCGCGGCCTTCGCCGGCGTGCTCGCCGCGCCGATCTACTCGGTCAATCCGAATATGGGTGGCGACCTGATCATCGTTGTCTTCGCGGTGGTGGTGATCGGCGGCATGGGCTCGATCATGGGCGCGATCGTCACCGGCTTCTCGCTCGGCCTGATCGAGGGCCTGACCAAGGTGTTCTATCCGGAGGGCGCCGCGACCGTGATCTTCGTCATCATGGTGCTGGTGCTGCTGGTGAAGCCCGCCGGCCTGTTCGGCCGCCCGGCCTGACGCGAGAGGGACAACGACATGACCGATCTCGCCACCACCGAAGCTGCCAGCGGCGTCGCGCTCGCCGAGACCGACGACAGCACCGCGAAGCTGCACCGCAACCTGTTCATCGCCATCGCGGTGCTGCTCGTGGTCGCGCCCTTCGTCGCCTATCCCGTCTTCGTGATGAAGGTGCTCTGCTTCGCGCTGTTCGCGCTCGCCTTCAACCTGCTGCTCGGCTATGGCGGCCTGCTTTCCTTCGGCCACGCCGCCTATTTCGGCATGGCGAGCTATGTCAGCGCCTACACCGCCAAGAACTGGGGCCTTACGCCGGAGCTCGCGATCCTGCTCGGCACCGTGGTCGCAGCCCTGCTCGGCACGGTGTTCGGCGCGCTCGCCATCCGCCGCCAGGGCATCTATTTCGCGATGATCACGCTGGCGCTGGCCCAGATGGTGTTCTTCTTCTCGCTGCAGACGCCGCGCTTCACCGGTGGCGAGGACGGCATCCAGGCCGTGCCGCGCGGCAAGTTCCTCGGGCTGATCAGCCTGGAGGACGACCGCGCGCTCTACTGGCTGGTGGCGGCGATCTTCCTTGGCGGGGTGCTGATGATCTACCGCATCATCCACTCGCCCTTCGGCCAGGTCTGCAAGGCGATCCGCGACAACGAGCCCCGCGCCATCTCGCTCGGCTACCGCGCCAACCAGTATAAGCTGATGGTCTTCGTGCTTTCGGCCACGCTCGCGGGGCTTGCCGGCGCGACCAAGGCGATCGTCTTCCAGCTGGCGTCGCTCACCGACGTCTACTGGACGATGTCCGGCGAAGTCGTGCTGATGACGCTGGTCGGGGGGCTCGGTACCGTCTTCGGCCCGATCGCCGGCGCGGTCGTCATCGTCGCCATGCAGAACTACCTCGCCAGCCTCGGCTCCTGGGTGCTCGTCGTCCAGGGCGGCATCTTCGTGCTCTGCGTCCTGCTCTTCCGCGAGGGCATCGTCGGCCTCGTCGCGAAATGGATCAAGAAGCCGCTTTGACGCTTGAGAGCGGCGGGATCAGCGGATCAGCTGAGAGATCGCCCTGAACTGCGGATGCTCGGCGCTCCGCAGCCATTCGAACAGCACCATCTCGGTGGTGACGATCTCGGCCCCATGCGCCGCGAGGCGGCGGATCGCGACAGCGTGCGATTCCGGCGCGCGGGAGCCGACGGCATCCTCCACCACCACGACGCGGCGACGATGCTCGAGCAGGGTGATGGCCGTCTGGGCGACGCAGACATGCGCCTCGCAGCCGCAGATGAGGATGTCCCTGTCGCCGCCCAGGACTTCGAGAACGGCCGGCTCGGCGCAGGCGTCGAAGCTCGTCTTGGCGATGGCAGGGGCGGCTCCGGCGAGTTCCGGAACGGTCGGGCCGAGCTTGGACGGGCTCTGTTCCGTGACGATCACGGGAATGTCGAGCAGGCGTGTCGCTTCGACGAGGCGGACCGCATTGGCCAGGACCCGTCCTCCGTCATGGATCGCCGGCACCAGCCGGGCCTGCAGATCGATGACCAGCAGCACGGCGTTCCCTGCATTCATGAGCGGCATCGGTCCGGTTCCCTGCGACAAGTGCGCCATAGGCATCTCACGCGGCAGCCAACGTCAAGCCGAAGAGCGTCGCTTCCGGCTTGACAGGAATCGTTGATATCAACAGAAAAGGATCATGACCGAACTACGAAGCGTCCCCTTCGAGACGACCCTGCTTGTCCGCGACTGTTGCCTGTGCCTGCATGTGCAGCGTGCGGCCCGCGCATTGGCGCGCCGCTTCGACGAGGCGCTGCGGCCGCTCGGACTGACAAACGGGCAGTTCTCGCTGCTGATGTCGCTGAACCGGCCCGAACCGCCCTCGCTCAAGCCGGTGGCGGAACTGCTGGCCATGGATCGCACGACGCTCACCGCAGCCCTGAAGCCGCTTGAGCGGCGCGGGCTCGTCAGCATCGCGGCCGACCCGCGCGACCGCCGCAGCCGGCGGCTCTCGCTGACCCCGGCGGGGCTTGAGCTTCTGGCCGCGGCAGTGCCGATCTGGCAACGGACCCATGAGATCGTCGATACGCAGCTCAACGACCCGCCTCGCTTCCGGCGGGAACTCGGCCGCATCGTCTGATTACCCTCGCTTCCCACTTCTGAAGGACAAGCCATGCCCCAGATGATCTTTCTCAACCTGCCCGTGAAGGATCTCCCAAGATCGACGGCTTTCTTCCAGGCGCTCGGCTTCTCCTTCAACCCGCAATTCACCGACGACACCGCCGCCTGCATGGTGATCAGCGACACCATCTTCGCGATGCTGCTGACCCACGCGAAATTCGAAAGCTTCTCGCCGAAGCCCATCGCCGACACCAATGAGAGCATCGAGGTCCTGACCTGCCTGTCGCGGGAGAGCCGGACGGATGTTGACGCGATCGTGAAGGCCGCCGTCGCCGCCGGTGGCTCGACCTACAACGCGCCGCAGGACCATGGCTTCATGTATGGTCACGGCTTCCGCGACCTCGACGGCCATGTCTGGGAAGTGATGTGGATGGACCCGGCTGCCGTCCAGGGTTGAGCCGACCCGTCTCCACCGCAGAGCCGACCCCACGCCCCGCTCCTAGCGCATGATGCGCTGTGGAATTAACCTGTGGCCATTCCCCAGATGCAAGTTTGGCTGCAGGCTCCATGGACAAGCGGGTCGAGACACAGGCGCATGCCGCGCCGCTGACGCATGCGGACATCCGCTCGATCCTGATCGGCGTCATGGTTGCGATGTTCCTGGCCGCGCTCGACCAGACGATCGTCGCGACCGCGCTGCCGACGATCGGGCGCGAGCTCGGCGACGTCACCCACCTGCCCTGGATCGTCACCGCCTATCTCCTGGCCTCGACCGCGGTCACCCCGCTCTACGGCAAGCTCGCCGACATCCATGGGCGGCGCGTCGTGCTGCTCTCCGGCATCGTCGTCTTCGTGATCGGCTCGGTCGCCTGCGCGCTGGCGCCCAATCTCTGGCTGCTGATCGTCGCCCGTTTCGTACAAGGGTTGGGCGGCGGCGGGCTGATCGCGCTGGCGCAGACCATCGTCGGCGACATGGTGCCGCCACGGGAGCGGGGCCGCTATCAGGTCTATTTCGCCAGCGTCTTCCTGTCCTCCTCGCTGATCGGCCCGGTGCTGGGTGGCGTGCTGGCCGAGAAGCTGCACTGGTCCGTGATCTTCTGGATCAACGTTCCGCTCGGCTTCGGCGCCTATTGGATGTCGAGCGCGGCGCTGAAGCGCCTGCCGCGGCATGAAAGGCCGCACAAGCTCGACGTTCTCGGCGCCATGCTGATGACGGCGGGAACGCTCTCGCTGCTGCTGGCCTTGTCCTCCGGCGGCACGGCCTATCCGTGGCGCTCGGCGCCGATCGCGGGGCTCATCGCGGCCACGCTGGTGTTGTGGAGCCTGTTCGCCTGGCGCCAGCGCACGGCCAGCGAGCCCCTGATCCCGCTCGACATCATGACCAACCGGGTGGTGCGCGCCGGCACGGTCGCCGCCGGCTTCGGCATGGGCACCTTCATCGGCCTGACCATCTACCTGCCGCTCTATTTCGAGACGGTGATGGGGCTGAGCGCGACCTATTCCGGGCTCGGCCTGTTGCCGCTGACCTGCGGCACGGTGATCGGCGCCACCGCCTCCGGGCGCGCGATGACGAAGCTCACCCACTACAAGCGCGTGCCCATGGTCGGGCTCGCCGTCGCGGCCGTGGGGACCGCGGTGATGGCCGTGTTTTCCGGCCGGATCCCGCTGGTGCCGTTCTGCATGATCCTGGCGATCGTCAGCCTCGGGCTCGGCACGCTGCTGCCCGTCGCGACGGTCTCGATCCAGAACGCCGTCAGGCCGCATCAGCTCGGCACGGTGACGGGCGTGGCGAATTTCTTCCGGCAGATCGGCGGCGCGCTGATCGTCGCCGCCCTGGGCGCCATCGTACTCGGCGGCGTCGGCGGCGAGACGGCCCAGCTCTCGCCCGAAGCGCTGAAGCTCGGCACGGTCGATCGCGACATGATGGTGACGCTGTTCCGCTACGTCTTCGGCGCGGCCTTCCTCGGCTTCGCGCTGGCCTTCGCTTTCATCACCTGGATGGAGGAATTGCCGCTGCGCGGCGGGGCGGCCGAGGCTGCGACGGCCGCCGCGGCGATGGAGTAACGGAACCGGGCCGGCGGCGGCGCGTTTCCATCTGCCTGTCATCTGCCCGAGGCAGGCTCACCGCCTTTGCAGCAGGAGCGCCGCCATGTCCGATCTCGTCGTCATCGTCTATCCGACCGAGGCCCGCGCCGAGGAGATGCGCCAGAAGCTCATCGGCCTGCAGAAGGAATATCTGATCGAGATCGGCGACGCCGCCATCGCGGTGATGCATGAAGACGGCAAGGTGAAGCTCAACCAGCTGCTCAACACCACGGCGCTCGGCGCGGTCTCCGGCTCGTTCTGGGGGCTGCTGATCGGCGCGATCTTCCTGATGCCGCTCTTCGGCGCCGCGCTCGGCGCGGCTTCCGGCGCACTCGGCGGCGCGCTGACCGATTACGGCATCGACGACAAGTTCATGAAGGACCTCGCCGGCAGCCTGCAGCCCGGCAATGCGGCGCTGTTCGTGCTGGTCAAGAAGGTGACCGGCGACAAGGTGCTGGAGGCGATCCGCGGCACCGGCGGCACCGTTCTCAAGACCTCGCTCGACCGCTCGCAGGAGCAGAAGCTGCGCGACGCGCTGGCCGATGCCCACGCGACCATGCCGCCGGCAGCCAACGCCGCGCCGGCGCCGCAGGGAACCGGCGCTCCCTCGCCCGTGGGCTGAGCGATCACCCTCCCGTCGTGCTCGGGCTCGACCCGAGCATCTCCTGCCGGAGATTCCCGGGTCGAAGCTGCGCTTCGCCCGAGAATGACGGTACGCGTTCTCAGTCCCTGAGCAGCTCGTTGATGCCGGTCTTGGAGCGCGTCTGCGCGTCGACCGTCTTGACGATGACGGCGCAGGAGAGCGCCGGGCCCGGCGTGCCGTCCGGGAAGGGCTTGCCCGGCAGCGAGCCCGGCACGACCACCGAATAGGGCGGCACCTTGCCGATATGGACCTGGCCGGTGGCGCGGTCGACGATCTTGGTCGAGGCCGAGATGAAGACGCCCATCGAGAGCACCGAGCCCTCGCCGACGATCACGCCCTCGACGACCTCGGAGCGGGCGCCGATGAAGCAGTTGTCCTCGATGATGGTCGGGTTGGCCTGCAGCGGCTCGAGCACGCCGCCGATGCCGACGCCGCCCGAGAGATGCACATTCTTGCCGATCTGGGCGCAGGAACCGACCGTCGCCCAGGTGTCGACCATGGTGCCGCTGTCGACATAGGCGCCGATATTCACAAAGGACGGCATCAGCACGACGTTCGGCGCGATGTAGGAGCCCTTGCGCGCGGCGGCCGGCGGTACAACGCGGAAGCCGGCGGCGCGGAAGCGGTTCTCGCCCCAGCCCTCGAACTTCGACGGCACCTTGTCCCAGAACACGCCCTCGCCCGGGCCGTTGGCGATGATCATGTTGTCGGTGAGGCGGAAGGAGAGCAGCACCGCCTTCTTCAGCCACTGATGGACGATCCAATCCGCGCCTTGCTTCTCGGCGACGCGGGCCTCACCCGCATCGAGCATCTCGATCGCCCGCTCGACCGCCTCGCGCACGGCGCCCTTGGTCGAGATGCCGATCTCGGCCCGGTTCTCCCAGGCGGCGTCGATGGTGGCGGCGAGATCGGCGAGGGACATGGGACACGGCTCCGGCGCTTGAAGGACGGCCGGAGCGATGGCGGATGAGGGCGCGTCCGTCAAGCCGCGACGCGACGGCGCAGCAGATAGGTGTCCATGATCCAGCCATGGCGGGCGCGGGCCTCGGCCCTGACACGGGTGATTTCGGCAAGGGTCTGCGCGAGCGGCCCGGCGAGCAGGATCTCGTCGGCCGTGCCGAGATAGGCCCCCCAGAAGATGTCGAGCCCGTCGGGAGCGATCTTGGCGAAGGCCTGTTCCCCGTCGAGCATCACCACGACGCTGTCCTGATCGACGGGGAAGCCGGCGGCCAGCCGCCGGCCGGTCGTGATCAGGATCGGCGCGCCAATGGTGTTCAACGGAATGCGGTGGCGGGCAGCCAGCACCTGGACGCTGCTGATGCCGGGATAGACCTGCCAGTCGAGATCAAGGCCGGAAGCGGCGACCCGCTCCATGATGCGCAGCGTCGAGTCGTAGAGCGCCGGATCGCCCCAGACGAGCAGCGCGCCGGTCTCGCCCTCGGCCAGCTCGCTCTCGAACAAGCCCCGGTAGCTGGCCGCGATGCGCGCATGCCAATCGTCGACCACGCCCGGGTAGTCGTCGCCGGCTTCGGCCCGCCTTGGAATGGTAACCGGCACGCTGCGATAGCCGGGCTTGCGGATGAAACGCGCGCAAATGGCCTCGCGCAGGTGGCGCAGCGCCGCCTTCTCCTCGCCCTTGTCGGGAATGAACAGCACATCGGCGCGGTTGAGCGCTTCGATCGCCTCGATCGTGACGTGGTCGGGATTGCCGGCTCCGATGCCGATGACGAGGATGTTGCGCATGCTGCTCCGAAGGCTCGCAGCGACTTACCATGAGCCCGGCCCGAAATGCGAGATCAGGCCCGGCCGGCCACCGCCATCCGCGCGAGGTCGGGATGCCGCGACAGCGCCGCGCCGCGCTTCAGCGCCGCTTGAAGCGCCTCCAGATCCGCCGCAGGACATGGCTGCCAGCCACAAGGGCACGGCCGATTGCCGCAATGAGCATCCGCCACCTCCCTGTAGATCGATCCCAGCGCCTCCGCCGCCAGTTCGACCAGCGCCAGGGGCGGCAGCCGGGTCCCCTGCAGCGCGGCGCAGAACGCCGCCATCATCGCCTCGCGGATGTCGCGCCCTGCCGCTTCGAGCACCTCGCCGTCCGACAGATCAGGCGGCACGGTCGATGCCCCGCATCGCCGCGGGACGATGGGGCGGCGGCGGCCCCTGCTCGGGCAACGCAACGGCGAGCAGGTCGACAAGGCGCCGCATGCGCGCCGGCAAGGCGGTATGGGTGGAGAAATCGGCCGGCCCTTTGGCCAGGGCGAATGCGCGGCGCAGTTCCGGCCGGCTCGCGCCGGTGCGGACCACTTCCCGCATGATGATCTCGTCGATTCGGCCGATGACGGCCGCGACATCTGCTTCGGTGATGCCGGTCATGCTGGCACTTCCCTCCGTCGATTCCTTCAGCGGAAGGAGACATAGGTGAGCAGCGCGATTCGTTCAAGTCGTTGTTTTTATTGAATAAATAGAATGATTCGAATGTAAACGCACCCTTGTCGCCGATGCGCGTGACCAGATCATGACCGCCGGCGCCGCACGATCTCCAGCGGCGCGCCATGGCTCGCCCGCCGGTCGAGCGCGATGTCCTCGGCCCCGAAAAAGGACAGCGCGCAGATGCCCTGCCCGCGCGCCGCCAGATGCGACGAAGGCGCCTGGCCTGCGTCGCGGGGCGCGACGATGGACAATGTCTGCTCGCCGATGCGGAACTGCGCGAGGCCGAAACCGAGCCCCGGCACGGTGCCGACCGCGACAGGCTCCTGCCTGAGCAAGGCGCGGTAGCGCGCCGTCGCGGCGGCCAAATCGCGCACGGCCACGGTCACGGCCGCCACGCCGGTCACGCCGTTGGCATGGATGCGCGGCGCCCCTTCCGGCACACGCAGATGACGCGGGGTGGTGTCCTCGACCAGAAACGGAATGTCCGGCTCCAGCGGGCGGGCCGAACGCCAGGCGATGCGGCTGCCGTCCGGCTGGAGCCGGCTGCCGTCGATCGGGCCCTCCAGCTCGATGCCGGCGGCACGCTGGCGCGCGATGTCCGCTTCGAAATCATCCGGAAGCAAGGCGTAGTCGACGAAGCCGGGGCCGGCCGCCCGGAACACCTCCCACCAGCGGAAATCCGGAACCGGGGTCGGGAAGGCGATGATCTCGAGATAGGCGCCATCCGCCAGCACCACGAGCGCATTGCGCGAGCCGCGCGGATGCTCGCCGCCGGGAAGAACCGTGAAGCCGAGCGCTTCATAATCCCGCGTCGCCTGGTCGAGATCGGCGACGGCGATGACGATATGGTCGATGGTGAAGGGCATGGCCGGTCCTGCTCAGGCATGGCTCGCGATGGCTTCGACGGCCCCGCGCCGCCAGATCGCCCGAAAGGCCCGGCTTCGGCAAGCGGCCTGCCGGCAAGGCTGGGCCTCGCGCAGCGCCTGTGCGGCCATACGGATTCCCAGCGGCCGGCGATTGCCTTATCGACAGGGACAGGCCGCCGGCGGAGAAGAACCATGAGCGACACCCATGAGATCGCCTCCGGCGGCCTGAAGGCGACGATCCGCGCGCAAGGCGGTGAAGTCGTCGCGTTTTCGGATGCGAATGGCCCGCTGCTCTGGCATGGCGGGCCGGAATGGCCGCGCCATGCGCCGGTGCTCTTTCCCATCGTCGGACGATTGGCGGAGGACACGCTGATCCATCAGGGCCGCGCCTACCACCTGACTCAGCACGGCTTCGCCCGCGACAGCCTGTTCGCATGGGTCGAGCGCAGCGAAAGCCGCGCCGTGCTGGAATTGCGGGAGAGCGAGGCGACGCTCGCAATCTATCCGTTCCGCTTCGTGCTGCGGATGATCTACGAGATCGCCGATGGCGCGCTGTCGGTGACGACGCATGTCACGAATCCAGAGCAGACCGCATTGATCTGCGGCGTCGGCGCCCACCCGGCTTTCCTCTGGCCCCTGGCCGAGGGCGTTCCGAAGGAGCGGCACAGGCTGAGTTTCCCGCAAGCCGAACCCGGCCCCGGCCTCGGCGTCGCGGGTGGCTTGCTCGGCCCGGCGCTGCCGCTGCCCTTCGCCGGGCGGGAGCTCGAACTGACCGAGGGGCTTTTCGCCAATGACGCCATCGTCATTGCGGATGTCGCCAATCACGCCGTGCGTTTCGCCGCTCTCGACGAAGCCGGGCGCGAGGTCCGGGCACTGAGCGTGAGCTGGGAAGGCTACAAGGACCTCGGCATCTGGTCGAAGCCGACGGGCGCGCCCTTCCTTTGCATCGAGCCGTGGTTCAGCATGGCGAGCCCGATCGGCTGGCAGGGCGAATTCGCGGACAAGCCGGGCGTGCTCAAGCTCGCACCCGGCGAAAGCCGCGATTTCGTCTGGCGGGCCGAGCCGCATTTCATTCCGACGCGCGCGCCAGAATAAAATCCGGCCTCACTTCTTCTCGATGTTCCAGAACAGCATGACCGGCGCCGCCAGCACACCGCTGATATTGGTACGACGGGCATAGGGCTGATCGAACTGCCCGAGCACGCGGTAAGGCTGCACCTCCGCCAGCCGCTTGTGCAGCGCCTCGAGCGCAAGCTGCCGGCTGGCATCGTCGGGCGCATCGACGAAGGCGCCGCGCAGCTTCTCGGCCTCGGCATCGCAAGGCCAGCCGGCCCAGGCGCGCTCGCAGGCCATGTTGGTGCCGATATTGGTCAGCGGCGACTGCATGGTCGCGCCGGACGCATAGGTGACGAAGAGGTTCCAGCCGCCCTGATCCGGCGGGCCCTTGTTCTGCTGGCGGGTGGTGACGGCGCCCCAATCGGCGAACTGGACCTCGACATTGAAGCCGACCTTCTTCAGCGAATCGGCCGCGACCTCGGCCATGCGGCCGATCGGCGCGATGTCGTTGCTGGTCGAGAGCACCAGCTTCTCGCCCTTGTAGCCGCTTTCCTTCAGGAGCTGGCGCGCCTTCTCGAGATCGGGCTTGGCATAGGCTTCCGCCCCGATTTCGGTGCCGTTCGGACTGCCGCAAACGAAATAGGCGTTTCAGCGCTTCCACCATTCCTCGTCCCCGAAGCCGGCGGCGAGGAAATCGGCCTGGTCCGTGGCATAGGCGAGCGCGAGCCGGGCCTTGGGATTGTCGAAGGGCGGATAGAGATGGTTCGGCCGCAGCATCACCTGATTGGCGAGGTTGGAATAACGCTCGACCTTGACGTCGCGATTGGAAGTGATCGTCGGGATCAGGTCCTGGCTCGGCTGCTCCCAGATGTCGATCTCGCCGGTCTGGAGCGCGGCCGCAGCGGTCGCGGCATCCGGCATGATCAGCCATTCGACGCGATCGACCTTGACGACCCGCCCGCCCGCGAGCCCGTCGGCCGGCTCGGAGCGCGGCACGTAATCGGGGTTGCGGTCATAGACGATCTTCGAGCCGCTGCGCCATTCCGCGCGATTGAAGGTGAAGGGGCCTGAGCCGATCGCCTCGGTGATCGGCTTCATCGGGTCGCTCTTGGCATCTGCCTCGCGCATGATCACCGGGATCTGGCCGACAGCGGAGCCGAGCGCGAAGGGCACCAGCGCCAGCGGGCGCTTCAGCTTCAGCTTGAAGGTCCTGGCGTCGACCGCCTCCATGCCTTCGGTGTATTCGGCGAGCTTACCGCCGATGGTGTCGCGCTTCATCCAGCGCGCGAGCGAGGCGATGACGTCCTTCGTCGTCACCGGCTGGCCGTCATGGAATTTGAGGCCGGGCCGCAGGGTGAACGACCAGGTCAGCTTGTCCGGCGAGGTCTCGAAGCTCTCGACCATCTGCGGCTTGGGCTGGAGGTTCGAATTCCAGGCGAAGAGCGTCTCGTAGATCATCAGCCCGTGCATGCGGGTGATGACGATGGAGGCCGCGACCGGGTCGAGCGTCTTGAGATCGGCATGCGGCGCGACGCGCAGCACCCGGTTCGGCGCCGGCTGCGTCTGTGCCCGGGCGGCAAGGGGCAGCAGGGCCGTCGCCGCCAGGGCGAGAGCCGTTGCAAGGCGGGGTAGACGCATGGGAACCTCCTCCAGTCTTCGTCAGGCCGGCGCCTCCCCCTCAGGAGCGCCTAGTCGACACGCTCCATCTGCAAGATCCTCGCCCGGTGGCCGGCGACCCGCAAACCGCCGGTACTGTCGAGCCAGAGGCAAGGCCGCGCCCGCCAGGGTCCGTGCGCGAGATCGGCCAGCGCCCGGCCGTTGGGCAGCGGCGTCAGCCGGGTCGCGGTGCCGCCGGCCGGCCAGGGCCATAGCGCGGTGCCATCCGGCCGGATCGCGATCTCCGTGCCGAAATGCGGGTCGCGCCAGCGGCCGATCAATCGCGCGTCGAGCGGCGTGTCGGCCGGCACGCGCCGCAGCGAACGCCGGACGCCGCCGATCAGGCCGGCGAGGCCGTCCGCCCCTTCCCGCCGCAGCCGGATGTCGAGATAGGCCGGCAGGCTGCGCAGGCCGCCCTCGCCGTCGGCGACGAGGCGCTCATAACCGCCCATGAAGCTGATCGAATCGGCGGTCAGCTCGGCCCAGAACGGGCCCTCCTCGCTCACGAAGAGCCCCGTGGGAGCCTCTGCCGCAGCCGGCAGCGGCTCTCCCAGCAAGGCCGCCAGCACCGTCAGCGCCGGCCAGAGCGCCTCCTCCTCGCGATTGGTCAGCACGACCACGCCGACGCCGAGCGCGGGCGCCATCAGGGCATGGTTGCGATAGCCCGGCAGCGAGCCGCCATGGCCGATGATGTCGATGCCGCCGAGACGGCTGAAGACCAGCCCGAGCCGGTAGACGCTCTCGCTGCCATCCCCGAAATGGCGCGGCGCCGTCAGCCGCTCCCGCATGCCGGCGAGAGGACCGCGGCCGGCGAGCAAAGCCGAAAACCAGCCGGCGAGGTCGGCGGACGAACCGGCGATGCCGCCGGAGGCGGAGAAATGGAAGCCGTAATGGCCGCGCCGCCAGGCCGCGCCATCGCGCCAATAGCCGGTGGCGAGGCCGGGCACGATCTCCGCGCTGTCATAGGGCAGGCGGAAGGAGAGCCCGAATTCGCCCGACAGCGCCGCGACGGTCTCGCCATAGGGCTTGCCGGTCAGCTTTTCGAGGATGCGCTGCCCCAGCCTCCAGCCCGTGTTGGAATAGGCCATCTCGGTGCCCGATGGCGCACTCAATGACGGGAAACGGCAGGCGAGCGCGTAGATCTCGTCGGCGCTCAAGGTCGCCGTATAGGGCGCGCCCTGCTGCCAGAAGGCCTCCATCATGTCCGGCAGGCCGCCGGTCATGTCGAGGGCGCGGCCGAGCTCGACGGCGGCCAAGGGCACCGGCAGTTCGGGCAGCCAGCGACCGAGCGGGGCATCGAGCGGGACGCCCTCGCGCAGCAGCGCGACGGCCAGCACATGCTTGCTGATCGAGGCGAAGCGGTTCGGCGTGGCGGGCGTGAAGGGCAGGCCGTGCTCGATGCTGGCGAACCCGCCGGCAAACGCCTCGCGAACCCCGTCGCGGTCGAAGAGCACGACGGCGCCACCCGGCCCGGCGTCCCGATCCCAGGTGGCGGCGATGTCGGCCGCGCGCGCGGCGGCCCCTGTCCAATTCGCTGCCATGACTCAGGCCGGCTGCGCTTCGCCGAGGAGATTGCGCAGCGCCCGCATGAAGACGCGCGCGCCGGTGCCGATGGCGTCGTCCGGGAAGTCGAAATCCGGATTGTGCAGATGGGCGGTATCGCCCGAACCGAGCAGGAACATCGCCGATTTCGCACCACAGCCGAACAGGCCGAAATCCTCCGAGCCACGCGACGGCTTGGTCGGCCCGTGCGGGACGTTCTCCTCGTCCATCGCCCGGCGCAGCATGGCGACGGCCTCCGGCTCGTTCTCGCAATGGTGGAAGATGTCGTGATAGCTCATGTCGACCGTCAGCCGGTTCGCCTCCGCCGCCTCGCGCACCAGCGCCTCCGCCGCCGCGCAGAGTGCGCCCATCTGCGCGTCGTTGACGGTCCGCAGCGTCGCCCAGAGCTCGCCATGGCCGGGCGCGATGCCGAAGGCCGGCTCGCCGATCTCGACATGGGTGACGGTGACCAGACGGAAATGCTCGTCGAGCGGGCCGCCCGGCCCAAGCGCCGTCAGGGCGGGGATCAGCGTCGCGATGGCCGGAGCGGGCGAGCGGCCATGCTCCGGCGTCGAGGCATGCGAGGTCTCGCCGGTGAGCACGATCCTGATGCCGCGCGAGGCGCAGTTCGCCGCGCCTTCCGAGATGCGGGCATGGCCGACCGGCACGCCCGGGCGATTATGCAGGGAAAAAGCGTAATCGGGGGCGATCGCGGCGAATTTCGGATCGGCGATGACGGCGGCCGCTCCTGCGCCGGTCTCCTCCGCCGGCTGGAACAGCAGGATGGCGCGGCCGCGCCTGGGCGGATTGCGGTGGAGCCCGCGCGCCAGCCCGGCCAGGATGGTCATATGGCCGTCATGGCCGCAGAGATGGCCCTTGCCGGGGATTTCCGAGCGGTGGTCGCTGCTGGAGAGTTCCTCGATCGGCAGCGCGTCGAGCTCGGCGCGGATCATCACGGTCGGTCCGGGCTCGGCGCCCTCGTAGATCGCCGCGACGCCGTGGCCGCCGAGACCCGTGACGATGCGGTCCGGCTGCGTCGGTTCGATGAAGGCGACGATGGTGGCGGCGGTCTCGCGTTCCTCGCCGGAGATCTCGGGCCGGCGATGCAGCCGATGCCTGAGATCGACCAGATCGACCATGTCGCTGTTGCTCAGGAACATCCGCAAACCTCCCACGGGCAGCCAGCGATTCAGCCGGCTCTTTCCGTCAGAGGTTCGACAATTCTGACGCCCCGGCAAGCCTCACAGAGGCCGGGGCGCCATGCAGCGATGGTTCAGTTGCCGAGCTCGGCCTCGATCTCGGCGTCGAACGCCTCGGCCAGCATGGCGCGGCAGGCTTCGGCCTGCTGGCGGGCGGAATCGAGGGCGATGTGGGGCATGATCTCGGCGAGGTCGCGCAGAGCGAAATCAACCGCCGACAACAGGCCCAGGACGGGCTGCCCGACCGGGGCGGGCTGTGGCGGACGACGGAACGCGATGACCTGACCCATAAGCATACTCACACTGAAGGCGAATCGGCGCCCAGTGTGCGGGTACAATTTTCAGAAAGTGGTTAACGGCGGAAAGAGGGCTGGCGAAGCCTGCCCGCGACGCCTCAACCGAAGCCGTGCAGCCCCGCCCCATGGCGCTTGAGCCAGGCCTCGGCCTCCTCCGTGCGCGGGCAGAGCTTGTGCGTCAGCGCCCAGAAGCGGTGCGAGTGGTTCATCTCCTTGAGATGGGCGACCTCATGGGCGGCGAGATAGTCGAGCACGAAGGCCGGGGCGAGGATCAGCCGCCAGGAAAAATTCAGATGCCCCTGCGCGGAGCAGGAGCCCCAGCGGCTCGTTGTGTCGCGAATCGTGATCTTGCGAGCGGGAATGCCGAGATTGGCGGTGTGGCGGCGCACCGCCTTCTCGAGATCCTCGAGCGCGAGGCGCCTGAGGAAATCCTTGACCCGGCGCGGGACATGGGCGCCCTCGCCCGCCACCGCGACGATCGGCGCGCCGTCCTTGTCCGTCGTCGTCTGCGTCACGCCCCGCGCCTTCGACCAGTGGACGATGCGATGCGGCACGCCGCGCAACGGGATCACCCGCCCAGGCTCGAAAGGCACGGCGAGGGGGCGCTTGGCGATGCGGGCCGCGATCCAGCCGCCATGATTCTCGGCGAACGCCCGGCCGGCGGCGAAATCGGCCCGCTCGGGCAAGGTCAGGGTGACCTCGCCCGTCGCCTGCGAGACGCGCAGGGTCATGCGCCGCGCATTGGCGCGCCGCTTCACCAGCACGGGAAAACGCTGACCGGCATGGACCACGTCGATGCGGTCCGGGTCGGGCTGGCGCTTGAACAGGGAGATGCGCATGCGCGGTGATTGTGCGGGATTCGCGGGCGATGCGGAAGAGGCTGCGCGCCGCAGCCTCCGCCAGCCGGGAAGGCTCAGCCCGCGATCTTCAACGCCTTGCGCTGCTCGCCCGCGCTCTCGTCGCGGCGATCCTTGGCGGCCTCCATGTCGAGGCTGACCATGAAATCGGAGATGCGCGGCTGAATCTCGGCACGGAAGCGCGAGCCGTTGAAGACGCCGTAATGGCCGACCTTGGGCTGGAGATAGTGGACCCGCTTCGCGTCGGGAATATTGACGCAGAGATCATGCGCCGCCTTGGTCTGGCCGACGCCGGAGATGTCGTCCAGCTCGCCCTCGACGGTCATCAGCGCGACGCGGCGGACCGCCGTGAGGTCGACCGGCTTGTCGCGATGCATCATCTCGCCCTTCGGCAAGGCGTGCTTGACGAAGACGGTGTCGACCGTCTGCAGGTAGAATTCCGCCGTCAGATCCATGACCGCGAGATATTCGTCGTAGAAATCCCGGTGCTTCTCGGCGGAATCGCCGTCGCCGGAAACGAGATGCTTGAACATGTCGTAATGGGCGGTGACGTGGCGGTCGATGTTCATCGCCATGAAGCCCGACAGCTGCATGAAGCCGGGATAGACCTGCCGGAACGCGCCCATATGCGGGAAGGGCACGGTGGTGATGCAGTTGCGCCGGAACCAGTCGGTGCCGCGCTCCATGGCCAGCTGGTTGACCGCGGTGGGCGAGCGGCGGGTGTCGATCGGCCCGCCCATCAGCGTCATCGAGCGCGGCGCGCCGTTGTCGCCCTCGGCCTCCATCCGCGCGACGGCGGCGATGACCGGCACCGAAGGCTGGCAGATCGCCATGACATGCGTGTCGGGGCCGAGCTTGTGCACCATGTCGATGACGTAATCGATGTAGTCATCGAGATCGAAGCGGCCTTCCGAGAGCGGCACGAGGCGCGCATCGGCCCAGTCGGTGATGTAGACCTCGTGGCCGGGCAGGAAGGCCTCGACCGTGCCGCGCAGCAGCGTGGCATAGTGACCGGACATCGGCGCGACGATCAGCACCTTGGGCTGGGGCTTGCGGCGGCCGGGAATCTTGCGGTCGAAATAGACGAGCTTGCAGAAGGGCCGTTCCCAGACGACGCGCTCCTCGACCGGAACCTTGACGCCGTTGATCGTCGTCTCGTCGAGGCCGAAGGCCGGCTTGCCGTAGCGGCGGGTCATGCGCTCGAACAACTCGCAGGACGCGGCGACGCTGCGGCCCATCGGCGTATAGGTCAGCGGATTGGCGGGGTTCTTGAACGCCAATTGCATCGCGTCCGAGACGCCGCGCATCGGGCTCACCAGCATGTGAACCGCTTCATAGGCATGATAGGCAAACGACATGGCGGCCCCGTACATGCGATTTTGACGTCCTTCCGGCGGCGCAGCAAAACGATGATGCGTCGCAACAACGCACCTTACGTTGATTTTGTTCTCATTCAACCCGGCTAAAGGCTAAGATTCTCTGACATGTGGATGGCCTATGGCAGGAACCTCGCTCCGCAGCGGCGCGGACGGAGCCAGGACGGCAGCAATCGCAAGGTGTTGAACGGGGTGTCGAACGCGGTCTTAGGCGAGATTTTGGGCAAGGTCTTGAGCAAGGTCCTGGGCAAGGTTCTGGAACAGTGACGGCCTCCGACCTGACGACGCCCGCCCTGATGCGCTCCAACCGGCATCTGCGGCTCGACACGCTGGTGCGCCTGCGCTGGCTCGCCATCGCCGGGCAGAGCGTCGCCGTCGCCGGCGTCCATTTCGGCCTCGGCTTCCTCCTGCCCTTCGGCTGGTGCTTCGGCGTCATCGCGATCTCGGCCTGGCTCAACATCGCGCTGCGCGTGCGTTTTCCGCTGAGCCACCGGCTGAGGGACGCCCCGGCAACCGCGCTGCTGGCCTTCGACATCGTCCAGCTCGCGGCGCTGCTCTACCTGACCGGCGGGCTGCAGAACCCCTTCGCCATCCTCTTCCTGGCGCCGGTGCTGATCTCGGCGACCGCCTTGCCGCCGCAGCGCACGCTGGTGCTCGGCCTGCTCGCCGCGGCGCTGGCGACCGTGCTCAGCCGCTTCCACCTGCCTTTGCCCTGGGCCGGGCCGGACCGGCCGACCTTGCCGCCCTATTACCAGCTCGGGAACTGGGTCGCGCTGGTGCTGGGCCTCGCCTTCACCGGCATCTATGCCTGGCGCGTCGCCAAGGAGGCACGCGACCTCTCCGATGCGCTGGCGGCGACCGAGCTCGTGCTGGCGCGCGAGCAGCATCTTTCGCAGCTCGACGGGCTCGCCGCCGCTGCCGCGCATGAGCTCGGCACGCCGCTCGGCACCATCGCGCTCGTCGCCCGCGAGCTGACGCGCCTCGCCCCGCCCGACGGGGAGATGGCGGAGGACATCGCGCTGCTGCGCGAGCAGGTCGAGCGTTGCCGCGGCATCCTCGCCAAGCTCTCCAGCCTGCAGGACGAAGATGCCGGCCCGCTCGACAGGCTGACGCTGCGCCTGCTGATCGAGGAAACGGCCGGGCCGCAGCGACCCTTCGGCGTGCCCTTCGAGATCACCATGCAAGGCGAGAAGCCGGAGCCCGTCTGCCGACGCAATCCCGGCATGATCTACGGCCTCGGCAACATCGTCGACAACGCCGTCGATTTCGCGCGCGCGGCCGTGACGATCCGTGCATCCTGGACCGCAAGCCATGTCACGCTGACCATCGCCGATGACGGGCCGGGCTTTCCGCCCGACGTGCTGATGCGAGCCGGCGAGCCCTATCTCTCGCGCGGGACGGCGGAGAACCGCGCCGGCGGCGGGCTCGGCCTCGGGCTCTTCATCGCCAAGACGCTGCTCGAACGCGGCGGCGCCTCGATCGAATTCTCGAACCGGCCCGCGCCGGAGAGCGGCGCCTCGATCCGGATCGACTGGCCCCGCGACATCTTCGAAGCCGACCTTCCGGCCTTCGGGGGTACCGCAGCCCCGCCATCCGCACTACATGAGAGGGGTTGAGCGCGGGGCCAAAGCCCTGCGAACAACCGAAACGATCCCAAAACCCGCGCAACCGCAGCGCGCATGGACAAGCGGCAAGGAGACCAGAATGCAGGATACCCAGAGCGAGATCGACAGGCCCGGAACCGGCGCCGACATGTCCCTGCTGCTGGTCGACGACGACAAGCCGTTCCTGACCCGCCTCGCCCGCGCCATGGAAGGCCGCGGCTATATCGTGCGCATCGCCGACAGCGTCGCGGCCGGCCTCGCCGCCGTGGAAGAGGCGGCTCCCGCCTTCGCGGTGATCGATCTCAGGCTCGGCGACGGCAACGGGCTCGACGTGATCGCCCGGCTGAAGGAGCGCCGCCCGGATGCGCGCGGCGTCGTCCTGACCGGCTATGGCAATATCGCGACGGCGGTCAGCGCCGTGAAGCTCGGCGCCTTCGACTTCCTCGCCAAGCCGGCTGATGCCGACGAGATCCATGCGGCGCTGGCCGCCGCCCGCGACGCCCGCCCCTCGCCGCCGGAAAATCCGATGTCGGCAGACCGGG
The DNA here is from genome assembly GCF_014764685.1 of Allobosea spartocytisi. Taxonomy (NCBI): domain Bacteria; kingdom Pseudomonadati; phylum Pseudomonadota; class Alphaproteobacteria; order Hyphomicrobiales; family Alloboseaceae; genus Allobosea; species Allobosea spartocytisi. The sequence goes on from NZ_JACXWY010000003.1 coordinate 101,493, forward strand.
TCCGCTGGGAGCATATCCAGCGCGTCTATGAACTCTGCAACCGCAACGTCTCCGAGACGGCGCGTCGCCTCGGCATGCACCGGCGCACCTTGCAGCGCATCCTCGCCAAGCGCGCACCGCGCTGACGCCAGGCAGATAACGAAAACCCCGCCGGATCACGATCCGGCGGGGTTTTGCTTTCCGAAGCGTCTTCTTCAGGCGCAGACCGTCCGCGCGGCCTTCCGATCCAGCGTCAACGCGACCGCCGCCAGCCCCAGCGCCGCGAGCGGCACCAGCGCGGCGACCGGCGCGATCGCGCCAAGGCCGGGGCCATGCGAGATCACCAGCCCGCCGAGCCAGGCGCCCAGCGCATTCCCGAGATTGAAGGCGGCGATGTTCAGGCTGGACGCAAGGCCCTGGCCAGCGCCGCCCGCCTGCTGGAGCACCCACATCTGCAGCGGAGCCACCGTGGCGAAGGCCGCCGCACCCAGCACGAAGGCAGCGATCACCGCGCCGGTCTGGCTGTGGAAGGCGAAGCCCGACGCGAACATCGCCACGGTCATCAAGGCGATGGTGCCAATCAGCGCCGGCGCGAGGCTCCGGTCGGCCCAGCGACCGCCGAGCAGGTTGCCGACGACGAGGCCGCCGCCGAAGACGAGCAGCACCGGCGAGACAGCGGCCTCGCTGAAGCCGGCGAGCTGGACGAGGATCGGCTGGATGAAGGTGAAGATCGCGAAGATGCCGCCGAAGCCGAGCACGGTCATGACGAGGCCGAGCTGAACCTGGGGCCGCGCCAGCACCTTCAGCTCCTCGGCGAGCGGCCCCGGAACGACGCGTTCCTTGTCGGCGGGGACGAAGGCCGCCAGCACGAGGAAAGCCAGGATGCCGATGGCGGTGACCGCCCAGAAGGTCGAGCGCCAGCCGAAGGCGAGGCCGAGCCAGGAGCCGAAGGGCACACCGAGCAGGGTCGCAAGCGTCAGGCCGGTGAACATAATCGCGATGGCGGAGGCCTTGCGCTCGGGCGCGACGAGGCTCGTCGCCACCAGCGAGCCGACGCCGAAGAACGTGCCATGCGCCAGCGCGGTCACGATGCGCGCCGTCATCAGCCAGGCGAAGCTCGGCGCCAGGGCGGCTGCGAGATTGCCGAGGGTGAAGATCGCCATCAGCACGAGCAGCGTCGTCTTGCGCGGCAGACCGCGCGTCGCGATGGTCAGGATGGGCGCGCCGACGAAGACGCCGAGCGCATAGCCGGTCATCAGCAGGCCGGCGACGGGGATGGACACGCCGAGATCGCCCGAGACCTGCAGCAGCAGGCCCATGATCACGAACTCGGTGACGCCGATGCCGAAGGCACCGACGGTCAGGGCATAAAGGGCAACGGGCATGGAAGCCTCCGGATACGATTTGTCCCGGAGATAGCCCCTGAAGCGCTGTGAATTAGTATGAGAGACGGATCATCATCTGTGAGATGAATTCACGATGGGGCACCCGGCTACACGGAACGCTGCCGTCTCCGACGCTCAGCCCGCGCCGGGCGGGTCCTCGAGCAGCGCCAGCCGCCCCGCCGCCAGCTTCGCGAAAGCGATGGTCAGCATCTTGCGACGCGCCGGCGCGAGCGGATGGCGCGGCGGCTCGCGCAGCAATTCGCCGCCATAGGCGTCCGCGACGATCAGCCCGACATCATCAGGCAGGATCTCGCGCGGGAATTCCGGCGCCACGGCGAAGAGGAAACCGTCGCAATAGTCGCGATAGTCCGGCCATTTGCCGTCGACCCGGTAATCGGCGAGTCCGGACTTGACCTCGACCACCCAAAGCTCGCCCGCGGGCGACAGCGCGACGATGTCGCCGCGCCGGCCATTGGCGAAGGTCATCTCCTTGACGATGGCATGGCCGCGCTCGCGCAGATGCCGGCTGGCGCCCCGGCAGACGGCGCGGGTGATATCCGGCCGCGCCGGCGGCGGGTTGAGAATGGCGTCGGTGAGGGACATGGTCCATGTTCTCTCTTTGTTTTCAAAAAGGCAACCCGCGAAACTGCTTGACGGGATATCGGCCTGAGCCAGGCGGCCCAACGCATCGAGGTGCGTGCATGCCGAACGGGAGAACCCGACGTTACGGCTAGTCTCCCGGACCCGCCCCGGCCTATAAGGGCTCAAAATACGATAAGCGGAAACGTCTCGATGGATGCTCACGGCGCAAGCCTGCCGATTTCGGCGGATGTTTCCGCGACCGCGCTTGGCCGCGCTGCCGCCCCTGTCGAGCGGGTGCTCGGTCTGCTGGTCGAGACGATCGCGGCGATTCTGGTCGTCGTCGAGATCTCGCTGCTCGGCGCCGGCGTTCTGGCGCGTTACGTCTTCCACGCACCGCTGGTGTGGTCCGACGAGCTCGCCTCGATCCTGTTCCTGTGGCTGTCGATGCTGGGCGCGGTGATCGCGCTCAGGCGCGGCGAGCATATGCGCATGACCGGGCTTGTCAGCCGCGTCTCGCCCGGCACCCGCGCAGTGCTCGAGGCGCTCGCCGTCACCGCCGCGATCGCCTTTCTGCTGATGATCCTGCCGCATGCGCTGGAATATGCGGAGGAAGAGAACTTCATCGTCACCCCGGCGCTGGGGATCTCCAATGCATGGCGTGCGGGCGCGCTCCCCATCGGCATCGCCCTGATGCTCGTCGTCGCCTGCTTGCGCCTCGTCCGCTTCGGCTCATGGAAGCCGGTGCTGCTGGCAGCCACCGTCACGCTCGCGCTCGTCGCCCTGTTCTGGCTCGCCGGCCCGATGCTGAAGCCGCTCGGCAAGCTCAACCTGATCGTCTTCTTCGTCGGCGTCGTCGCCCTCAACGTCTTCTCCGGCGTGCCGATCGCGTTTTCCTTTGCCCTCGCCACCTTCGGCTATCTCGCCTGCACGACCTCGACACCGATGCTCGTCATGGTCGGACGGCTCGACGAGGGCATGAGCCATCTCATCCTGCTCGCCGTCCCGCTCTTCATCTTCCTCGGCGCTCTGATCGAGATGACCGGCATGGCGCGCGCGATGATCCAGTTCCTCGCCTCGCTGCTCGGCCATGTCCGCGGCGGGCTGTCCTATGTGCTGATCGGCGCGATGTATCTGGTCTCCGGCATCTCCGGCTCGAAGATCGCCGACATGGCTGCGATCGCCCCGGTGCTCTTCCCGGAAATGCAGAAGCGCGGCGCCAAACCCGGCGACCTCGTCGCGCTGCTCTCCGCCACCGGCGCCCAGACCGAGACGATCCCACCCTCGATCGTGCTGATCACCATCGGCTCGGTCACCGGCGTCTCGATCGCCGCGCTGTTCACCGGCGGCATGCTGCCCGCCGTCGTGCTCGGCGCCGCGCTCTGCGTCGTCGTCTGGTGGCGCTGCCGGGGCGAGGACCTCAGCAACGTCACGCGCTTCTCCCGCCGCGAGATCGCCAAGCTCGCCCTGATCGCCGCGCCCGCCATCGCGCTGCCCTTCGTCATCCGCGCCGCGGTCGTCGAAGGCGTTGCCACCGCGACGGAGGTTTCGACCATCGGTATCGCCTATGCGATTCTGGCGGGCCTCCTGCTTTACCGCCAGTTCGACTGGCGCCGCCTGCCGAAGATGCTGGTCGAGACCGCTTCCCTCACCGGTGCCATCATCTTCATCATCGGCTGCGCCACCGCCATGGCCTGGGGCCTGACCCAGTCCGGCTTCTCGCGCGACCTCGCCCAGGCCATGGCCGCCGTGCCCGGCGGAAGCTGGGGCTTCCTCGCCATCTCGATCCTCGCCTTCACCATCCTGGGATCGGTGCTGGAAGGCATCCCGGCGATCGTGCTGTTCGGGCCGCTCGTCTTCCCCATCGCCCACCAGCTCGGCGTGCACGAGGTCCACTATGCCATGGTCGTGATCTTCGCGATGGGCATCGGCCTGTTCGCCCCGCCCTTCGGCGTCGGCTATTACGGCGCCTGCGCCATCTCGAAGATCAACCCCGACGATGGCCTGAAATACATCTGGGCCTATATCGCGGCCCTTCTCATCGGGCTGCTGATCGTCGCAGCAGTCCCGTGGATATCCATCGGCTTCCTCAGGAGTTGAGGCTGCCGGTCAGACGACGATGTCGCGCTCCGGCACGGGCTCGCCGCGCGAGACATGCACCATGTTGGCGAACATGCGCTTGACCGTCGGCGCGAAATTATCGGCCGCCATGGCGGCGAGATGCGGCGTCACCACGATATTGTCGAGGGTCAGCAACTCGCTGTCCGGCGGCAGCGGCTCGACCGAATAGACGTCCATCGCGGCGCCCGCGATCTCCCGCGCCCGCAGCGCCGTGACCAGATCGGCTTCGTTGACCACCCCGCCGCGGGCGGCGTTGACCAGCACCGCCGTCTTCTTCATCGCCTTGAGGGCGGCAGAATCGATCAGGTTCGTGGTCTCCGGCGTCAGCGGGCAGTGCAGCGAGACGACATCGGCCTCCGCCAGGATCTGCGCCAGCGAGGCGTGGCTGACACCGAGCTCGGCCTCCTCAGCGGCGCTGAGCGGCGTGCGCTTGCTGTAGAGGATCTTGCAGCCGAAGCCCTTCAGCAGCTTGGCGACGTTCTTGCCGATGGCGCCGAAGCCGACGATGCCGACCGTCTTGCCGGAGAGCATGTAGGTGTCGCCGGGCAGCCTGCCGGTCGCCCAACGGCCCTGTCTCAGCTCCTCATGGCCATAGGCGATGAAGCGCAGCGAGGACAGCATCAGCCCGAGCGCGAATTCGGCGACCGGAACGGCGTTGGAGCCGGTGGTGCGCGCGACCCTGATGCCGAGTTCCTTGGCCGCCGCGACGTCGATATTGTCGTAGCCGACGCCCCATTTGTGCAGGAGCTTCAGCTTCCTGCCCGCCGCCAGCACCTCGCGCGAGACGCCGACCTGCCCGGAGATGGCATAGTCGGCCTCGGCGATGATCTCCTTCATATGCTCATCGCCGCGCGCCGTGCCATGGGTCAGGACGAAGCCCGGCGGCAGGAGCGCGCGCAGGCGGTCGGCGCGCTCCGGCGTCGTCATATCGAGCAGGACGATGGTCTCAGACATCATGGGATTCCGGTCTTGAAGGCGAAGGTGTCGTGGGGGCTTCGGGACGAGGCGGCTCAGCCGTTCTGGGCCAGCGCGTCGAGCACCATCTTGGTGGCGCCGGAGATGTCGCCGAGCTTCTCGCCGGCCTTGACGCGGTTTTGCGTCTTCTCGCCGCGCTCCTGCCGGGCGATGGCCGCGTCGGCAATCGCCTCGGCCTCCTCGCGGGGCAGCACCAGCACGCCGGATTCGTCGGCCAGGATGACGTCCCCCGCCTTCACCGGCACATTGCCGCAGGAGATGGGATGGTTGAGCGTGCCGCCGAGATTGTAGAGGCGGGTGGTGATCGGCGACATGCCGCGGCACCACATCGGGAAATCGGAATCCTGGATCTCGGTCAGATCGGTGCAGGGGCCGTCGACGATGCCGCCGAGCGCGCCGGCCGCCTTGGCCGCGACGGTGACGCCGCCGCCCCAGCAGGCGTGCTTGTCGTCACCCAGGCGGTCAACGACGAGGATGTCGCCCGGCCGGAGCAGCCCGAGCGCGTGATGCAGCAAAGTCGAATCCTGGCCGGGAATGGCGAGCGTCACCGCCGCGCCGGCGATGCGCTTCGTGCGCAGCAACGGCTGGATGCCGCGATCCATGAAGCCCCAATGCTGGGAGTGGCCGACGGTCGCGGTCTCGACCTTGAGCAGCTTCTCCACGAGCGCGGCCGGAAGCTGCTCGGGCATGGGGGCGATGCGGTAATCGGGCATGGTGTCTTCTCCTGAGGCATGATGCCGAAAAGTGGGGACCGGTTTTCGGACGACATGATGCTTCCAAGCTATCGTCCGACGGCGCGGGCGACGCCGACAAGGCGTTCGACCGCGACGACGACGATCAGCGTGGCGATGATGAGAACGACCGAAAGCGCCGCGATCAGCGGGTCGGTGCGGCCTTCGACATAGCGCACCATCTCGACCGGCAGGGTCGAGGCGCGCGGGCCGGCGATGAAGAGCGAGATCACCGTCTCGTCGAAGGAGAGCAGGAAGGACAGGCAGGCGCAGGCGATCAGACCCGGCGCCGCCAGCGGCAGCGTCACGCGCCGCACCACACGCCAGGGCGTGGCACCGAGCGTCGCGGCGGCCGCCTCGATGTCGTGCGGGAGGTTGGCGAGCGCCGTTGCCATCATCCGGATGACGAAGGGCACCGTCACGGTCATATGGCCGAGGACGAGGCCGGGCAGCGTCGCGGTGAGCCGGAGCGGCGTGAAGAACAGCAGCAATGCGAGGCCGGTGATCAGCGTCGGCAGCAGGAGGGGCGCAAGGAAGAAGCCGGTCAGCGCGTCCTTGCCGCGGAACTCGCCCTTGGCCAGTGCCAGCGCAGCGGGCACGCCGACGAGAAGCGAGCACAGCGTCACCACGCTCGCGACCTGCACGCTCAAGCCAAGCGCCGACAGCAGCGGAGCGTTCCCGGCGAGCGCCTGGAACCAGCGCAGCGAGTAGCCGGACGGCGGAAACAGAATGAAATTATCCGCCGAGAAGGCGAGTGTGAAGACCACGACGATCGGCGCCAGGATCAGCGCATAGACGAGTGCCGCGATGCCGGAGAGGACGGGGCCGGCGCCGTTCATCGCCTCAGCCTCCGGGCCAGCAGGTTGGAGAAGGCGAGCAGCACCAGCAGGAGCACGAGCGTGTAGAGCGCGAGCACCGCGGCCGCCGGCCAGTTGGTGTTGGTCGTCGCCTGCTCGAAGATTTCGGTCGCCAGCACGAAGACGCGCCCGCCGCCCAGCAGTTTCGGCGTGATATAGGCCGACATCGAGAGGACGAAGCCGAGTCCCGCCGCCAGCACGATGGCGGGCAGGCTGAGCGGCAGCGTGACGCGCAGGAAGGTTCGGAACGGCGAGGCACCGAGCGAGCGCGACGCCTCCTCCAGCGTCCGGTCGAGCTGGCCGAAGCCGGCGAGCAAGGCGAGGATCATGTAGGGCATGATGCTCTCGGCCAGGCCGATGGTGACGCCGGTCCAGTTGAAGACGAGCTTCAGCGGCGCCGAGATCAGGCCGAGCCATTGCAGCAGGCCGTTGACCAGCCCGCGGTCGCCGAGGATGGCGAGCCAGCCGAAGACGCGCACGACACCGGAGATCAGCATCGGCAGGATGGCGATCACGGCCAGGATGCTGCGCCAGCGCGAGGTCGTGCGGAACAGGAAGAGCGAGAGCGGATAGGCCAGGGCCAGCGCGATCGCCGTCGCGACGAGCGAGAGCCAGATCGAGTTCCAGGTCAATTCGAAGGTGAAGCCATCGGCGAAGGTGTCGGCAGCCGTCTTCAGCGACCAGGCCTCGACCAGCGCGCCGGTCGGGCCGACTTCGTTGAAGGCGTTGCGCAGCAGGAGCAGGGTCGGCCAGGCGTAGATGGCCAGCACGAAGAGTCCGGCCGGTACCAGCAGCAGCGGCAGTCGACGCGTCGCGCTCATGGCGCCTCGCGCGGGAAGGGCAGGCTGTCCTGCGCCCGCCAGATAACCGCGACCTCGGCGCCCTCAGCCAGCGCCGGGCTGCCCGACGGCATCTCGACCGTCAATTGCCCGCCCGCGCCCTCAACCAGCACCTCGACATGGTCGCCGACGAAGACACTGCGCAGGATGCGCCCGCTCACTCGGACATTCTCCGAGCCGACCGCTTCCGAAAGGGGAACGATACGCATGCGCTGCGGCCGGACGAAGACGTCGAATTCCCCGCTGGCGGGAGCGGCGACGGGCTGCGGCTCGTTCCAGAGCAGGACCTTGCCGTCAGGACCGCGCGTCGCCGGCAGGGCGTTGGCGCGTCCGACGAATTCGGCCACGAAGCGGGTCGCCGGGCGCTCGTAGATGTCCTCGGCCGTGCCGATCTGGGCGATGCGGCCGCGATGCATCACGGCGATGCGATCGCACATGGTCAGCGCCTCGACCTGATCATGCGTGACGAAGAGGGTGGTGATGCCGAGCGAGCGCTGGATCGAGCGGATCTCGTGGCGCATCGCGTCGCGCAGCTTGGCGTCGAGGTTGGAGAGGGATTCGTCGAGCAGCAGCACGGAAGGGTGGATCACCAGCGCGCGAGCCAGCGCCACGCGCTGCTGCTGCCCGCCGGAGAGCTCGCGCGGGCGGCGCTGGTCGAGCCCCGCGAGACGGACGAGCGCCAGCGCGTCCTCGACCTGCCGCGCGATCTCGGCCTTCGGCCGGCGACGCTCTTCCAGCCCGAAGGCGACGTTCCCAGCCACGCTCAGATGCGGAAACAGCGCATAGGACTGGAAGACATAGCCCATATTGCGCTTGTGAGCCGGCAAATTGGTCATCGCGATGCCATCGACACGGATTGCGCCGCGATCGGGCTCGACGAGCCCGGCCAGCATCCGCAAGGTCGTCGTCTTGCCGCAGCCGGAGGGGCCGAGCAGCGCGACCGCCTCGCCCTTCTCCACGGCGAGCGAGACGTCGTCGACTGCGACAGAGGCGCCATAGCGCTTCTGCAGCCCGGCAAGTTCGAGATAGCTCATCGTCGCTTACCCGTTGCCCGCTCAGCGCGCCGCCGCGATGACCTCGCGCCGCCAGCGATTGTTCCACTGGTCGCGCACCTTGAGGATGTCGTTCCAGTCGAGCGGGATCATGGTGGAGCGGCTTTCGGGCGCGGCGGCGGTGCGCGCGACGGCCTTGGCGTCGATCTGGGCCTTGGCGTTGGTCGGCGCGTAGAACATGCGCTCGGTGAAGGCCTTCTGCGCCGGCTGGGAGAGGGCGTGTCTGACGAAGGCGGCAGCGGCGGCGCGGTTCTTCGAGCCGGCGCTGAGGTTGATGGTGTTGATCTGGAAGACCGAGCCCTCGGGCGGCAGCAGCGTGCGGATCTTGCCGTTCGACTGATCGCCATAGAGCTGCGAGCGGGCGTTCCAGCCGGTCGCGACCTTGACGACGCCGTTCAGGATCAGCGAGTAGCCGTCCGGATTGGGCTCGAAGGTGTTGACCGAGGGGGCGAGCTCCCTGAGTTTCTTCATCGCGGCGTCGATCGATTTGCGATAGTCGCCGCCTTCCATCTTCTCGACCATGGCGGTCAGGGCCAGGCCCTGGATGTTCGGCGGGGCCGAAAGGGCGATCTGGCCCTTCAGATCCGGGCGCCAGAGATCGGCGAGCCTGGCGAGCGGCGGAGTCAGCGCCGCGTCGTAGACCAGCACGAGATGGTCGAAGGTCACGGCCGGGCCGAACTCGCCACCGGCCTTGCGCGCCTCCGGCAGCAATTCGTCGAGCACCGGGAACTCGGCCGGGGTGAGCTTCTCGAACAGGCCCTCGAGATTGCCGATGCTGGAGGTGGTGACGTCCATGATCGAGACGTCGATCTGCGGGTCGGCCTTCTGCGCGCGGATGGTGCCGACCATCTGGGCCGAGGTGCCGCCGGGCACGAAATTCACCTTCACGCCCGGATTGGCCGCGATGAAGGGCTCGATCACCGCCTTGGTGTAGTTGTCCTGGAAGATGCCGGAATAGGATTGCAGGGTGATCTGACCGCTGAGGCCCTGCGCGCGCAGAACGGCCGGCATGGCGATGGTCGCAAGACCCGTCTTGAGGATGAGGCGGCGTGTCGGCATGGGACCTCCTGCAACTGGCGAGTGCGAATGCGGGGCATGGGCGAGCCTGCCGCGGGCGACCGCGGCAGGCGGAATCGTCAGGCCGAGACCTTGCTGGCGAAATGCGCGATGAAACGGGCGCAGATATCGGTCAGCTTCTCGGTGAGGGCAGCGCCCGTCTCGGCCGAGCACAGGCGCGGATCGCCCTTGGCCACGCCGAGATTGTAGACCTCGTCGTATTCGTTGGGCATCGCGACCTCATGGCCCTCGAAGCTCGCCGTGCCGAGGCCGGTGAACTGCAGATCGAGAACCGGATCCTTCTTCAGCGGCTTGCCCTCCGGGATCAGATCCTTGCGGATCAGCTCGGGGAAGAGGTGCAGGCCGATCGAGGTCAGCGGATCGGAGCCGTGTCCGGCGACCGCCGCCGCCTTGTCGGCGCCGCCGAGGATGCCGGGCAGGAGGCCGTAGCCGATGCGCCAGAGATAAAGGCTCGGCAGCACGATCTGCTCGCGCAGATAGAGCTCGCGCGCGACCTCGGCGATCGGCCCGACATTGCCGCCATGGCCGTTGATGACGATGATCCGCGTCAGGCCGTTGCGGTGCAGCGACTCGACCATCTCGGCGATGACCTGTGTCAGCGTCGCCTGCGAGATGGCGATGCCTCCGGTCATGGCGCCGAACCAGTCGGCCCCGCCGAAGGGCAGGACGGGCGCCACCAGCGTGCGCGTACCGGCCTTGGTGGCGCGGATGGCGGCGAGCTCGGCGATCTTCTCGGCGAGAAGATAGTCGCCCATCGGCGCGTGCGGGCCCTGATCCTCATGGCTGCCCATCGGCAGCAGGATGACCGGGTTCGCTTCGAGAATCTGGCGGGCCTCCCCGCCCGTGATCGTCCCCATGTGAACGAGGGGATCTGTCTTGGCGGCCATGGCTTCGTCCTTCCTTCAGGCTTGATCTTGATAGGGCGGTGAGATCAGTGCTCCGCCGTGCGCGGATCGAGCAGATCGCGCAAGGCGTCGCAAAGCAGGTTCATGGCGAGGATGGTCAGCGTCAGCGCGGCGCAGGGCCAGAGCAGCAGCAGCGGGGCCTGCTCCATCGTCGCCCGCGCGCCGCGGATCATCAGCCCCCAGGAGGGCGATGGCGGCACGACGCCGAGGCCCAGGAAGGACAGGCCGCTCTCGATCACCACCGCCGCCGCGACCGCCAGCGAGAACTGCACCAGCAGCGGGCCGGCAATGTTCGGCAGCACGGTGCGGAATAGCAGATGCGTGGAGGTGGCGCCGAGCGCGCGCGTCGCCTCGACATAGTCGCGGCCCTTCACTGCCAGCACCTCGGCATAGGTCACGCGGGCGAAGCCCGGCACGTAGAGCACCGAGAGCACGAGCAGCAGCGTGCCTGCGCCCGGCCCGAGCAGCGTGACCACCAAGAGCGCCAGCAGTACCGGCGGAAAGCACATGATGATCTCGACGCTGCGCACGGTCAGGAAGGCGCCCCAGCTCCGGGTCCAGCCCCCGATCAGGCCGAGCGTGACCCCGAAGAGGCCGGCGACAACAGCCGAGGCGAAGGCGACGGAGAGGCTGGTGCGCGCGCCCCAGATCAGGCGCGAGAGCACGTCGCGGCCAAACTCGTCCCGGCCCAGCCAGGAGCCCGACATCGGGCCGGCGAGGCGCTGGGCGACATCCTGCCGGATCGGGTCCGGCAGCGGCAGGAGCGGGGCAGCGAGCGCGACGAGCACGATCAGGCCGACGACGCCGGCGGGCAGGATGAGGCGCCTCAGGCCCTTGGCGCGTGCGAGCCTCATGCCTGCACCCGCGGGTCGATCGCCGCATGGAGGAGCTCGACGGCGAGGTTGATCAGCAGGAACAGCACGGAGATCGTCAGGATGATGCCGACCACCATCGGGTAGTCGCGCCCCTCGACCGCCCGCAGCAGCGGCGTGGAGAGCCCCGGCCAGTTGAAGACATATTCGACCAGCACGGTACCGCCGAGCAGCGTGCCCATCTGCAGGCCGAGCACGGTGACGACCGGGTTCAGGGCGTTGCGCAGAACATGCACCACGAGGACGCGGCGGGGCGACAGCCCCTTGGCGCGAGCGGTGCGGACATAGTCATGGGCGAGCGCATCGAGCGTCGCCGCGCGCGTCATGCGAAACAGCACCGCCGCCAGGCCTTTCGCGATCGCGATGGCGGGCAGCGTCAGCAGCTTGAGATGCTGTGCCGGGTCCTGGGCCAAGGGAACATAGCCGCCCGCCGGCATGAGCCGCAGCGTCTGCGCCAGCAGCAGCACCAGCAGCGTACCGACGACGAAGACCGGCACGGCGAGCAGCAGCGCCGTGATCCAGGACGCCGCGCGGTCGAAGGCCCCACCGCGATGGACAGCCGCATAGACCCCAGCCGGCACGCCGAAGATAACGGCGATGACGGTGCCCGCGAGGATCAGCTCCAACGTGCGCGGCAGCCGCAGCCCGATCTCCTGCAGCACGGGGTAGTCATCGACGAGGGAGTTTCCGAGATCGCCGCGCAGCAGGCCCGCGAGGAAATGCCCGTATTGCGTGAGCAGCGGCAGGTCGAGGCCGAGCTTCTCGCGCAATTCCGCGACGGAGGCCGGATCGGGCGCCGCGCCCGAGGTCGAGAGCAGGAGCTCTGCCGGATCGCCCGGCACCATGTGCAGTGCCAGGAAGACGATGGTCGCGACCACCCAGGCCATCGCGAGCGTCAGCAGGACCCGCCGTGTCAGCCAGGCCGTGCTCATCCGAAATAGGTCTGCTCGAGCATGTTGCCGGAGGAGTTCGTCAGCGCACCGGGCAGGTTGACGAAGCCCATCACGTTCTTGTCCATGCCATAGCCCTGCTGGCGCCAGGCGAGGCCGACCAGCGGCACCTCCTCCAAGGCGGCGGCCTGCATCTCCTTGTAGATCGCGACGCGCTTGGCCTGGTCGAACTCGGCCCGGCCGCGCGCGAGGGCCGCGATGGTGCGGGGCGCATCGACCTTGAACGAGCGGCCATGCGCCGGCGATAGCGTGGTGTCGAGCACCACCGTCAGCCCGTCCGGATCGTTGTTGTCGGAGGAGACGCCGTGGATCGCCATGTCGTACTGGCCGCGCATGCCGCGGCTGACGCGGGTCGACCAGTCCGGCAATTGCAATTCGCACTGGATGCCGACCGCTGCCAGATGCTGCTGGACGATCTCGGCGGTGTCCTTGTGCATGCCGAACTGGGCGGTCGACAGCAGCGTCGTCTGGAAGCCGTTGGCGAAGCCGGCCTCGGCCAGCAACGCCTTGGAGCGGGCCGGATCGTAGTTCCAGCCATGGGCGAGCTTGTCGTCGTACCAGGGCGTACCCTCGACGATCGGCAGGCCTTCGAGCGGCTTGCCGCGGCCGAAGAAGGCAGCCTTGACGATGTCCTCGCGGCGCACGGCATGGGCGACGGCGCGGCGCACGCGCGGGTCGTTGAAGGGTGGCTTGGTGCCGTTGAAGAGCACGTCCATGAACGGCCCTTCCTGGTTGTCGAGCTTGAGGCGCGGATCGGCCTCCACCGCCGCCATCGACTGCCAGGGCACGTATTCGATCATGTCGACATCGCCGGACATCAACGCCGCGTTGCGCAGGTTCTCGTCGGCATAGACGACGAACTTGATGCCCTTGAGCTTGGGGAAACCCGGCTTGTAGAACTTGTCGAAGACCGCGAGGTCGAGCGAGGTGCCGCGCTCCTGCCCGACCAGCCGGAAGGGGCCGGCGCCGATCGGCTCGTTCGCCGTCGATTTCCGCGAGAGGATGAAGGTGTTGTAGTTGCCGAACCAGCTCGGCAGCGTCACCAGCGGCTCCTTGGTGACGAGACGGACCGTCGCCGGATCGGGAATCTCGACGCGCTCGATGCTCTGGAACTGGGCGCGCATATAGGCGGTCGATTTCTCGCCGGCGATCTGCTCGATCGACCATTTGACGTCGTCGGCGGTGACCGGGTCGCCGTTCTGGAAGACGCAGCCCGGGCGGAGCTTGAAGACCCAGGCCCCCTCGGCGTCACGCGACCAGGATTCGGCCAGTTCGCCGCGCAATTCCCCATCCGGCCCGTAGGAGACGAGGCTGCGATGGATCAGCATCTTGACCGTGCCGGCCGAGGCGCCGGTCGAGACCCAGGGCTGGAGATTGGGCGGAAAGGCGGAAAGGCCATAGCGGATGATGCCGTTCGCGCGCTGGGCCTGCGCGGACTGCCTGAACAAGGGCGAAACCAGTACCGGAGCGGCAAGACCGGCACCCAAGAGAGAACGGCGGGAGATGCTCATCGGCTGATCCTCTGCTCTGGCTGGCGCGCGTGCTGGCTGATCTCCGCGTCAGCCTGCGATGTGCAATCGCCATGCCGTGCCCGGCCGACGACAGCCGCGCGAATGCGGCGCCCGACAGGCCAAAACAGCATGAATCACAGTCGGCAGGTGCACGGCTTAACGTTCCCCGGCGCAGGTCGCGCGCCACAGAGGACGCGCCCTTCGCTTCTGATGCGTCACGTATACGTGGCGAATTTTTTGATGTCCACCGCCAACTCGGCATGGCATCATGTCGAAAAGGAATACGGTTTTCGGGACGATACGCTCATGGCGATGATCGAGCTTCAGGACGAGCCCGCCGAAGAGCGCGGCCGGCCGACGCGCGAGCGGGTCTATCTCTATGTCCGCGAGCAGATCCTGCGCGGCCGCTTCGTGGGGGGCTCCTTCGTCGAGGAAGAGCAGATCTCCTCGGCGCTGGGCGTCTCGCGCACGCCGGTGCGCGAAGCCTTCCACCGGCTCGAGGCCGAACGCTTCATCGATCTGCTGCCGCGCCGCGGCGCGCTGGTGCGGCAGGTGACGGCGCAGGAGCTCATCGATCTCTACGAAGCCCGGCGGATGATCGAGAGCCACGCCATCAGCCGGATCTGCCGTGAGGAAATCCCGCTGCCCGCCGAAATGGGCACCATCCTCGCGCAGCTCGACGAGCGGCCGGAGGGCGACTATTTCGGCCGGATCGAGCTCAACCGGGACTTCCATTTCGCCATGGTCGCCGCTGTCGGCAATGTGGTGCTGTCCGAGCTCTACCAGTCGCTCGGGGCGCGCCAGCAGCGCGTCGCGATGACGGCGATCAGCACGGATCCGAGCCGGATCGCGCGCATCCGCAAGGAACATCACGCGCTCATCGAGGCGCTGAGCGAGTATGACGAGGCGAAGGCGCTCGGCATCCTCGAACAGCATCTGCGGCCCATCATGGGCGTGTTGTCCCAGCTTCCGAACCGGACCGCGCCGGAATCGCCCTGACCGGCGCGGAGCGCCAAGGCTCAAGAGGTCGCCCGGCCACTCGACAGGTCGAAGACGCCTTCCGGCGCTGTGGCGTGATCAAGTATTAGGACGCCGTCAGAGCGACGAGACGAGGTGGCCGCCATCGACCTCGATGGTCGAGCCGGTGATGTAGCTGCCGGCTTGCGAGGCGAGCAGGAGCAGCGCCCCGTCGAGCTCCTCGGGCCGGCCCAGTCGCCGCTGCGGGATGCGGCGGATCAGGTTCTGGCCGGGCTCGCCGGCGAAGAAATCGCGATTGATGTCGGTCTCGATATAGCCGGGGCAGAGCGCATTGACCCGGATGCCGTCACGGGCCCATTCCAATGCCAGCGCCCTGGTGAGCTGAATCACGCCCGCCTTGGAGGCGGCATAGGCACTGACGCCGCCGGCGACGCGATGGCCGAGGATCGAGGCGATGTTCACGATCGCCCCGCCCCGGCCGGAGGCGCGCATGCCGCGCGCGACCGCCTGCGCCACCAGGAAGACGCCCTTGAGATTGGTGTCGAGGACGCGGTCCCATTCCTCCTCGCCCAGTTCGGCGGCCGGCGCGGCGCCGCTGATTCCGGCATTGTTGATCAGGATGTCGAAGGAATGGCCTTCCAGCGCTGTCCGGACGGAGCGCGCATCGGCAACATCGAGCGCGAGGCCCTGCGCCTCCCCGCCGGCATCAGCGATCTCCGCGCAGGCACAGTCGAGGGCAGCCTTGCGCCGGGCCGCCAGCGTCACGGCGACACCATAGCGCGCGAGCAGCCGTGCGAAATGAAGGCCGAGACCGCCGGAAGCTCCGGTCACGAGCGCGGTCTTGCCGGACAGGTCGCCGAAGAGAAGGACAGGTTCGCTCTCGCTCATCGGTCAACCTTCGGACGAGCGGAGCCGAGGATCAAGCGGCGGCGTTGCCGACAATATACCCGGATAAATTTCTTGCCCTATTAATATCCGGGTTATATTACGCATCTCGATCCCCCGACGAGGCCAGCCATGCGCAGTGAAGAGAAGAAGGCGGCCGTTGCCGCCTACAAGGAACGCAAGACGGCGGCGGGCATCTATCTGCTGCGCTGCGAGCCGAGCGGCCAGCGCTGGGTCGGCCGCGCGACCGATCTCGGCAGCATCGAGAACCGGCTGCGCTTCACCTTGCGCCACCGCAGCCATACCCATCGCGGGCTTCAGGCCGCCTGGGACGCGCATGGGCCGGAGGCCTTCCGGCTGGAGGAGCTGGAGCGGCTCGACGAGGAGAGCCTCGCCTATGTGCGCGACCGCCTTCTCAAGGAACGGCTCGGCCATTGGCTGGCAAAGCTCGGTGCCGAGGCGATCTGACATCCAGCCTGGATCGGTGGCGTTCCGGCATGGATCTCGGGTCAATCCCGGGATGACAGTGCGGTTCCCGTATGAAATCGATGCAATCTCAAAAGCAAAAGGGCTCCGGAGCGCCTCTGCTCCGGAGCCCTCATGCCGCATCGCAGCTTGCCGGGAAGGAACTCTCCCGGTCATCCGCCGCTCCGATCTGCGCTCAGAACGGCGAATCGGGGAAATAGAACTCGCTCGCATTCTCCTTGGTGACGAGCGTCGCGTCCAGAATGTAGCGGCCGCGCACCGGCACCTTGTCGTAGAAATTCGCGACGGTGAGCTCGAGTGCCGTCGCGATCATCGCCGGCGGGTAGAGCACGTTGACGGGGATCATCTTGTCGCCGTCGGCGACGCGCTTGATCATCTCCTTCATGCCGGCGCCGCCGATGACCATCTTGACGTCGGTGCGCTTGGCCTGGGAGATCGCCTCGAGCACGCCGACCGCCATGTCGTCGTCCTGGCACCAGACGGCGTCGATCTTCGGATACTTCGTCAGGTAGTCCTGCATCACCTTGAAGGCGTCGTCGCGCGACCAGTTGCCGAACTGCTTTTCCAGCACCTTGATGCCGCTGCCGGCGATGGCTGCGTCAAAACCCTTCTGGCGCTCCTCGTCGATGACGATCGGCAGGCCGCGGATGACGACGATGTCGCCCTTGCCGAGCTTCTCCTTGAGATAGAGGCCGGCGACGCGGCCGAGCTCGGGATTGTTGCCGGCGACATAGAGGTCCTGGATCGTCGGATCCGTCAGCGCCCGGTCGACGACCGTGACGAAGACACCCTTCTTCTTCACCGCCCGGATCGGGTCGGTGAGCTCATCGGAATTGTGCGGGAGGGTGACGAGCGCGTCGATCTTCTGCGTCGTCAGATCCTCCAGCGCATTGGCCTGGGAGGCACCGTTCGGCGAGGTCTTCACGATGATCTTGAGACCGGGATGATTGGCCTGAAGGATCTTGGCGGCGCGCTCGGCGTGATAGACCACGCCGCCGGTCCAGCCATGGTCGGCGGCCGGAATGGACACCGCGATGGTGACGTTCTTCTGCTGTGCCTGGGCAAGCGTCGCCGTCAGAGCGGCGGCCGCGAGGCCCATCATGATCCTGCGCATTGTCTCACTCCCTTGCTTCTTGTGGTTATCGGGTTCGGGCCTTTGGATCGGAACCGGCGGGAGCCCTGTGCCGCCGGCCGTATCGGAATGCGGGCGTCAGCTCCTCCGCATCAGCGATTTCTGGACGAGCATGGCGATGACGATGATCACGCCCTGGACGGCGCCGATCAGGTATTCGCTGACCAGGCTCGACAGCACCATGATGTTGCCGACGACCTCGAGCATGAAAGCGCCGCAGATCGTGCCCCAGATCCGGCCGACGCCACCGCGCAGCGCCGTGCCGCCGATGACGACAGCCGTGATCGCCTGCAATTCCCAGAGCAGGCCGGTCGTCGCGGTCGCCGCGCCCAGCCGGGGCACATAGACGATCACCGCGATGGCGACGCAGACACCCTGGATGACATAGGTCAGCGCCCGCACCCGCCCGACATGGACGCCGGAATAGCGCGCGACGTCCTCGTTCGAGCCGACCGCGATGACATGGCGACCGAAGGCCGTGCGGTAGAGGATGAAGGCGCCGACGAGCCCGACCACCGCCATGATCAGGACCGGCACCGGCAGGCCAAAGACGGTACCGGTATAGATCGGCCGCAGCAGCCCGCGGACGTCCGGGGATTTGACCGCGATCGAGCCGCCATCGGCGAGCCAGGTCGTGACCGAGCGGAAGATCGCCATGGTGCCGAGCGTGACGATGAAGGGTTCTATCCGCCCGAGCACCGTCACCGCGCCGTTGGCGAAGCCCGCCAGGCCACCGACGAGGATCGCGACGCCCATCGCCGCGCCGATTAGCAGCGTGCCGCCATCGAGCCCGCCGCCGTTCAGGAACAGGATCATGATGCCGGCGACCAGCGCCGCCGACGAGCCGACGGAGAGATCGAGCCCGCCGGCCGAGATCACGAAGGTCGCACCCACCGCGATGATCGCGATGAAGGAGGAGCGCGTCAGCACGTTCATCAGGTTGTTGGTGGTGAGGAAATTCGGGTTGAGCAGCGCGCCGAGCAGGAACAGCGCTGCGAGCGCGATGAAGGGCGCGACCGCCGCCATGTCGATCTCGCCGAAGAATCGGGCCAGGCCGCTGCGGCCGCCATCCTTGTCGAGGTCGAGTGGCCGGGCTTCGTCGGTCATGGCTGGGCTGCCCTCATGGATGTGTCACCCGCCATGGCACTGACGCCGGTGGCATGGACGACGATTTCGTCCTCGGTCATCGCCTCGCCTGCGACCTCGCCGGCGAGGCGGCCGGCGCGCATCACCAGGATACGATGGCAGATGCCGATCAATTCCTGCATCTCCGAGGAGATGACGATGACAGCCTTCCCCTCCGCCGCCAGCTTCGCGATGAAGCGATAGATCTGCTGCTTGGTGCCGATGTCGATGCCGCGTGTCGGCTCGTCGATGATGACGATCTCGGGCGCGAGCAGCATCATCTTGGCGAGCAGGAGCTTCTGCTGGTTGCCGCCCGAAAGCTGGCCGGCGAGCATCTCCTTGCGTCTCGCCCGGATATCGAAGGCACCGATGGCGGCGTCGAGCTCGCGCTCCTCGGCCTGCCGGTCGATGAAGCCATGTCGCAGGAAGCGGCGCAGCGCCGCGAGCGTCAGGTTGACCCGCAGGTTCTGGCCGAGCAGCAGGCCCTTTCCCTTCCGGTCCTCGCTCAGATAGACGATTCCGGCCCGCATGCTCTCGCGCACCGATCCCAGGCGGATCGGCCTGCCTTCGACCGAGACCGCGCCATGGGCGGGACGCAAGCCGGTGACGCCCTCGATCAGCTCGGTGCGGCCGGCGCCGATCAACCCGGCGAAGCCGAGGATCTCACCCTTGCGCAAGGTGAAGGAGATATCGGCCGCGAAGCCCGGCACGGAGAGATCGCGAACCTCCAGGGCGATAGCGCCGGGCGGCGCCTCGCTGCGCTGGGGATAGAGCTGCGCCATGTCGCGCCCGACCATCAACCGGGCCATCTCGACGGGCGAGAGGGTGTCCGCGTCGCGCGTCGCGATCAGCCGGCCGTCGCGCAGCACGGTGATGCGGTCGGCGATGGCGGCGACCTCGGGCAGGCGATGGGAGATATAGAGGATGGCGACGCCGCGCGCCTTCAGAGCGCGGATGACCTTGAGCAGCGCCTCGGTCTCGATGGGGGTCAGCGACGCTGTCGGCTCGTCGAAGATGACGACGCGGTGCGGCACAGCCAAGGCGCGGGCGATCTGGACGAGCTGGCGCCGGGCAATGGAGAGGCGGGAGACCAGCGCCCTCGGGTCGATGTCGACGCCGAGCTGGCGCAGCGCCGCGGCGGCCTGCGCATTCATGGCGCGGTCGTCGACCATCAGGCCGCGCTTCAATTCGCGGCCGAGAAAGATGTTCTGAGCCACGGTGAGATGCGGCGCGAGCAGGATTTCCTGATGCACCAGCACGATGCCGCGGCTCTCGGCATCGACGGGGCCCGCGAAATGCACGGCCTCGCCGTCGATCTCGATCGCCCCGCGCGTCGGCGCGAGATGGCCGGAAATCAGCTTCATCAGCGTCGATTTGCCGGCTCCGTTTTCGCCGATGACGGCATGGACCTCGCCGGCCGCCAGCGCGAGCCCGACATCGGTCAGCACCTCGACCGGGCCGAAGGCCTTGGCGACGCCCCGCGCCGCCAGCACGGGCGGGCTGGCACCCGGCGGTGCGCCACCGTGATGGATCAGAGGCTCGTCCATCGCCCGCCCGCCTTGGAGGAGGCCACCGCCGCCTCGATGAAGGCCATGCCGGCAAGCCCGTCCTCGACCGTCGGATAGGTCACGGCCGGATCGGGCTTGGCGCCGCCACGCGCGGCGATGATCGCGTCGGCCGCTTCGCTGTAGATCGTCGCGAAGCCTTCGAGATAACCCTCGGGGTGGCCGCTCGGGATACGCGTCACCCGCGCGGCTTCGGAGAGGGCGCCGGCGCCGCCGCGCGTCAGCAGGCGCTTGGGCTCGCCGAAGGGCGTGAACCAGAGCTGGTTCGGGTTCTCCTGCGCCCATTCGAGGCCGCCCTTGCTGCCATAGACGCGCAGCTTCAGCCCGTTCTCGTTGCCGGGCGCGACCTGGCTCGCCCAGAGCGCGCCCTTGGCGCCGCCCTCGAAGCGCAAGAGGATCTGGACATCGTCATCGAGCGCACGGCCCTCGACGAAGCTCGTCAGCTCCGCGCAGAGCTCCTTGAGCTTCAGGCCGGTGACGAAGCTCGCGAGATTATAGGCGTGAGTGCCGATATCGCCGAGCGCACCGCCAGCACCGGCCTGTTTCGGATCGGTGCGCCAGGCGGCCTGCTTCTGGCCGGTCGCCTCGGTCTTCTCGGTCAGCCAGTCCTGGGCGTATTCGACCTGGACCAGACGGAGCGTGCCGAGCGCGCCGCTCGCGACCAGCGCGCGCGCCTGCCGCACCAGCGGATAGCCGGTGTAGTTGTGGGTGACCACGAAGAGCCTGCCGCTCTCGCGCACAAGGGCGGCGAGATCGCGCGCCTCCGCCAGCGTCGTCGTCAGCGGCTTGTCGCAGATGATGTGGATGCCGGCCTTCAGGAAGGCACGCGCAACCGGCGCATGCATGTGATTGGGCGTGACGATCGAGACGGCCTCGATGCCGTCCGGCCGCGCCGCCTCGGCCTTGGCCATCTCCTCATAGGAACCATAGGCGCGCTCTTCCGCGAGGCCGAGCTCGCGCGCCGAAGCCTTCGCCCGTGCGGGCTCCGAGGAGAGCGCCCCGGCGACCAGCTCGTAGCGGTCGTCGAGCCGGGCTGCGATGCGATGCACCCCGCCGATGAAGGCGCCCTGCCCGCCGCCGACCATGCCAAGGCGGATGCGGTGGCCGAAGCCCGTCTGCCTGCCTGCTTCGATAACCATGCGCGCCTCCTCAGCCGATGCCCAGCAGGCGGCGATTAGCGGCCTCGTCGGTGCCGGCACCGGCGAAATCGTCGAAGGCGCGCTCGGTGACGCGGATGATGTGGCTGCGGATGAACTCCGAACCCTCGCGCGCGCCGTCCTCCGGGTGCTTCAGCGCGCATTCCCATTCGAGCACGGCCCAGCCGGCGAAGTCGTTCGCCGCCATCTTCGAGAAGATCGACCCGAAATCGACCTGCCCGTCACCGAGCGAGCGGAAGCGCCCGGCCCGGTCGACCCAGTTGGCATAGCCGGAATAGACGCCCTGGCGGCCGGTCGGGTTGAACTCGGCATCCTTCACATGGAAGGCCTTGATGCGCTCGCGGTAGATATCGATGAAGGCGAGATAGTCGAGCTGCTGCAGCACGAAATGGCTGGGGTCGTAGAGGATGTTGGCGCGGGGATGCTGCCCGACATGGTCGAGGAACATCTCGAAGGTCGTGCCGTCGAACAGGTCCTCGCCCGGATGCAGTTCGAAGCAGGCATCGACGCCGTTCTCGTCGAAGACGTCGAGGATCGGCCGCCAGCGCTTGCCGAGTTCGGCGAAGGCGGTCTCGATCAGCCCGGTCGGGCGCTGCGGGAAGGGGTAGAGGAAGGGCCAGGCGAGCGCGCCGGAGAAGGTCGCATGGGCGTCGAGGCCGAGATGGCGCGAGGCGCGGGCGGCGCGCTTCAACTGGTCGACCGCCCAGGCCTGCCGCACCTTGGGATTGCCGCGCACCTCCGGGGCCGCGAAACCGTCGAGCATCTCGTCATAGACCGGATGGGCGGCGACGAGCTGACCCTGCAGATGGGTCGAAAGCTCGGTGATCGCCAAGCCGTGGGAGCGGGCGATGCCGGCGATCTCGTCGCAATAATCCTTGGAGTCCGAAGCCTTCTTCAGATCGAAGAGGCGCCCGTCCCAGCTCGGGATCTGCACGCCCTCATAGCCGAGCGATCCGGCCCAGGCGCAGATCGCCTCGAACGAGTCGAACGGAGCGGCGTCGCTCGCGAACTGGGCGAGAAAAATCGCCGGTCCCTTGATCGTTTTCATCCCTCGTCTCCTCCCGTCGGCCTTTCGGAAACTGCCGTTCCGCTCAGCCGTCCATCGTCTGCCCGCCTCTAGGTCTTACTCGCCAGTTTTGCGGTGCGTACCTCAGATTGCCATGCTCAAGGCAAGTTGTCTCGCAAAAACACGTCAATGCGGATTCGCTCCTGCCCCGGCACGATCGGCGCGCCTTCGCGGGTCGATTGCAGCACGCGCGCGACGCTGCGGGCCATGTGGCCGGCATCCTGGTTGATGATCGCGTCGATGGTGCCGCGCACGAGATGGCGCCGCGCAAGAGGCGTCAACTCATGGGCGATGAAGACGACCTCCCGCGCCCGGCCCGAGGCTTCGAGCGCCGCAACGACGCCGGACTGGCCGCCGCCGGCGCTGTAGATCGCGACGAGATCGGGATGGTCGGCCAGTAGGGCGCGGGCGGCGCTTTCGACGCGACTGTTGTCGTCTCGCCCTTCACGCAGCGGCAGCACCTGCAGATTCGGATATTCGCGGGCGATGACCTGCTCGAAGCCATATTGCCGCTCGATATGGTCACGCAGCGCCAGCGAGCCGGCGATCAGCCCGACCTTGCCCGACCCATGCACGAAACGGCCGATCAGATTGGCGGCGGTGCGCCCGGCCGCGACATTGTCGATGCCGACGAAATGGCTGCGCCGGCTCGACGGCAGATCGGAAACCAGCGTCAGCACCGTGACACCGGCCGCGACCAGATTGTTGATCGCCTCGACGACGGCGGGATGATCGAGCGCCACCACGGCAAGACCGTCGATCGTCGCGGGCAATTCCTCGATGGCGGCGGCCAGCAGGGGGCCGTCGAAGACGTCGACCTGCTGCACGGAGAGCTTGATCCGCTCATGCCGCAGCCGCGCGCCAGTCTCGCGCAACTCGCCCTCCAACATCTTCATGAAGTCGTTTTCGCCGGTGGGCAGGATGATCCGGAAATCGTAGTCGCGGCCGCGCGCCAGCCGCGAGGCGTGGCGATCCGGATGAAAATCGAGCGCCTTCACCGCTGCCTGGACGCGCTCGACGGTGCGAGCATGGACGCCGGAACGGCCGTTCATCACGCGGTCGACCGTGGCGAGGCTGACCCCTGCCTCGCTCGCGACATCCTGCAGCGTGGTCCGCGCCATGCGCCACCCTCCCCTTCCCAAAGCGATAAAGACGGGATTAGATGTGCGCAACTCAAAATGATGGGTCACACCTGAAATATCGAGGCATTTCTCCAAGCCTCGCAGGTGCAGGCCCGAGCTTCCAAGCCGAGGGAACGCCATGAGCTATTTCACCGATCTGCCCGCGATCCGTTTCGAGGGACCGGAGAGCCGCAACCCGCTGGCCTATCGCTACTACGAGCCTGATCGCCTCGTGCTGGGTCAGCCGATGGCGGAGATCCTTCGCCCTTGCGTGGCCTATTGGCACAGCTTCTGCTGGCCCGGCAGCGACGTCTTCGGCAGCGGCACCTTCGAACGGCCGTGGCTCGGCGGGCCCGATACGCTCGCCATGGCGGAAACCAAGGCCGATGCCGCCTTCGACTTCTTCGCCAAGCTTGGCGCACCCTATTTCGCCTTCCACGATGTCGACGCCGTGCCGCTGGGGCGCAGCATCCGCGAAGGCTGGTCCAATCTCGATGCCATCGCCGACCGCTTTGCCGGGCATATGGAGCGGACGGGGGTGAAACTGCTCTGGGGCACGGCCAATCTGTTCTCGCATCCGCGCTATGCCGCGGGCGCCGCGACCAATCCCGACCCGCACATCTTCGCCCATGCCGCCGCGCAGGTGCGCGCCGTGCTCGATGTGACGAAGCGGCTCGGCGGCACCAACTACGTGCTCTGGGGCGGACGCGAGGGTTATGAGACGCTGCTCAACACCGATCTGAAGCGCGAACTCGACCAGCTCGGCCGCTTCCTCGCGCTGGTCGTCGAGCACAAGCACAGGATCGGCTTCACCGGCACGCTCCTGATCGAGCCAAAGCCCTGCGAGCCGACCAAGCATCAATATGATTTCGACGCCGCGACGGTGCACGGCTTTCTCTCGCGTTACGATCTCGTCGGCGAGGTGAAGCTTAACATCGAGGCCAACCACGCGACGCTCGCCGGCCACAGCTTCGAGCATGAGATCGCCTATGCGCTGGCGCATGACCTGCTCGGCAGTCTCGACATCAACCGCGGCGACCCCCAGAACGGCTGGGACACCGACCAGTTCCCGAACGACCTCAACGAGATGACGCTGGTGCTCTACCGCATCCTGCAGGCGGGGGGCTTGAAGACCGGCGGCTTCAATTTCGACGCCAAGGTGCGGCGCCAGTCGATCGATGCCATCGACCTGCTGCATGCCCATGTCGGCGGGTTTGATTTGCTGGCGCGAGCGCTGCTCAACGCCGAGAGGCTGATCGTGGATGGCGGCCTCGCCGATTTCGTCTCGCGCCGCTATGCCGGCTGGGACGGCGGCTTCGGACAGGACATCCTCGCCGGGCGGCTCTCGCTCGCGGAGATCGCCGAGAAGGCGGCTGCCGGACCGGAGCCGCATCCCGTGTCGGGGCGGCAGGAGATGCTGGAGAACCTCGTGCAGCGCTTCATCTGAGGCGCGGCGATGTTCCTGGGCATCGATCTCGGCACCTCCTCGCTCAAGGCCGTGCTTGTCGACACGGACGAGCGCGTCGTCGCGGAGGCGAGCGAGCCGCTCACCGTCTCGCGGCCACAGCCGCTCTGGTCCGAACAGAACCCCGAGGATTGGTGGCAGGCGCTAGACCGAGTGCTCAGGCGGCTCAAGGCTGAACGGCCGGCGGAGATGGCGGGAGCGCGCGGTCTCGGCCTCAGCGGCCAGATGCATGGCGCCGTGCTGCTCGATGCGCAGGACCGGGTCCTGCGCCCGGCCATTCTCTGGAATGACGGGCGCAGCGGCGCCGAGTGCCGGTTGCTGGAGGAGCGCGAACCGCGCTCACGCGCGATCACCGGCAACCTCGCCATGCCCGGCTTCACCGCGCCGAAGCTGGTCTGGGTGCAGCGGCACGAGCCCGAGATTTTCGCCGGCATCGCCAAGGTGCTGCTGCCGAAGGATTATCTGCGGCTGCGCCTGACCGGCGAGCCGATCTCCGAGATGTCGGACAGCGCCGGCACGCTCTGGCTCGACGTCGCGGCACGGCGCTGGTCGCAAGCGATGCTCGACGCGACCGGGCTCTCCGAGACGGCAATGCCGCGCCTCGTCGAGGGCAGCGAGCCCGGCGGGGTATTGCGTGACGCGCTCGCAACCGCATGGGGCCTGCCGAAAGGCGTCATCGTCGCGGGCGGGGCCGGCGACAATGCGGCCGGCGCTGTCGGCATCGGCGCGATCACGCCGGGGCAAGGCTTTCTGTCGCTCGGCACGTCCGGCGTGATCTTCACGACCAGCGCCGCCTATTCGGCCAATCCCGCGCAGGCGGTGCACAGCTTCTGCCATGCCCTGCCTGGCCTCTGGCACCAGATGGCGGTGATGCTGAGCGCCGCTTCGAGCCTGAGCTGGGTCAGCGGCGTGACCGGCACGACGGAAGCGGCACTGCTGGATGAGATTGCCAACGAGACCGACCGGCCGGGCGAGGTCGTCTTCCTGCCCTATCTCTCCGGCGAGCGGACGCCGCACAACGACCCGCAGGCGACCGGACTCTTCGCCGGGCTCACCCATGGCACGCGGCGCAGCGATCTCGGCCGGGCCGTGCTGGAGGGCGTCGGCTTCAGCTTCGCCGACGGGCTCGCCGCCCTCGAGGCAGTGGGGCCGCGCATCGAGACGCTGAGCGTGATCGGCGGCGGGGCGCGCTCGGCGCTCTGGGGCGAAATTCTGGCTGCGATCCTCGACCGGCCGCTGGAATACCGCGCCGGCGGCGAAAGAGGCGGTGCCTTCGGGGCGGCGCGATTGGCGCGGCTTGCCGTCACCGGCGAGGCGCCGGAGGCGCTATGCAAGCCGCCGGCGCTGGAGAGGGTGGTCACGCCGCGCGCCGAGTGGAGCGAGGCTTATCAGCGGCTTTATGCGCGCTACCGCGCGGCCTATCGACGCGAGAGCGTCTGACGCTTCCAGTCAACACCAGAACCTCCGCGTCATCCCGGCTTGACCCGGGATCTATGCCAGAGCGCTTGAGATGAAGCTTCAGGCATGGATCCCGGATCTCCGCTTCGCTGCGTCCGGGATGACGGTCGAGTTTTTGCTGGGAACGGCGAGTGCTACGCGCTCAATCGTCCATCTTGAGGGCGGCGATGAAGGCTTCCTGCGGGATTTCGACCTTGCCGAACTGCCGCATCTTCTTCTTGCCTTCCTTCTGCTTCTCCAGAAGCTTGCGCTTGCGGGTGGCGTCGCCGCCATAGCATTTGGCGGTGACGTCCTTGCGCAGCGCGCGGATGGTCTCGCGGGCGATGATCTTGCCGCCGATCGCCGCCTGGACCGGAATCTGGAACATATGCGGCGGGATCAGCTCCTTGAGCTTCTCGCACATGGCGCGGCCGCGCGCATCGGCGCGCGAGCGATGGACCAGCATCGAGAGCGCATCGACAGGCTCGGCATTGACCAGGATCGACATGCGCACGAGGTCGCCCTCGCGATAGTCGGTGATGGCGTAGTCGAAGGAGGCATAGCCCTTCGAGATCGACTTCAAGCGGTCGTAGAAGTCGAACACGACCTCGTTCAGCGGCAGGTCGTAGACCACCTTGGCGCGCGAGCCGACATAGGAGAGGTCGGTCTGGATGCCGCGGCGATCCTGACAGAGCTTCAGCACCGAGCCGAGATATTCGTCGGGCGTGAAGATCGTCGCCTTGATCCAGGGCTCCTCGATGAATTCGATCTTCATCACGTCCGGCATGTCGGCCGGGTTGTGGAGCTCGATCGACGTGCCGTCGCGCAGCTTGAGGCGATAGACGACCGATGGCGCCGTCGAGATCAGGTTGAGGTTGAACTCGCGTTCGAGCCGCTCCTGGATGATCTCCAGATGCAGCAGCCCGAGGAAGCCGCAGCGGAAGCCGAAGCCGAGCGCGGCGGAGGTTTCCATCTCGTAGGAGAACGAGGCGTCGTTCAGGCGCAACCGGCTCATGGCGGCGCGCAGCACCTCGAAATCGGCGGCATCGACCGGGAAGATGCCGCAGAACACCACCGGCTGCACCGGCTTGAAGCCCGGCAGCGGCTCGGCGATCGGCCGTTTGTCGTCGGTGATGGTGTCGCCGACGGCGGTGTCCGCGACTTCCTTGATCGAGGCGGTGAAGAAGCCAACCTCGCCAGGGCCGAGTTCCTTGACCTCCAGCATCTTCGGCTTGAACACGCCGACGCGGTCGACGCCGTAGGACGCCTTGGCCCGCATCATGCGGATGGTCATGTTCTTCTTGAGCACGCCGTCGATGACGCGCACGAGAACGACGACGCCGAGATAGGCGTCATACCACGAATCGACCAGCAGGCATTTCAACGGCGCGTCGGGGTCGCCCTTCGGGGCGGGCAGCTTCTGGACAATGGCTTCCAGCACGCCCTCGATGTTGAGCCCGGTCTTGGCCGAGATCGGTACGGCTTCCGAGGCATCGAGCCCGATCACGTCCTCGATCTGCTGCTTGATCCGCTCCGGCTCGGCGGCCGGCAGGTCGATCTTGTTGAGGACGGTGACGATCTCGTGGTTGGCGTCGAGCGCCTGATAGACGTTGGCGAGCGTCTGCGCCTCGACGCCCTGCGAGGCGTCGACCACCAGCAGCGAGCCCTCGCAGGCCGCCAGCGAGCGCGAGACCTCATAGGCGAAATCGACGTGGCCGGGGGTATCCATCAGATTCAGGATGTAGGTCTTGCCATCCTTCGCCTGATAGTCGAGCCGCACCGTCTGCGCCTTGATGGTGATGCCGCGTTCCTTCTCGATATCCATCGAGTCGAGGATCTGCTCGCTCATGTCGCGTGCGGCGACCGTGCCGGTCTGCTGGATCAGCCGGTCAGCCAGCGTCGACTTGCCGTGGTCGATATGGGCCACGATCGAGAAGTTGCGGATGTTGTCGATGGTACGGGTGCTCATGCGCGCGCCATAGCAGTGAAGCCGCGTTGCGCCAAGCGGTTGCGCGATTCAGGGGGCATCAAAGCCATGTGCTGGCGCGAGAACCACACCGGTCATCCCGGACAAGCCGCAAAGCGGCGCCGATCCGGGATCCATCCCTGAACCGTCATCGGAAACGCCCCGGCATGGACCCCGGGTCTCCCTTCGGTCGCCCGGGATGAAGGCGGAGGTTTTGGAGGCTTAAGAAAGCATCTTGCCAATTCCAATATATAAGAATTATTCTCACATTCATGGAATTCGAGAGCGACACCGATATCGACCGCCGGCTGGGTGAACGGCTCAAGGCCGCCCGGCAGCGCCACGGCCTGACGCTGGACGAGCTTGCCCAGCGCACCGGCGTCAGCCGCGCCATGATTTCGCGAATCGAGCGCGGCGAATCGAGTCCGACCGCGACGGTGCTGGTCCGGCTCGGCTCCGGGCTCGGGCTGTCGCTCTCCGCCCTGCTGGAGGACGAGGCCGGCACCGGGCCGCTGTCGCGCCGCGCGTCGCAACCGGTCTGGCGCGATCCGGCGAGCGGCTATCTGCGCCGCAACGTCTCGCCGCGCGGAACCGGCTCCAGCTTCGAGATCGTCGAGGTGGAATTGCCGGGGGGTGCTGAGGTCCGGCTCGACAGCGCTGCCGGCGCGCCGACGCTGGACCAGCAGATCTGGGTGCTGCGCGGCCGGCTCGACCTGACGGTCGAAGGCACAAGTCACGCTCTCGCCGAAGGCGATTGCCTGCAGATGCATCTGCGCGGCCCGATCACCTACCGCAATCCAGGCGCCGAGCCCGTGCGCTACGCCGTCATCCTCACCGCGGGCAGCGGTACTTTTCCGGGACATGCCGCATGAACGCTCTCGCCATGACCACCGCCATCGACATCCTCGACGCTCCGGCTGCTGAGGCCGCCTTGCCGGCGCTGGCCGAGATTCTGCGCGACTGCGTCGCCAACGGCGCCTCGGTCGGCTTCATGGACTGGAATACGGCCGCCGATTACGAGCGCTTCTGGCGCGATGTCGCGGCTGGCGTCGCGGGAGGACAGATCGTGCTGTTCGTCGCCCGCAATGCGGACGGGATCGTCGGCACGGCGCAGCTTCATCTGATCGGCAAGCCCAACCAGCCGCATCGCGCCGAGATCGCCAAGGTGCTGGTGCATTCCCGTGCGCGCCGGCAGGGGATCGGCGAGGCGCTGATGAGCCGGGCCGAGGCCATCGCCCGAGAAAGGGGACGCAACCTGCTGGTGCTCGACACGGATGAGAACGGTGCCGCGCGAAGGCTCTACAACCGGCTGGGCTGGACGGAGCTCGGCACCATCCCGCGCTTCGCGCTGATGCCGGACGGGGCCGAATGCGGCTCGACGTTTTTCTACAAGGATCTCGTCTGAGGACAGGCGTCATGCTCGGGCTCGACCCGAGCATCTCACGCCGGAAGAGGCTCCGGCGTCCTCTGGGAGAGTTTCTCGGGTCGCCGCTGCGCGCCCGCCCGAGAATGAAAGGCGGTCGCTCGGGCTGCCTCAGCCTTCCTTGGCCTCGCCGCGCACATAAGGCTCGACCGGGCCCTTGAGGGTGATCGTCATCGGCCGGCCGAAGCGGTCCTTGGCGGCGCCGGCCGCGACCTTCACCCAGCCTTCCGAGACGCAATACTCCTCGACATTGGTCTTCTCGACGCCCTTGAAGCGAATGCCGATGTCGCGTGCCAGCACGTCGGCATCATAGAAGGGGCTGTCCGGATTGACGGAGAGACGGTCGGGAAGCTGGTCGGACATGGCGGAACCTGCGATACGGAAACGATTGCTTTCCGCGCTCGATAGCCGCTTCCGCCCTCAAAGCCAACTCAGCGCTTCGCCCGGCCGCCCGCCTGCTCGATCAATTCAGCCACGGCTGCCTGTCCCCTCGCTCGAGCATGGGCAAGCGGCGTCAGGCCGTCGCGATCGGCGAGGTTCGGATCGGCGCCTGCGGCGAGGACGAGCCTCGCCACCTCCTGATGGCGCGGGCCGCCATCGCCGAGGATCACGATTTCCAAGAGGCAGGTCCAGCCGAGATCGTTGACGTGATTGACGTCGATGCCGCTGGTCAGGAGCAGCTTCACCGTCTCGACATGGGCGCGCTCGCAGGCCGGGATCAGCGCATTGCCGCCATAGCGGTTGCGCAAGCGCAGATCGGGCTTCAGCGGCAACATCGCCGCGATGATGTCCGTGCGGCCGGAGGCACCGGCGAGCAGCCAGGGCGTGTCGTGGTTGGCGGCCTGCGTGTTGGGGCTCGCACCGGCGGCGAGCAGGGCCCTGGCCATTTCGACATGGTTGCCGGCGACAGCGAGGAGGAGCGCCGTGCGGCCTTGCGAGTCGCGCGCTTCGAGATCGGCTCCCTTCGCGATCAGGGCCTTCACCTCGGCCGTTCTTCCGGATTCGGCAGCGGCGAGCAGATCGGAGGCGGCATGAGCGGCAGCGGTCGTCATCAGGCAAGCTCCAAGGGCTAAAGCCCGCAGCCAGTGCGTCACCGGCTGCCGTCCAGCAGGCGGCCAACGACCTTGGCGGTATAGTCGACCATCGGGACGATGCGGGCATAATTCAGCCGCGTCGGGCCGATGATGCCGACAACGCCGACGATACGCTGCTCGGCATCGCGGAAGGGCGCCGCCACCATCGATGAACCCGACATCGAGAACAGCTTGTTCTCCGAGCCGATGAAGATGCGGACGCCGTCGCCCTCCTCGGCGCGGGAGAGCAGATCGATCACGTCGGTCTGGGTCTCGAGATCGCCGAAGAGCATGCGGATGCGCTCCAGATCCTCCTGCGCCCTGAGATCGTCGAGCAGATTGGCCTGGCCGCGCACGATCAGGTGGCGATCGCCGCTCGGGCCCGAGGAGGTGGCGATGCCGCTTTCGACGAGGCGGGCGGTGAGCGCGTCGAGCTCACGCTCCATCAGCGCGCGCTGCGCCCCGATCTCGCCACGCACTTCGCCGAGCGTCTTGCCGAGGATGCGAGCATTGAGGAAGTTCGCGGCTTCCGTCAGGGCCGAGGCGGGCAGGCCCGGCGGCAAGGCGAGCAGGCGGTTTTCGACCGCGCCGTCTTCCGAAACCAGCACCACCAGGGCACGGGCAGGATCGAGCCGGACGAATTCGATGTGCTTCAGCCGCGGATCGGCCTTGGTGGTGACGACGACGCCGGCGCCGCGCGAGAGGCCTGACAGCAGCGCGGAAGCCTCCGTCAGTGTCTGGTCGAGGCTGTGATGACTCGCCGCCGCCCGGATCTGGGCCTCGATCCGCTTGCGCTCGTCGGATGTGAGGTTGCCGACCTCCATCATCGCATCGACGAAGAAGCGCAGCCCCCGTTCGGTGGGCAGGCGCCCCGCCGAGGTGTGCGGCGCATAGATCAGCCCGGCAAGCTCGAGGTCGGTCATGACGTTGCGCACCGTCGCGGGCGAGAGCGCCATCGGCAGCAGGCGGGCGATGTTGCGGGAGCCGAGCGGCTCGCCGGTCGTCAGGTAGCCGTCGACGATCTGGCGAAAGATCTCGCGCGAGCGCTGGTCGATCTCGACCAGGCTGCTCGTCGTCTCCGGGCGGGTTGTATGAGCGCTCATGAACCTCGGCTGCGAAATCGCGCACGTACCCTATTGTCGGCATGGCGGGCGCGCGGATCAAGAGGGCTATATGGCTCGCCCTGCCTTGCCCGGTGACGTGGGAGAGCCTACAAGCCGCCTCTCCCCGCAAGACAGGATCATTTCATGCGACCCTCCAAACGCGCCGCCGACGAGATGCGCAAGGTCACGCTCGAACGCGGCGTGGTGCGCTATGCCGAGGGTTCCTGCATGGTGACGTTCGGCGAGACCAAGGTGCTTTGCGCCGCGACCGTCGAGGAAAAGGGTCCGCCCTGGCTGCGCGGCACCGGCAAGGGCTGGGTCACCGCCGAATATTCGATGCTGCCGCGCGCCACGCATGAGCGCACGCGCCGCGAGGTCACCTCCGGCAAGCCCTCCGGCCGCACCCAGGAGATCCAGCGCCTCGTCGGCCGTTCGCTCCGCGCCGTGGTCGACCTGACCGCGATCGGCGAGCGCCAGATCGTCGTCGATTGCGACGTGATCCAGGCCGATGGCGGCACCCGCACGGCCTCGATCACCGGCGCCTGGGTCGCGCTGCACGATGCGCTGAAGTGGATGGAAGGCCGCAACCTGCTCAAGGGCACCAATCCGCTGAAGGACCATGTCGCCGCCGTCTCCTGCGGTATCGTCGCCGGGCAGCCCGTGATCGATCTCGACTATGTCGAGGATTCCGGCGCGCAGACCGACGCGAATTTCGTCATCACCGGCTCCGGCGGCCTCGTCGAGGTGCAGGGCACGGCCGAGGGCGCACCGTTCTCGGAAGAAGAACTGCTCGCGCTGCTCAAGCTCGCCAAGGGCGGCGTTTCCAAGCTCGTCGCGCTGCAAAAGGCCGCGGTGGCCTGACGATGACCACCCACCGCCTTCTCACCGGCAAGGTCGTGATCGCGACCCATAACCAGGGCAAGCTGCGCGAAATGCGCGACTTGCTGGCGCCTTACGGCATCGAACTGGTCTCGGCCGGGGAGCTCGGCCTGCCCGAGCCGGTCGAGGATGGCTACATGTTCTCGGAGAATGCGGCGATCAAGGCGATCGCCGCGACCAAGGCGAGTGGATTGCCCGCGCTCTCCGACGATTCCGGCGTCTGCATCGACGCGCTCGACGGCGCGCCCGGGCTGTTCTCGGCCAACTGGGCCGGGCCGGGCAAGGATTTCGCCCCGGCGATCGCCCGCGTCCAGATGGAACTCGCCAAGCGCGGCGCCCATGCGCCCGAGCAGCGCAAGGCGCATTTCGTCTCGGCGCTGGTCATCGCCTGGCCGGACGGGCACCAGGAATTGTTCGAGGGCCGCGTCTACGGCACGATCACCGAGCGGATCCGGGGCGCGGGCGGCTTCGGCTACGATCCGATCTTCCTGCCGGATGGCCATGACAAGACCTTCGGCGAGATGACGGCTGAGGAGAAGCACGGCATCCCGGCCGACGGTTCGCCCGGCCTGTCGCACCGCGCGCGCGCCT
This sequence comes from Allobosea spartocytisi, assembly GCF_014764685.1. Lineage (NCBI taxonomy): Bacteria > Pseudomonadati > Pseudomonadota > Alphaproteobacteria > Hyphomicrobiales > Alloboseaceae > Allobosea > Allobosea spartocytisi. Next base: position 134,778 of record NZ_JACXWY010000003.1, read on the forward strand.
TCCATGCGCTCGCCGCCGCCTGCTTGAGGAAGCCGGGTTGAGCGCCCCGGCCGCCCTCGCCGAGCGGCCGCCGCTCCTGCATCCGACTGCGGATGCGGGCTTCGCCGTCTATGTGCACTGGCCCTTCTGCCTGGCGAAGTGCCCCTATTGCGACTTCAACAGCCATGTCCGGCTGCAGCCACCCGACCAAGCCCGCTACATCGCCGCCTTCCGTCGCGAGATCGCGCATCGCGCCGCGCTGGTGCCGGGCCGCACGGTGTCCTCGATCTTCTTCGGCGGCGGCACGCCCTCGCTGATGGAGGGCCGCACCGTCGGCGCGATCCTCGACGCCATCGGCGAGCATTGGGCGGTCGATTCCAACTGCGAAGTGTCCCTCGAAGCCAATCCGACCAGCGTCGAGGCCGGGCGCTTCCGCGATTTCCGGGCGGCCGGCGTCAACCGCGTCTCGCTCGGCGTGCAGGCGCTGAACGATGCCGATCTCAAGGCGCTCGGCCGGATGCATTCGGCTGAGGAAGCACTGGCGGCGGTGGCGATCGCGCGCCAATATTTCGAGCGCTATTCCTTCGACCTGATCTATGCCCGCTCGCCCTTGCAGACTCCGGCCCTTTGGCGCGCTGAGCTGGAACTGGCGATCAGCCATGCGGCCGAGCATCTCTCGCTCTATCAGCTCACGATCGAGCCTGGCACGGCGTTCGAGCGATTGTTCCGGGCCGGCAAGCTCGCCATTCCCGACCACGATGCCGGTGCCGCGCTCTACGAGACGACGCAGGAGATCACGGCCAAGCACGGCCTGCCGGTCTATGAGATCTCCAACCATGCCCGGCCGGGTGCGGAATGCCGCCACAACCTCGTCTACTGGCACTATGGCGAATATGCCGGCATCGGCCCCGGCGCCCATGGCAGGCTGGTGACAGCGGAAGGCCGCATGGCGCATTCGACCGAGAAGCGGCCCGAGATCTGGCTGGAACGGGTCGAGGCGGAAGGCCATGCGCTCGTCGAGAATGACCGGCTGGGCGAAGAGGCGCAGGGTGACGAATACCTGCTGATGGGGCTTCGCCTCGTCGAGGGGATCGATCCCACGGTGTTCAAGGCGCTGTCAGGACGCGAACTCAACGCCAAGCGCATCGCCAGCCTGATCGACGAGAAGCTGCTGATGCACCGGCAAGGCGGCCGGCTCGCGGCAACGCCGGACGGCGCATTGCTGCTCGATGCGCTGGTGGCCGATCTGGCGGCCTAAAACAGGGCATCATTCTCGGGCGGAGCACAGCGCAGACCCGAGAAGCTCAGGTACGACGAGACTCCGGAAGCTCCGCGTCATGAGATGCTCGGGTCAAGCCCGAGCATGACGGCTGTGCCGTGCTCAGTCCTTCCCCAGCCGCACGCCCGTCTTCGGATCGAAGACATGGACCTTGCCGGGATCGACCGTGATCCAGAGTCGGCCTTCCTGCGCCGGGACGTCGCCCGTCGCCGCCTGCATCACGAAGGGCTGGCCTGCGAGCTTGCCGTGGAAGAGCTGGGTCGCACCGAGCTCCTCGATGAACTCGACGTCGAAGGGCAGCGAACCGGCATCATCGTCGGAGACGATCTCGATATCCTCCGGCCGCAGGCCGACCTCGACCGGCATCTGCGGCGGCAGGTCGTCGCGCAAATCATGCACCTGCAACACCGTGTCGCCCAGCGCGACGATGCCGTGGCCGTCGACGAGGCCCGGCAGGATGTTCATCGGCGGCGAGCCGATGAAGGTGGCGACGAACTTGCTCGCCGGCTTGCGATAGACATCCGCCGGCACGCCGATCTGCTCGACCCGGCCGGCATTCATCACCACGAGCTTGTCGGAGAGCGTCATCGCCTCGACCTGGTCGTGGGTGACGTAGATCGAGGTCACGCCGAGCGCGCGCTGCAGCTTCTTGATCTCGACGCGCATCTGTACGCGCAGCTTGGCGTCGAGGTTGGAGAGCGGCTCGTCGAAGAGGAAGACCTGCGGCTTGCGCACGATGGCGCGGCCCATGGCGACGCGCTGGCGCTGGCCGCCGGAGAGCTGGCGCGGCCGGCGCTCGAGGAAGGGCTCGATCGCGAGGATGCGAGCCGCCTCCTTCACGCGCTTGTCGATCTCGTCCTTCGGCGTGCCGCGGTTGCGCAGGCCGTAGGCCATGTTGTCGTAGATGTTCATATGCGGGTAGAGCGCATAGTTCTGGAACACCATGGCGATGTCGCGGTCGGCCGGCTCGATCTGGTTGACGACGCGCTCGCCGATCGTGACCTCGCCCGACGAGATCGTCTCCAGCCCGGCGACCATGCGCAGAAGCGTGGACTTGCCGCAGCCGGAGGGGCCGACGAGCACGCAGAAGCCGCCATCGGGGATGTCGAAGGAGACGCCCTTCACGGCCTCGACGCCGCCGGCATAGACCTTCTTGACGTTGCTGAGAGTGACCTGAGCCATTCGCGGATTACTTCTCGGTTTCCACGAGGCCCTTCACGAAGAGCCTCTGCATGGCGATGACGACGAAGACGGGCGGCAGCATCGCCAGCATGGCGGTGGCCATGGCGAGCTGCCATTCGGTCAGGGCGTCGGCGGTGACGATCATCTTCTTGATGGCGATGACGATGGTCTGCATCGAGTCCTTCGTCGTCACCAGAAGCGGCCAGAGATACTGGTTCCAGCCATAGATGAACTGGATGACGAAGAGCGCCGCGATCGTGGTGATCGAGAGCGGCAGCAGCGTGTCCTTGAAGAACTTGAAGGGGCCCGCGCCGTCGATCTTGGAGGCTTCGAGCAATTCGTCGGGAATCGTCATGAAGAACTGGCGGAAGAGCAGCGTGCCGGTCGCAGAAGCGATCAGCGGGATGGCGAGGCCCTGATAGGTGTCGAGCATGTTCAGATCGGAGACGATCTTGAAGGTCGGGAAGATACGGACCTCGACCGGCAGCATCAGCGTGACGAAGATGATCCAGAACGCCGTCATGCGGAACGGGAAGCGGTAATAGACCACCGCATAGGCCGAGAGCACGGAGATGAAGATCTTCCCCAGCGCGATCGCCATCGCCATGATGAAGGAGTTCAGCAGCATGTGCACCACCGGCTCGCGCGTGGTGCTGGACGTGCCGATGAACAGGATGCGGTTGTAGTTCTCGAAGAAATAGGGCCCGGGATAGAGCGGCATATGGCCGTTGATCACGGTCGAGGCGTCCCAGGTCGAAGCGACGAAGGTCAACCAGACCGGGAAGGCGACGATCAGCACACCGATCGTCAGGATGATGTAGGCGAGCATGTCGCCCAGGCGGCGGTCCTCGACCATCAGGCGGCCCTCCCCATCTCGCGCAAGAGCCCGGCCAGCGCCTCGGCGCAGGCATCGAGGCAGGCCCGGCCCTTTTCCACGCTCGCACGGCGGGCATCACCGATCACGCCGGTCTCGGTCATGTCCCGGAAAGAACGGTGGCGCGACACGGTCGGGCGGCCGGGCAGGCCGTCGCGCGCGCCGTGAGCCTCGCCCAGCCTGTCGTCGCGGACCGAGCCTGGCGCCAGCACCATCATCATCGAGGTCTCGACCTCGCAGGCGTGCTGCACCCCCTGCTGGTCTTCCAGCAGCGACGGGAGCGCGTCCTGCGCCAGCAGGAAATAGGTGGTCGCCTCGACATGCAGCCGCGTCTCGCGGGCGAAGTCGGGCAGGAAGGCGGTGAGCGCGGCAATGTTGCCGCCATGGCCGTTGACGATCAGCACGCGGTGGAAGCCATGGCGCTCGATGCTCTTCAGCAGCGAAAGGAGCACCGCGCGATAGGTCGGGATGTCGAAGGTGAAGGTGCCGCCGAAGGCCATGTGGTGCTCGGCCATGCCGCACCAGAGCGTCGGCGCGACGACGAGCTCGACATCATCAGCGCGCTCGGCCGCCGCCTTGCAGACGCCGCCGCAGAGCACCGTGTCGACGCCGACGGGCAGATGCGGGCCGTGCTGCTCGATCGAGGCGACCGGCAGGACGACGACGGCATCGACCGCCGCCTTGGCCCGCAACTCCTCGGCGGTCAGGTCCATCCAGAGCACGGAGGCCATCAGTAGCTCACCTTGCGCTCGATGAACTTGAACTGGACCGCCGTCATCGCGATGACCATGACCAGCAGCACCACGGACTGCGCCGCCGAACCGCCGAGATTGGAGCCGCCCTTGCCGTCGGCGAAGACCTTGTAGACCAGCGTCTCGGTCGCGCCCGAGGGGCCGCCGCCGGTGACGGAGTCGATGATGCCGAAGGTGTCGAAGAAGACGTAGACGATGTTGACCGTAAGCAGGAAGAAGGTCGTCGGCGAGAGCAGCGGGAAGACGATGGTCCAGAAGCGGCGCATCGGCTTGGCGCCGTCGATCACCGCCGCCTCGATCACGCTCTTCGGGATCGACTGCAGGCCGGCGAGGAAGAACAGGAAATTGTAGCTGATCTGCTTCCAGGTGGCGGCCAGGATCACCAGCAGCATGGCGTGGTTGCCGTTGAGCCGCGGATTCCATGCAATGCCCAGGGATTGCAGGCCGCGCCCGAGCATGCCGAGCGAGGGATCGAACATGAAGAGCCAGAGCACGCCGGCGATGGCGGGCGCCACCGCATAGGGCCAGATCAGCAAGGTCTTGTAGATTTCGGCGCCGCGGATCTGCCGGTCGGCCATGACGGCGAAAAGAAGGGCGATCGACAGCGAGAACACGCAGACGAAGGTCGAGAAGATGAGCGTGTTGAAGAAGGCCCGGAGGTAGCCGGGGTCGGCGAAGAGGGTCTGGTAGTTCTCGAACCAGACGAATTGCGTCGCGGTGCCGAAGGCGTCCTCGAGCAGGAAGCTCTGCCAGACCGCCTGGGTCGCCGGCCAGTAGAAGAACACGATGGTGATCGCGAGCTGCGGCAGAAGCAGCAGGAAGGGGATCGTCAGCCCCTTGAAGTATGCGTTCTTCTGCATCGGCTTCCCTGGAACGAGACGGCCATCCCGGACGGAATCTGTCCGGGATGGCCTTGGATATGCGAGCGCCGACCGCTCAGCGGGCCGCGGTCCGCTCGAACTGGCGCAGCATCTGGTTGCCGCGTTCGGCAGCCGCGTCAAGCGCCGCCTGCGGCGACTTCTGACCGTTCAGCGCCGCCTCCAGCTCCTCCGACCAGATGTCGCGGATCTGGACGAGGCTGCCATAGCGCAGGCCCTTCGAGTTGTCGGTCGGGGTCTTGTTGGTCAGCTCGAGGATCGGGGTCTCGAGATAGGGCTTGTCCTTGTAGAAGCCGGACGCCTTGACCTTCTCATAAGCGGCCTTGGTGATCGGCAGATAGCCCGACTCGGTGTGCAGCTTCGCCTGGCGGTCGACGTCGGAGAGGAAGGTGAAGAACTTGGCGACTCCCTTGTACTCGTTCGCCGACTTTCCGCCCATCACCCACAGCGAGGCGCCGCCGATGATCGAGTTCTGCGGCGCGCCCTGCACGTCGGGATAGTACGGCATCGGGGCGTTGCCCCAGTCGAACTTCGCATTGGCGACGACGTTGCCATAGAAGCCCGAGGAGGTCAGGAAGATCGGGCATTCGCCCGAGGTGAAGCGACCTTCGCCATTGTTGGTGCGGCCGGAATAGTCATAGGTCTTGTCCTTCTGCAGCTCGACCAGATTGGTCCAGTGCTTGAGGAAGACCGGGTCCTTGTTGAAGGTCATCACCGCATCGGTGCCGGCCATGCCGTTGACCTTGGTCGACAGCGCAATGTTATGCCAGGCGCCGAACTGCTCGATATTGGCCCAGGTCGCCCAGGCGTTCGAGAAGCCGCATTTGTCGTAGCCGGCGGCCTTGAGCTTCTTGGCGTCCGCGAACACCTCCGGCCAGGTCTTCGGCGGCTTGGCGGGGTCGAGGCCGGCCTTCTTGAAGGCGTCCTTGTTGTACCACATCACCATCGAGGACGAGTTGAACGGCATCGAGAGCATCTCGCCCTTCGCCGTCGAATAGTAGCCGCTGATCGCCGGGAGATAGGCGTTCGGATCGAATTTTTCGCCGGCTTCCTTCATCATCTCATGGACCGGCTTGATCGCGCCCTTGGCCGACATCATCGTGCCGGTGCCGACCTCGAAGACCTGCAGGATGTGGGGCGCCTGGCCGGCGCGGAAGGCGGCGATGCCGGCGTTCAACGCGTCGGGGTAGGAGCCCTTATAGGCCGGAACGACCTTGTATTCCTTCTGCGAGGCATTGAAATCATTGGCGAGCTTGACGACGACGTCGTTGTTGGCGCCGGTCAGCGCGTGCCACCACTGGATCTCGGTCTGGGCGAAAGCCGGCGAAGCACCGGCGAGCGCGAACGCCGCCGCGCTCATCAGGATACGGGATTTGATGCTCATGGGTCGATCTCCCTTCCGCGGGCGGACCCCGCCGCGGTTCTTGTCGTTGGTGCGCAAGCTAGCATGAAGCGCGGGCGACATTTCAATGACAAATCGATGACGCCCGGCGCAATCCACCTATGGTCGCGAACCGGCTTGCGCATTTGCGCATAAGCGGCTGTTCTCCGGCTCCCGAACGATTTCTCTCCTGGACGACGCCATGCCCGATCTCGACCTCTCCGTCGCAGCGACCCTGCCGCAGGATGCCGCAACCGCCGTCCTGGCCGGCCGGGTCTGGCGGCCCGATCTCGGTGGCCCGGCGGTGGTCACCGTCCGCAACGGGCGGGTGATCGACGTCAGCGCCCATTTCCCGACCAGCCGCGATCTGTGCGAATCGACCGATCCCGCCAAGGCGCTGCGCGCGGTCGAGGGCGAGGCGATCGCCTCGCTCGCCGACATCCTGGCGAACACGCCCGTGGATAGGCGCGACCCCTCGAAGCCCTGGTTGCTCTCGCCGCTCGACCTGCAGGCGGTCAAGGCCGCCGGCGTCACCTTCGCCGTCTCGATGCTGGAGCGCGTGATCGAGGAGAAGGCGCGCGGCAACCCGGCCGCCGCTGCGACGATCCGCGAGGAGATCGGCAAGCTCATCGGCGACGACCTGTCCAAGCTCAAGCCCGGCTCGCCCGAGGCGATGCATCTCAAGGAGGTGCTGATCAAGCAGGGCGCCTGGAGCCAGTATCTCGAGGTCGGCATCGGCCCGGACGCCGAGATCTTCACCAAGGCGCCGGCGATGTCGACCGTCGGGACCGGCGTCGATGCCGGCCTGCATCCGGCTTCGAGCTGGAACAACCCGGAGCCGGAGATCGTGCTGATCGTCGCCTCGACCGGCACGATCGTCGGCGCAACGCTCGGCAACGACGTCAATCTGCGCGATGTCGAGGGCCGCTCGGCGCTGCTGCTCGGCAAGGCCAAGGACAACAATGCCGCGGCCGCGGTCGGCCCCTTCATCCGCTTCTTCGACGCGGGCTTCACGCTCGACCATGTCCGCAGGACGACCGTGACGCTGACGGTCGCGGGCGAGGACGGCTTCACGCTCGAAGGCTCCTCCTCGATCGCCAAGATCAGCCGCGACCCGGCCGATCTGGCGGCGCAGATGATCGGCCCGCATCACCAGTATCCGGACGGGGCGGCGCTCTATCTCGGCACCATGTTCGCGCCGATCAAGGATCGCGGTGCGCCGGGCGGCGGCTTCACCCATAAATACGGGGATATCGTCACCATCGCGGCGCCCGAACTGGGCAGCCTCGTCAACCGGATGAAGCGCACGGATGAATGCGAGCCCTGGACCTATGGCGCCTCGCATCTGATGCGCCATCTCGCGAAGCGCGGGCTGCTTTGAGGCCATAACCTCGGCCGGCAGGGGGCAGTGTCGGCAACCGCGTCAGCTTGCTGGTAAGGTTTTTCTGTCAGAGAGCGCGCGACCAGGAGGGTTGGCGTTGGCGGTGGGCGACATCAGGACCGGGCTCCCCCGCGGCGAGGGCGGCAACCTCGCCGGGCGCCTGTTGCGCAACCCTCTCGTCTGGATCGCGGCCTTCGTCGTCGCGGTCATCGCCGGGCTGAACCTGCCGCTGCGCGTGCCGCTCGGCCCGAATGCCTGGGACACAGTCGTCTATCTCGACGCGATCCAGCGCATCCATGTCGGGCAGGCGCCGGGGCTGGACTTCTTCGCGCCGGTCGGGCCGCTCGGCTATTATCTCGCCGCCGGGCTCGATGCGCTCTTTCCGGCCGCGCAGCCGATGCTGCTGGTCAACTGGGCGCTGCTGCCGGTGCTGCTGCCGCTCACCGCGCTGCTGATGGTCGATCTCGCGCCAAGGGCGCGCGGACAGGCGCTCGCACTGCTCCTGCCGCTGCTGATGTTCGCCGCGCTGCCGATCAACCTGCACGCGCTCTACCCATCGCCCGGCTTCGACGGCTACGGCTATTACAACCGCCATGTCAGCCTGCTGCTCTACCTGCTGATCGCGACGCTGCTCTTCGCGCGTCATCGCGCCTTGCGGATCGGCCTCGTCGCCGCGCTGATGCTGAGCCTCTTCCTCGTGAAGATCACCGGCGCGGTGACGGGCACGCTCATCGTCGGCTATGCGCTGGTCGCCGGGCGGATGCGCCTGCTCGACGTCGCCATCGCCGCCGGCCTCGTCATCGCGGCACTGGCCGGGCTCGAGCTGGCGACGGGCATCGTCTCGGCCTATCTCGCCGACATCCTGCAATTGCTCGGCCTCAACACCGGCGCGCTGTTGCCGCGCTTCCTCACCGTCGCCTCGGTCAAGTTCAACGTGGTCGGCCCGGTGCTGCTGCTGCTCGGAGCGCTCGCCCTCGCATCCTGGCGGAGCGGCCTCCCCGCCTCCCTCGCCGGCTGGCGGGCGCTGGCCAACAGCCCCCTCGGCTGGCTCGCAGCGGGATTCGCGGCGCTGACCTTCTTCGAGACGCAGAATACCGGCTCGCTCGAATTCATCGGGCTCTGGCCGATCCTGCTCACCCTGCTCCGCGACTGGTGGCAGCGCCGCGACGACCCGATGCGCCCGCTGGTGCTGGTGCTGGCGCTCGCCGTGAGCCTGCCGACGGCGGTGATCTATGTCGAGCGCAGCATGCGGGCCCTACTGGGCGCGCCGAGCTATGCCGCGCTCGACCTGCCCGAACTCGGCCCGCTCGGGCGCGTCAGCGTGAAGCCGGACATCAAGGCGCGAGCCGCCGCGATGCTCGATCATTATGCGACCCATCAGGCGACCTATGACGATCTCGTCCGGCGCGACCTGCCGCCGTCCTATATCCTCTATTCCGAGATCGATTATCAGGCGACCTGGCTGCTGGAAGTGCAGCAGGCCGTGCGCGCCATCCGGAGCTGGGAGGCGGCGAACCGGCGCAAGCTCAACGGCTTCTTCACCCTCGACTTCGTCGATCCGATGAACCGCCTGCTCTACCGCACGCCGCCGCGCGCCGTGCCGGTCGGTGCCGATCCCGGTCGCAGCACGCCCGAACTCGACTCCGATACGCTCGCGGAACTCGCACGCACGGACGCCATCCTGGCGCCGAAATGCCCGCCGACCACGGCCCGCGCCATGCTGCGCGAGCATTTCGGCAAGGCGCTCGAAGGGCGCGAACGCATCGCGCTCGCGCCCTGCTGGGACATGTATCTGCGCCCGTAGCGGGGCTCAGCCGGCGGCGGCTTGCCCCGCCTCCCAGCCGAGGATGGCGCGCTTGCGCGTCAGCCCCCAGTGATAGCCCGTGAGCGCTCCCGACTTGCCGATGACGCGGTGGCAAGGCACGACGAAGGAGATCGGGTTCTTGCCGACCGCCATGCCGACGGCGCGCGCCGCGCTCGGCTTGCCGATATGGCTGGCGACATCGCCATAGGTGGTGGCGCAGCCGACCGGGATCCTGAGCAGCGTCTCCCAGACCCGCACCTCGAAATCCGTGCCGATCAGCACGACGCGTAGCGGCGTCTCGGCCGCCCAGGCCTTGGGATCGAAGATGCGGCCGGCATAGGGCGCCGTCAGCGCGGGGTCGTAATGGTAATCGGCATGGGGCCAGCGCCGCATCATGTCGGCCAGAGCCTCGGCCCGGCCGCCGACGACCTTGCCGCCGTCGATGCTGTTGGAGACCCAACCCAGACCCGCAAGGCCGCGATCCGTGACCACGATCAGCGCTTCGCCGAAGGGCGAGGCATGGAAGCCGTAGGACAGCTTCAGCCCGTCGCCGCCGAGCTTCCACTCGCCGGGCGACATCGCCTCATGGGTGACGAAGAGATCGTGCAGCCGGCCGGGACCGGAGAGCCCGACTTCCAGCGCCGTGTCGAGAACGCTGGCGGAGGAGGCCAGCAGGCCCTTGGCATGGTCGAGCGTGATCGCCTGCAAAAAGGCCTTGGGGGTGAGCCCGCACCAGCGCCGGAAGAGATGGTGGACATCGGTCGGCGTCGCGCCGGCCGCATCCGCGATCGCCTCGATCGTCGGCTGCTCGCGCCAGTTATGGGTGATGAAGGAAAGGATGCGCCGGACGGTGTCGTAGTCCGAGCCCGGTGCCGCGGCGGGGAAATCCGCCTCGTTGGGCATGGCTTCGGCCGCGCGGGACAACACCGCATTGGAGAAGCGCGTCGGGGTCATCGCCGTTTTCATCGGGGCCTGGGCGTTCATGGCTAAATCCTCGCATCTGTCATTATGATGCGAATCTAGGGCGCCAACCATGCCGCTCCCACCCGAAAGCTGACAAGCTCCGGCAGCCGAACCTCACCGAGGCGGATCATAATCCGGCCCGCGCCGCGCCCGCGCCAGCGCCGCACCGAGCGCATCGGCGAAGCCCGCCCGCTCCTGCGGCGAGAGCGCGGCGGCGACCGGGACGCTGCGCCCGCGCGAGACGAGCGTGAGGCCGAGCAGGCCGTAATCCTCGTCGGCCTGTTTTTCGAGCCGGGTCCAGGCCGGGTTGGAGCGCCAGACCGCCTCGCGGCCATGATGCGAGACCTTGCGCAGGAAGACCTCGAGCGGCGTCACGACGATGCGCTCAAAGGCGCGGGCATGACGGAAATTGACGTGGAAGGCGATGAACAGCGCGAGAACGTCGATGCCGAAGAAGCCGGCGACCGGCCAGGCGCCGAGCACGACGAAGGGAATGGACGAAACCACGCTCGCCAGACAGACCAGCGTCATCACGATGCGGAAGCCGTGCTGGCCGAGCGAGCGATGCGGTGTGATGGTCGCGTCGAAGACCGGGCGCCGGGCGGCGTCGCTGCTGTCGTCGACGAGGCTCTTGTCGAGGTCCATCGGCGGATTATAACGCGGGCATGGATCAGCAGAACAGGCCCTTGCGCAAGGCCGCGCCCGCAAAGCGCATCACGTTACCGCGCGCCCGCAAGCCGGCCGAGATCCGCGAGATCTTCGAGCGTTTCCGGGCGGCCAATCCCGAGCCGAAGGGCGAGCTGGAATCGGTGAACGCCTTCACCCTGCTGGTCGCGGTGGTGCTCTCGGCGCAGGCGACCGACGCCGGCGTCAACAAGGCGACGCGCAAGCTCTTCACCATCGCCGACACGCCGGAGAAGATGCTGGCGCTGGGCGAGGGGACGGTGCGCGAGCACATCAAGACGATCGGGCTCTATCGCAATAAGGCGAAGAACGTGATCGCGCTCAGCGAGAAGCTGATCGCCGAATTCGGCGGCGAGGTGCCGGCCACGCGCGAGGCGCTGGAAAGCCTGCCCGGCGTCGGCCGCAAGACGGCCAATGTGGTGCTCAACATCGCCTTCGGCGAGACCACGCATGCCGTCGACACCCATGTCTTCCGCGTCGCCAACCGGCTGCGGATCGCGCCGGGAAAGAACGTGCTGCAGGTCGAGCTCGGGCTGGAGAAGGCGGTGCCGCCGGAATTCGGCCGCCACGCCCATCACTGGCTGATCCTGCACGGGCGCTACACCTGCAAGGCGCTGAGGCCCGAATGCGGGCGCTGCATCCAGAACGACCTCTGCGACTCCGCGGACAAGCGCGTCACCTGACGCTTCGTCAGACCTCCCTTAGTCTGCTTGACAGCCCGTTGGCACTGGGCTGAGCTTCATGGGCCGGACGCCCTGGAGGCTCGGAGAAGCCTGAGAGTCTGCGGCAGAGGAAGCTCAGGAGGTCAGTGATGAAGCGTTTCGTCCTTGCGGCGAGCATCGCCGTTGCCGCCATGTCCATTCATGCAGGCGCCTTCGCGCAATCGAAAGGCCCCGTCGTCGGGGTCAGCTGGTCGAATTTCCAGGAAGAACGTTGGAAGACCGACGAGGCCGCGATCAAGGCCGCGATCGAGAAGGTCGGCGGCACCTATCTTTCCGCCGACGCGCAATCCTCCCCCGCCAAGCAGCTCACCGATGTCGAAAGCCTGATTTCCCGCGGCGCCAAGGCGCTGATCATCCTGGCGCAGGACGCGCAGGCCATCCGTCCCGCCGTCGAGAAGGCGGTGAACGAGGGCATCAGCGTCGTCGGCTATGACCGGCTGATCGAGATCCCGCAGGTCTTCTACCTGACCTTCGACAATGTCGAGGTCGGCCGGATGATGGCGCGCGAGATCCAGAAGGCGAAGCCCGCGGGCAATTACGTCTTCATCAAGGGCTCGAGCCAGGACCCGAATGCCGGCTTCCTCTACCAGGGCTCGATCGAGGTGCTGAAGCCCGCCATCGATAGCGGCAAGATCAAGAATGTCGGCGAAGCCTTCACCGATGGCTGGCTGCCCGCCAATGCCCAGCGCAACATGGAGCAGATCCTGACGCGCAACCAGAACAAGGTCGATGCGGTGATCGCCGCCAATGACGGCACGGCCGGCGGCGCCATCGCGGCGATGGACGCGCAGGGGCTCGCCGGCTCGGTGCCGGTCTCCGGCCAGGATGCGGATCGCGCCGCGCTCAACCGCGTCGCTTTGGGCACCCAGACCGTGACGATCTGGAAGGATGCGCGCGAGCTTGGCCGCAACGCCGCCGAGATCGCAATCAAGCTCGCCGGCGGCAGCAAGCTTTCCGAGATTCCGAAATCGATGAGCTGGGACCAGGGACCGTCCAAGCAGAAGATGACCGCGCTGTTCCTGACGCCCGTGCCGGTGACGAAGGAAAACCTCAACGTCGTGATCGACGCCGGCTGGGCGCCGAAATCGGCGGTCTGCCAGGGCGTCGCGCCCGGCAAGGTCAAGGCCTGTGACTGAATCCACTTCGGCGCCGGTCAACCCGGCGCAGGAGCGCCGCAGCCTCGCCGACCATCTGCGCGAGATCGAGTTCGATCCGCGCATGATCGGCATGGTCGCGGCGCTCGCCGTGATCTGGCTCGGCTTCAACTGGCTCTCGGACGGCGCCTTCCTGACCGCGCGCAATCTCTGGAATCTCCTGGTCCAGACCTCCTCCATCGCCGTGATGGCCTGCGGCATGGTGCTGGTCATCGTGACCCGCAACATCGACCTCTCGGTCGGCTCCATGCTCGGCTTCGTCAGCATGGTGGTCGGGCTGGTGCAGGTCAGGCTCCTGCCCGGCCTCTGGGGCTTCGAGCATCCGCTGACCTGGCTGGTCAGCCTGATCGTCGCCATCTGCCTCGGCGGCATGGTCGGGCTGCTGCAGGGAGCGCTGATCGCCTATCTCGCCATCCCCTCCTTCATCGTGACGCTGGGCGGGCTGCTGATCTGGCGCGGCGCGGCCTGGTGGGTGACACAGGGGCAGACCATCGCGCCGATGGATTCGCGTTTCCGACCGCTCGGCGGCGGCGTCGAAGGCGCCATCGGCACCAGCGCCTCCTGGGCGATCGGCATCCTGGCCTGCATCGCGATCTGCGTCGCCGCCGCGCTGATCCGGCGCCGGCGCAAGCGCTTCGGCTTCACCCTGCGCCCGCTCTGGGCGGAAGCGCTGATCGCCGCCCTCGGCTGCGGCGCGGTGATCGCGACCGTGACGATGGCGAATTCCTATGCTCTTCCGGCCGGCATCGCGCGCCGCCTCGTCGAGGCCAAGGGCGGCATCTGGCCCGAGGGCGGGCTCACCATCGGCCATGGGCTCGCCGTGCCGGTGCTGGTCGCGCTCGGCGTCGGCATCGCCATGACCTTCGTCGCCAACCGTCTGCGCTTCGGCCGCTATGTCTTCGCCATCGGCGGCAATCCGGAGGCGGCGCAGCTCTCGGGCGTGAACACCCGCAAGGTGCTGATGCTGGTCTTCGGGCTGATGGGTGCGCTGGTCGGCATCTCCGCCTGCATTTCCACGGCCCGGCTGAACGCCGCGACAAATGCCGCCGGCTCGCTCGACGAGCTCTATGTCATCGCCGCGGCGGTGATCGGCGGCACCTCGCTCGCCGGCGGCGTCGGCACCATCGTGGGCGCGATGCTCGGCGCGCTGGTGATGCAGTCGCTGCAATCAGGCATGGTGCTGATCGGCGTCGACGCGCCCTTGCAGAACATCGTCGTCGGCATCGTCCTGGTCATCGCGGTCTGGCTCGACGGGCTCTATCGCAAGCGCTTGGGGTGAGGAGGCGCCGATGAGCATCGCAGAGCCGGCCGATCTCGCCGACACCCATCCTGGCCAGGGCATCCCTCTCATCGAGATGCGCGACGTCTCGATCGCCTTCGGCGGGATCAAGGCGGTCGACGGCGCCAGCATCGACCTGATGCCGGGCGAGGTCGTCGGGCTGCTCGGCCATAACGGCGCCGGCAAGTCGACGCTGATCAAGATCCTGTCCGGTGCCTACCGGGCCGATGCCGGCACGATCCGGGTGAATGGCGAGGAGGTGACGGTCGCGAGCCCGCGTGACGCCAAGCGCTACGGCATCGAGACGATCTACCAGACGCTGGCGCTCGCCGACAATGTCGACGCCGCCGCCAATATCTTCCTCGGCCGGGAATTGCTGACCGGCTGGGGCACGCTCGACGATGCGACGATGGAATCCGAGACCCGCAAGGTGATGGGGCGGCTCAACCCGCATTTCCGGCGCTTCAAGGAGCCGGTGAAGGCGCTTTCCGGCGGCCAGCGCCAATCGGTCGCGATTGCCCGCGCGATCTATTTCAACGCGCGCGTGCTGATCATGGACGAGCCCACCGCCGCGCTCGGCCCCGCCGAGACGAAGCAGGTGGCCGAACTGATCCTGCAGCTCAAGAAACAGGGCATCGGCATCTTCCTGATCAGCCATGACCTGCATGATGTCTTCGATCTCGCCGACCGGGTCACGGTGATGAAGAACGGCAAGGTCGTCGGCACGGCCCGCACGGCCGAAATCACCCAGGACGAAGTGCTGGGCATGATCATCTCGGGCAAATGCCCTCCGGCGGCAGTGGCCGGCCCCGGCGCGCTGCGGAATTAGACCGCGCAGGGGCCAGTATCCGCCAGGAAGAGCACGAAGCTCCTCAGGCCGTCGCGTGCGGCTCGTGATGGTAATCCCAGACCGCCCAGGCCGAAACCGCCGCGGTCAGCAGACCGAGGACGATATGCGTCCGGAAGGCGGCGGGATTGCCGGTGAAGCCGAGCATCCAGGGCGAGGCCACCAGCCAGAGCCCTAGCGCCAGGTTCAGCCATTCCTCCCACTCCGCGAAGGCCGTGAGCGCGGCGACCGCGACCAGGGCGAGCACCACGGCGACGATCCAGGCATTGCGCGTCGGCATGAAGTCGCCGACGAAGCCCATGAACCAGGGTGAGAAGAACAGCAGCGCGGCAAGGATCAGGTTTAGCCAGTCCTGCGACCGTCTGATGTTCGTATTCGCGGTCAACATGATCACCTCCATCGGTGAAGATCATCCAACCACTACGCCTCGCGCACGAGGCGCTTGGTCGATTTATTATACGCCGAGTCGGCAATATTTCAAGAACAGACGAGGAACGACTGCGTCGCTGGCGCGGAGCGCCTGCGCCGACCCCGCGCACTGCGGTGCCGGCGCAGGCACGATCTCACTTCGCGTCGAGCAGGTCCTTGACCGACAGCAGGACGAGTTCGTTGTCGTCGGCCTTCTTCGGGTCGCGCGAGGAGGAGAAGGGCAGGTTGTTGTCGTTGCCGACGACGATCACGCCATTCGCCCGGTCGACCACGTCGACGTTCTCGATGGTGAAGAACGGGAAGGTGAAGACACCGTCCTTCGTGCCCTGCTTCGCCTTGCCGTCGGGATCGGCGATCTTCATCAGGTCGATATAGCCGATACGGCGCACGGGCTTGCCGACATTGGCGTCGGTCATCTCGATCTTGACGATCCGCTTGTGCTTGGCGATGTCGTGGAAGCAGTCCGGGCCGCGCTGGCCGGCGGCACAAGCCTTGTCGGCGGTGCCCTCGCCGTTGTCGCGCTCGATGATCAGGCCCGTCGTGGCATCGATCATGTTGAAGTCGCCGATGGCGAGACCCTTGGCTTCGAGCGGGAAGAACCAGGAACGGCCGGTCCACTTCTCGTTCTGGACGTCGAATTCGAGGATGCGGAGGACTTCCTTGCCGTCGACTTCCTCGTTGCCCTTGGTTTCCGCGTTCCAGAGCGGGCCTTCGAGCAGCGGGTAGAGGAAGCGGCCATCCGGCGACTGGGCCATGCCCTCGAAGCCCTTCGAGCGGCGGACATTGAACTCGACCGGCAGGTTCGGCGCGGCCGGGGTGGTGACGGCGTAGTGATCGGGCGAGCGGGCCGGCTTGCCGTCGACCAGCGTCTCGAACACGGCCTCGACCTTGCCATTGGCGTCGACGCGGATGAGATAGGGGCCGAACTCCTCGCCGATCCAGTATTTGCCACCGATCGGCTGGATCGATTCCGGATCGAAATCGGCGCCGGTCAGGTAGCGCTTCTCGGTGCCCTCATGGACGATGCGGAAGGGGACCTTCTTGTCGGGATCGTGCAGGAAGGTGGTCGAGACACGTTCGAGCGCGCCCTTGCCGAAATCGGCCTTCAGGCGATGAAAGAACAGCATTGCGTCGGGCGAGTTCACCTTGGCGCCGAAGCCGTTATCGGTCAGCACGAGGAACTCGTTGTTGCCCAGCGAACGGATGCCGGAGAAGCCCTGGACCGGCTGGCCGGCGAAGGGGGTCGAGAGCCCCGTCGGGCGCCCGCCCGAGGTGCCCATCACCGTGCTGACGGCCTCGACGCGCTTGCCCGGCGTGACGAACTTGCCGGAAACCTTGAGATCGGCCGGCGCATCGGCGGGGGCGGGGATGATCGTCTCGGCCGGCAGCAGCGCCTGGCTCAGAAGCTTCGCGGGAAATTCCTTCGGAGACTCCTGCGCTCCGGCGAGCATGGTGGACGACAGAAGCAGGATAATGGCGAGCGACGAGCGCATGAAATTCTCCGGGCTGAAAAGGACCAGCCGGCTTCGCGCGCCCGGATGGCACCCCGACAACAACGGGGTGACGGTTCGGTGAAGGCGCCAGATGGCGCTACGGCATCGGCCGCTTCCGAAAACCGGATTCGACTTTTCGGGCCAGTGCTCAGTAGCCCCGGGCCGGGTCGACGGCATGCAGCAGCGGCTCGCCCGCCTCCAGCCGCCTGATCTGCGCCGCGACCAGCGTGGCGATCGCCTCCGGCTCGGACATCGCGGCATTATGCGGGGTGACGGTCACGCCGGGATGGCTCCACAGCGGCGACTCCACCGGCAGCGGCTCGGTCTCGAACACGTCGAGCGTCGCGCCCTTGAGCGTGCCGGCATCGAGCGCGGCGATGATGTCATCGGCAACCTGAAGGCCGCCGCGGCCCGGATTGATCAGGAAGGGCCCGCCGAGCCGGCCGTCCTGCGCGAGCCCCGCAAAAAGCCCGGCGTTGAGGATGCCGCGCGTCTCGGGCGTCAGCGGCACCAGGCTGACCAGGATGTCGGTCCGCGCCAGGAAATCCTTCATGCCGTCCTCGCCGGAGAAGGTCTGCAGCCCCTCGACGCTCTTCGGCGAGCGGCTCCAGCCGGCCACGTCGAAGCCGATGACCTTGAGCTTGGCCACGGCATCGAGGCCGAGTTCGCCGAGCCCCATGATGCCGACACGGACGGAACGGGCCGCCGGCTGGTTGCGGTCGTCCTCCCAGAGCTTCGCCTGCTGCTGGCGCATGTAGCGATGCTGCTGGCGCAGATACATCAGGCAATGCAGCACGACATATTCGCTCATCCGCGTCGTCAGGTCGGGATCGACCACGCGTGCGATCGGCACTTCCGGCAATTTGTCGTCGGCGAAGAGGAAATCGACGCCGGCACCGAGCGAGAAGATCGCCGCGAGGTTCGGCAGGCCGGTCAGGCTGCCGGCCGGATGCTTCCAGCTCGCGACATAATGCACGGCCCGGCGGTCGAAGGGCTCGCCCGGCACCACGATCGGCATCTCCGGCAGCAGCGCCTGGAAGCGCGCCCGCCAGTCCTCGACATGCCAGCCCGTCATGGCCAGAAGCAAACTCATGCCCGTGTTCTCTCCGTGATCCGTCCGGCGACCAGTTCGCCCTGCGCCGCACCCTCTCCGATCCGATAGGCCTTGCGCAAGCGCTCGCTTGCCGCAAGGAAAGCGTCCTCGCCGCGCGCATGGATGATGGCGAGCGGACGGTCCGGCCCGAGCGTCGCGCCGATGCCGGCCATATCGGTGAGGCCGACCGCATGGTCGATGCCGTCCTGCGGCCGCAACCGGCCGCCACCCAGCGCCACGACAGCAAGACCGACGGCGCGGGTATCGATGCCCGAGACCGTCCCGGCCGTCTCGGCGAAGACCGGCTTCACGACCGGCGCCGCGGCGAGATGCTTTGCCGGCGCTTCGAGCAGATCGGCAGGGCCGCCCAGCGCCACCACCATCCTGGCGAAGCGCTCGGCCGCGGCACCCGAGGCGAAGGCATCCTCGATCCTGCCACGCGCTTCGTCGAGGTTCGCCGCCAGACGGCCGAGCAGCAGCATCTCGGCGCCGAGCGCGACCGTGACCTCGTGGAAGCGCGGCTCGCGCCGGCGCCCCGTCAGATGGTCGAGCGCATAGGCAACCTCGAGCGCATTGCCGGCGGCGCTGGCGAGCGGCTCGTCCATGTCCGTGAGCAAGGCCGTGGTCGGCAGGCCGGAATCGTTGGCGACGCCGACGAGCGCCTGCGCCAGGGCGCGCGCCTTCGCGGGTTCCGGCAAGAAGGCGCCGGAGCCGAACTTCACGTCCATGGCGAGGCCGTGCAGGCCAGCGGCGAGTTTTTTCGACAGAATCGAGGCCGTGATCAGCGGCAGCGATTCCACCGTCGCGGTGACGTCCCGGATCGCATAGAGCCGCTTGTCGGCCGGGGCGAGATCGGCGGTCTGGCCGATGATGGCGCAGCCGGTCTCGCGCACCACCTTGCGGAAGAGATCGATGCCCGGCTGCGTCACATAGCCCGGCACGGCATCGAGCTTGTCGAGCGTGCCGCCGGTATGGCCGAGGCCGCGGCCGGAGATCATCGGGACATAGCCGCCGCAGGCCGCAACCGCCGCCGCCAGCGGCAGGCTCACCGTATCGCCGACGCCGCCGGTCGAGTGCTTGTCGAGAGCGGGGCCCGGCAGGTCGTCCCAGTTCAGCACCGTGCCGGAATCGCGCATGGCGAGCGTCAGCGCCACGCGCTCCTTCTCGGTCATGTCGTTGAAGAACACGGCCATGGCGAAGGCCGCCGCCTGCCCCTCGCTGACCGAGCCGTCGGTCAGCCCGGCGACGATCTGGCGGATATCGGCATCGGGCACTTCATGGCCGTCGCGCTTGGCGGCAATGATCTCCTGCGTCAGCCGCATCAGTAAGTCCCCGGTGCGGCCTCGCCGGCCGCGGCGCCGTCGATCGCCGCGAGCAACGCGCCATGCAGGCCGCTCGCGCCGAAGCGGAAGGTTCGCGGCGTCGCCCAGTCCGGCCCCATGATCGCATCGGCGAGGTCGAGATAGCCCTTGGCGTCGGCGAGCGTGCGGATGCCGCCGGAGGGTTTCAGCCCGACCGGCCGGCCGGCCATGGCGATGACGTTGAGCATGACGCGCGCCGCCGGGATGCTGGCCGAACGGGCGGTCTTGCCGGTCGATGTCTTGATGAAATCCGCGCCCCAGGCGATGGCGAGCTCGGCCGCCGTCCTGACCTTTTCGAGATCGGGATATTCGCCGGTCTCAAGGATGACCTTCAGCAGCCTGTCGCCGCAGCGCATCCTGACATTGCGGAGCATCGCGGTCGCCGCCGTCGTATGGCCGGCGAGCACGGCCTGCCAGGGCAGGACGAGGTCGATCTCGTCGGCGCCGGCCTCCAGCGCCTCCTCGGTCTCGCGGATGACCGGCGCGATCGGCGTCCCGCCCTCCGGGAAATTGACGACCGTCGCGATCCGCACCGGGCCGTCGCCCAGAGCCAGACGCGCCGTCGCGACGAAGCGCGGCCAGAGGCAGACCGCCGCGACCGGAACCGGGCCGGAGACGGCGCGGCGGCAGAGATCGCGGGCGCCGTCCTCGGTGGCGTCGTCGGCGAGGTCGGTCAGGTCGAGCAGCGCGAGCGCGCGTCTGGCGAAAGCGTCGTCCGACATGGTTCAAAGCTCCGACAGGAAGGCGCGCAGCAGGCGGCGCAGCGAGCGCGAGGCCACCGCGGCGACATCGCGTGTCTCGCCGTGATGGGGCGCGCCGCCATGGAGGCCCGCGCCCATATTGGTGACGATGGACAGGCCGGCGACGCGGAGATCGTAGCGCCGCGCCAGGATGACTTCCGGAACGGTCGACATGCCGACGAGATCGGCGCCAAGCGTCTTTGCCATGCGGATTTCCGCCGGCGTCTCGAAGCTCGGCCCCGAGAACCACATGTAGACGCCCTCGCCCAACGGCACGATCGCGTTCGCCGCGGCGCGCTTCAGCCGCCCGCGCAGCAACGGATCATAGGCATCGACCATCGGCACGAAGCGGCCGTCGCCCCGGTCGCCGACCAGCGGATTGGGGCCGTTGAGGTTGATGTGGTCGGTGATGAGCGCAAGGCTGCCCGGCCCCATCGAGGGCGAAAGCGAGCCGGCCGCATTGGTCAGGATCAGCGGCGGCGAGCCGAAGGCGGTGAGCAGGCCGAGCGGCACGCGCATTACCGCGGAATCGCCGCCTTCGTAATAATGGGCGCGGCCCTGATAGATCAGCACCTTGCGGTCGAACAGCGTGCCGTAGCAGAGCTGGCGGGCATGGCCGGACACCTCGCCATGCGGAAAGCCAGGAATATCGGCATAGGGAATCGTGACGGCGTCCTGCACATCGTCGACGATCGAGCCGAGCCCGGTGCCGAGCACCAGGGCGCATTCGATCGGGCCGTCGATCCCCCTGTCGATCAACACCGATGCCGCTTCGTCGAAAGCCGGATCGACCGCCATGCAAACCCTCTCCCGGCCGTCCATGCGGCCGCCGCAAATCACCGCGGCAAATTGGCCGGTCCGAAGGACGCTGGCAACAACTGCTCCAGCGTGAAACGCGCGCGGATGCCTTCGGGCCCGGCGATGGCGACGGGTGTCTCGGGGCTCGCGAATTCGCGGATGCGCTGGCGGCAGGCACCGCAGGGCGTGACCAGCTCGTCGCCCTCGCCAAAGACGAGGATGGCGCGGATCGCCGTGCCGCCGGCCGCGATCATCGCGGCGATGGCGCCGGCCTCGGCGCAGGTCCCGACCGGATAGGCGGCGTTCTCGACATTGCAGCCGGCATGGACCGTGCCGTCATCGGCCAGCAGCGCCGCCCCGACCTTGAAGCGTGAATAGGGCGCGTAGGCGCGCGGCTGGAGGCGGGAAGCGGCTGCAAAGAGCGCGTCGAAATCGGGATCGGCGGCCAAGTCAGCGGTCCTTCATGTCAGCGTTCCTTGACATAGGGTATCCCGGAAGCCTTTGGCGGTGTCGCGCGGCCGATGAAGCCGGCGAGCAGGATGATGGTCATCAGATAGGGCAAAGCCTGGATCGCCTCCACCGGAACCAGCCCGATGCCCGGCAGCGTCACGCCCTGAAGCCTGATCGCGACCGCATCGAGCAGTCCGAAGAGCAGGCAGGCGCCGAGCGCCGGCCAGGGCCGCCAATTGGCGAAGATCACGGCTGCGAGCGCGATGAAGCCGCGCCCCGCCGTCATCTGCGGCAGGAAGCCGGCCGATTGCGCCACGGCGAGATAGGTGCCGCCGATGCCGCAGAGCAGCCCGCAGATCGCGACCGCCGCATAACGCAGGCCGGCCACCGAGATGCCGGCCGTATCGACGGCGGCGGGGTTCTCGCCGACGGCGCGGATGCGCAGGCCGAAGCGGCTGCGCCTCAGCACGAGCGCGGTGGCCAGCACGCAGAGAAAGGCGAGATAAGCCGGCGCGGCATGGCCGGAAACCACCTCGTCATAGAGGAGGCCGAGCACCGGCACATGCTCGCGCGCCCATGGGCCGAAGGGCAGCGACAATTCTCCGAAGCGGGCGGCCCCTTCGAGCGGCGGCGTGCGCCCGCCCTGCCCGTACCAGGCATTGCCGAGGACGACGGTGAGGCCCGCCGCCAGCATGTTGATCGCAACGCCGGAGACGATCTGGTTGCCGCGCCAGGTGATGGCGGCGAAGCCATGCAGCAGCGCCAGCAGGACCGAGGCAAGAATGCCGGCGCCCAGCCCCACCCAGGCCGAGCCGGTGGCGAGGGCCGCGACCGCAGCGGCGAAGGCGGCGATCAGCATCTTACCCTCGAGGCCGATATCGACGACGCCGGCCTTCTCCGACCAGAGCCCGGCAAGCGCCGCGCAGATCAGCGGGATCGAGAGCCGGACCATCGAATCGAGCACGACGGCAAGGGTCTGGAGCCACTCCATCAGCCGGCTGCCCCGCGGCCGAGCGCCGTCGCCACCAGCCGGCGAAACAACCCGTCGAGCGCTCCGGCGAAGAGGATGAGCACGCCGCCGATCACCACCACCATGTCGCGGGTGATCGCCGGCTTGTCGAAGGAAAGCTCCGCCCCGCCCTGGTAGAGCACGCCGAAAAGCAGCGCCGCCAGGCCCACCCCGACCGGATGGCCGCGCCCCATCAGCGCGACGGCGATGCCGACGAAGCCGTAGCCGGCGGTGAAATCGAGCACCAGCCGATGCTGCACGCCGAGCGCCTCATTGACCGCGAGCCCGCCGGCGAGCGCGCCCGAGATCGCCATGGCGATCATGGTGACCGCGGCGGGCGAAATCCCCGCATAAGCGGCGGCGCGGGGATTGGCCCCGACGGTGCGGATCGCATAGCCCAGCCGCGTGCGCCAGATCAGCAACCAGACCGCGACCAGCGCCATCAGGGCGAGCAGGAAGGCGCTGTTGAGCGGGGTCGAGGGCAGCTTGATTCCGAACGGTGCGAGGAGCTGGTGCATCGGCGTCAGCACGGCCTGTGCCGGGAAATCCGCTGTCTCGGGCTGCATCGAGCCGATCTTGCCGATCACTTCGCGCAGCAGATAGACGATCAGAGTCGCGGCGACGAAGTTCAGCATGATCGTGGTGATGACGACATGGCTGCCGCGCTTCGCCTGCAGCCAGCCGGGGATGAAGGCGTAAGCCGCGCCGCCTGCAGCCGCCGCGAGGATGGCGAGCGGCGCGGCGAGGAAGCCCGCCACGGAGAGGAAACCCGGCATGGCCGAGAGCGCCCCACAGGCCAGCGCCGCGCAGATGCCGGCGACGGTCGCCTGCCCTTCGCCACCGATATTGAACAGCCCGGCATGGAAGGCGACGGCGACGGCGAGCCCCGTGAAGATGAAGTTCGTCGCGTAGTAGAGCGTGAAGCCGATGCCTTCCGCGCTGCCGAGCGCGCCGCGCAGCAGCAGCGCCGTCGCCTCCAGCGGGTTCTCCCCGATGCCGAGGACGACGAGGCCGGCGACCAGCAGGGCCGCCGCCACCGAGACGAGCGGCACCAGCGCAGTATCGGCCCAGCGCGGCAGTTCGACCGGGGCGGCGCTCATGCAGCTTCGTCCGTGACGCCGGCCATCAGCAGGCCGAGATCGCGCTCATCCGCCGCTTCTGCTGCGCGTTCTCCCGTGATCCGGCCGCCGCAGAGGGCGATGATTCGGTCGGAGAGCGCCATCACCTCCTCGAGCTCGACCGAAACCAGCAGGATCGCGACGCCGGCATCGCGCAATTCGATCAGCCTGCGGTGGATGAACTCGATCGCGCCGATATCGACGCCGCGCGTCGGCTGGCCGACGAGCAACACCTGCGGATGCCGCTCGATCTCGCGGGCGAGCACGATCTTCTGCTGGTTGCCGCCGGAGAATTTCGCCGTCTTCAGGGCGGGATCGGGCGGGCGCACGTCATAGGCCGCGAAGGCCGTCAGCGCATGCGCCTCGATCCGCGACGGCGACAGGAAAGGCCCGGCCCGAAAGGCCGGATCGCCCTGATAGCCGAGGATCGCGTTCTCCGCCGCGCTGAAGGCGGTGACGAGGCCGCTGCGATGGCGATCCTCCGGGATATGCATGAGACCGCGCTCGCGCAGCCGGGCCGGATGACGATCCGCCGCCGCGAGGATCTGGCCGCCCAGGCGGATGACGCCGCGCGTGGGCTGGACCAGCCCGGCGAGCACCTCCAGCAACTCGCTCTGGCCGTTGCCGGCGACGCCGGCGATGCCGACGATCTCGCCGGCATGGAGGGTCAGGCTCACATCCCGCAGCGTCTCGGTGCCGCGCGCGTCGCGGCAGGACAGGCCGACCGCCTCGAGAACGGCAGCGCCACGCTGGCGCGGCGGCTTCTCGACGCGCAGCAGCACGCGCCGGCCGACCATCGCCTCGGCCAGCGCCGGCGGCGAGGTTTCCGCCGTCCGGAACCCGGCGACCATCTCGCCGCGCCGCATCACCGAGACCGTATCGGTGACGTCCATGATCTCGCGCAGCTTGTGGGTAATCAGGATCACCGTCTTGCCCTGCGCCTTCAGCGCCCGGAGCAGGGCGAAGAGCTGATCGGCCTCGGCTGGGGTCAGCACGGCGGTCGGCTCGTCGAGGATCAGAATCTGCGCCCCGCGATAGAGCGCCTTCAGGATCTCGACGCGCTGCTGCAGGCCGACGGACAAATCGCCGACCGTGGCATCGGGGTCGATCGCGAGCCCGTATTCGCGCGACAGGCGGGCCAGTTCCGCCCGCGCCTTCGCCAGCCCGCCCTTGAGGCTGGCCCCGCCCTCGGCGCCGAGCACGACGTTGTCGACGACGCTCAGCGTCTCGACCAGCATGAAATGCTGATGGACCATGCCGATGCCGGCCGCGATCGCATCGGCGGGGGAGCGGATGCGACGCGGCTCGCCCGCGATCCTGATCTCGCCGGCATCGGCCTCATAGAAGCCGTAGAGGATCGACATCAGCGTCGATTTTCCGGCGCCGTTCTCGCCGACGATGCCGTGGATCGAGCCGGCCGCGACCGCAAGCGAAACGTCCCGGTTCGCCGCGACCGCGCCGAAGCGCTTGGAGATGCCGACGAGCTCGATCGCAGGAGGGGAAGGCACGAGGCTCAAGAGTGCGGCCCGCGCCTCACATCGTGCATTTCTGGTCGGACATGTAGTCGTGGACCTGGACCGTGCCGGCGATGATGGCGGCCTTGGCCTTCTCGGCGGCGGCCTTCATCTCGGGCGTGATCAGCGCCTTGTTGTTGTCGTCGAGCGCCCAGTCGATGCCGCCTTCCTTGAGGCCGAGCACGGAGATGCCGGGCTTCCAGGAGCCGTCGCGCGCCGCCATGAAGGAGTTGTAGGCGGCAACGTCGACGCGCTTGAGCATCGAGGTCAGGATCTTGCCGGGATGCAGCGCGTTCTGGTTGGAATCGACGCCGATGCCGAGCTTGCCGGCATCGGTCACGGCCCGGAGCACGCCGATGCCGGTGCCGCCGGCTGCGTGGTAGACGACGTCGGCGCCGCGGTCGATCTGCGACTTGGCGAGTTCGCCGCCCTTCACCGGGTCGTTCCAGGCTGAAGGCGTCGAGCCGGTCATGTTCTGGAAGATTTCGGCGCCGGGCTTGGCCGCCTTGACGCCCTGGATGTAGCCGCAGGCGAATTTGCGGATGAGCGGGATGTCCATGCCGCCGACGAATCCGAGCTTGTCGGTCTTCGAGGCCATCGCCCCGAGCAGGCCGACGAGATAGGAGCCCTCATGCTCCTTGAAGACGATCGACTGCACGTTGGGCAGCTCGACCACCATGTCGATGATGGTGAATTTCAGGTCCGGGAATTCGGCCGCGACTTTCTGCAGCGCGGTCGCCTGCGAGAAGCCCACCGCGATGATCGGCGAATTGCCGTCGCGGGCGAAGCGGCGCAGGGCCTGCTCGATCTGCGCATCGTTCGTCGGCTCGAAATCGCGGAACTCGACGCCGGTTTCCTTCTTGAACTTGTCGGCGCCGATGAAGACGCCCTCGTTGAAGGATTTGTCGAACTTGCCGCCCTTGTCGTAGACGATCGCCGGCTTGATCGGCTGCTGCGCGAAAGCCGCCGCCGAAATCACCATGCCGGCCAGCGCCGCCGCGAAAGAACCCAAACGCATCGCATAGTCCCCTGTTGAAGCCGGGTGCCGTTAGCCGGCCCTCGATGGTGCCACGATGACATGGCTCGGCGGCGCGGCCAAGCTGGCGATGAGGTCAACTCTTTCGCAGGCGCGGCAACGCGATGCGATTGCCGAAGAAGGCCATCCGGTCCTATCCTGTGGGATGATGCTGAACGACGACGAGATCGAGCGCTATGCGCGCCATATCGTCCTGCCGGAGATCGGCGGGCCGGGGCAGCAGAAGCTGAAGAACGCCCGCGTGCTGGTCGTCGGCGCCGGCGGGCTCGGCGCGCCGCTGATCCAGTATCTGGCCGCGGCCGGCATCGGCAAGATCGGCATCGTCGACGACGACGTGGTCTCGCTCTCGAACCTGCAGCGCCAGACCATCTTCACCACCGACGACATCGGCAAACGCAAGGCCGTGGCGGCCGCGAACTTCATCCGCCGGCTCAACCCGAATGTCGTGGTCGAGGAACATGTCACCCGCATCGACCCGCACAATGCCCGCGCGATGATCGCCTTCTACGATGTCGTCGCCGAGGGTTCGGACAGTTTCGCCACGCGCTATGCCGTCTCCGACGCCTGTTTCCATGAACACAGGCCGGTGGTGATGGGCGCGCTCGGCCGCTTCGACGGCTCGCTGACCACGATCCGCGCCCATGAAACCGGCCCGGACGGGCGGCCGAACCCGACCTGGCGCTGCCTGTTCCCGGATGCGCCGCCGCCGGGCTCGATCCCGACCTGCGCGGAGGCCGGCGTGCTGGGCGCGCTGCCCGGCATCATCGGCTCGCTGATGGCGCTGGAGGTCGTGCGTGCCGTCACCGGCTTCGGCGAGCCGCTGGTCGGCAAGCTCCTGCTGGTCGATTCGCTGACGATGCGCTTCGAGACGCTGCGCTATGGCTGGGACGAGACGAACCCGCTGAACGGGACGAACGTCGCGGCCTGAACGCCATCAATTAACGGCGCCGTCATCCCGGGCAAGCAGCAAAGCGGCGCCGATTCCGGAGCGCTTCCGGCCGAGGTCCAGGCCTGGATCCCGGGTCTGCGCTTCGCTTCGCCCGGGATGACCATGTCAGAGGTCGAAGGGAACCTCTCAGCGTTTCGCTTCGATCACATCCCAGAGCTGCGCCGCCAGATCCGGCCCGCCCAGCTTCTTGATGGCGCGCACGCCGGTCGGCGCGGTGACGTTGATCTCGGTGAGCTTGCCGTGGATCACGTCGATGCCGACCAGCAGCAGGCCGCGCCGGCTGAGCTCGGGGCCGATCGCCTCGCAGATCGCAAGCTCCTGCTTCGACAGATCGGTCGGCCGCGCCGCGCCGCCGCGCACCATGTTGGCGCGGAGATCGCCGACCGCCGGCACGCGATTGACCGCGCCCGCCGCCTTGCCGTCGATCAGGATGATGCGCTTGTCGCCTTCCGTGACCTCCTTGATGAAGCCCTGCACCACCCAGGGCTCGCGGAAGAGGTTGCTGAACAGGTCGAAGAGCGAGCCGAAGTTCGGATCGCCCTTGCCCGTCTTGAACACGGTCGCGCCGCCATGGCCGTAGAGCGGCTTCATGACGATCTCGCCGTATTCGTCGCGGAAGGCCTCGATCTCGGCCCTGTCGCGGGTGATCAGCGTCGGCGGCATCAATTCCGGGAAATGGGTGACGAAGATCTTCTCGGGCGCGTTGCGCACCTCGGTCGGGTTGTTGACCACCAGTGTTTTGGGGTGGATGCGCTCCAGCATATGCGTGGTGGTGACATAGGCCATGTCGAAGGGCGGGTCCTGCCTAAGCAGCACGACGTCGAGCTGGGAAAGGTCGACCTTCTCCTCGGCCCCCAAAGTGAAATGATCGCCCTCGACGTCGCGCACCGTGACCGGGCGGATCGGCGCCGTGACCTTGCCGTCGCGCAGCGAGAGCTTGTCGGGGGTGTAGGTGTAGAGCGTGTGGCCGCGCGCCTGCGCTTCCAGCATCAGGGCGAAGCCGGTATCGCCGGCGATCCGGATGCGCTCGATCGGGTCCATCTGGATGGCGACGGAGAGAGTCATGGGCGGGCTTCCTGTTGCGGCCCGTTCTTATCGGGCTGCCGGTCGGGTTCCTGCAAGTAGGTGGCCCTGCGTCACAGGACAAGCGCGAAGGCGGCCGGCACATGGCGCGGCCAGCGCCAGGGCGCCAGGAACACCGCATCGGCCCTGAGATCGTAGCCCATCGCCCAGGGATTGCGGGCGAGCCATTGCCGGACGCGCCGCTCGACGAGGCGCTGCTTTTCCGTTGTCACGGCCGTGAGCGCATCCTCGATTCGGCCGCGCGCCTTGACCTCGACGAAAGCGACGGTGCGCCCGCGCCGCATGACGATATCGATCTCGCCGCCCTTGCCGCCGAAGCGCCGCTCCAGCAGCCAATAGCCCTTCGCCATCAGCCAGAGGATGGCGAGCCATTCCGCCCGCCGGCCCGAAAGGCCGGAACGCCGCGCCCGGCGGCTGCGCAATTCCGAGCGCGTCGCCGGTTCTGTCACGGATCGTCGCGGGTGAGTTCGAGGGCGCGCGCATAGACCTTGCGGCGCGGCTGGCCGGTCTCGGCCGCGACCTGCGCCACCGCCTCCTTCAGCGAGACCTTCGCCAGCGCCACGCGCAGCCGCTCATCGATCGCCTCGTCGCTGGGAACGAGATCGACGGCGCCCGGCGGGCCGATGATGACGACGATCTCGCCGCGCGCCTCCTCTTGGGTCTCGTAATGCGCGGCCAGCTCGGGGAGGGTGCCGCGCCTGACCGTCTCGTAGAACTTCGTCAGTTCGCGCGCGACAGCGCCCGGCCTTGGGCCCAGCACGGCGGCGGCATCAGCCAGCATCTCGGCGAGGCGGCGGGGCGATTCGAAGAAGACCAGCGTGCCGGGAATGGCGGCGAGCTCGGTCAGCCGGGTGCGGCGCCCTCCCGATTTGGGAGGCAGAAAGCCCTCGAAGAAGAAGCGGTCCGTCGGGAGCCCGGCGAGCACCAGCGCCGCCAGCACGGCGGAGGGGCCGGGAATACCCGTAACCGGCAGGCCTTCCGCCACCAGTTCGGCCACGAGCTTGTAGCCGGGATCGGAAACGAGCGGCGTCCCGGCATCCGAGATCAAAGCGAGCTTGCCGCCTTCGCGCAGCTTCGCCAGCACCTTCGGGCGCATCTGCGCGGCGTTGTGCTCGTGATAGGGCAGGAGCGGCGTCGAGATGCCGTAATGCGCCAGCAGCGTCTTCGAGGTGCGGGTGTCCTCGGCCAGGACCGCATCGGCGGCGGCGAGGGTGGCGAGCGCCCGGAAAGAGATGTCGCGCAGGTTTCCGATCGGCGTGGCGACGATGTGCAGCCCCGGTGACAGCGGCTCGGCCTCGGCTTTGAGACCGAAGGCGGTGTAGCTGGCGGGGCGGGGCGGAGCGGCGTTCGACATGGCCGCAAGCTGCCACAGCGCCCCCGGCCGCGCCATGGCGTGCGTGCGACGGGCCCGATGCAACCCATAGTTAACAACTTGAAAATAGCATGTGGCACTGGCACGAGAGTCCCGCGGGGGGACTGTATCACCGGGCAAGGCTTTGCCGGCCCGGTCACGACTGGAGATCGCCCGTGTTGCACCATCGGCACTTCGTACCGGTTCTGCGGTTCAAGGCGGGCGCGCTGGCCGTCTCCCTGTCCTTGCTGCTCGCGAGCTGCAGCGGTGGCCCCGCCGGCCTGCCGGGCTTCGACGGCCCCGCCTCGACGGAACCGGCCGCGCCAAGCGGCCAGACCATCGGCACCGGCAAGGTCAAGGTCGGCCTCATTCTGCCGCTCGGCGCCGAAGGCCAGGGCGGCGTGGTCGGCAATTCACTCAAGAACGCCGCCGAGATGGCCCTGGCCGAATTCCCCAACGCGGACCTGACGCTGCTGGTCAAGGACGACCGCGGCACGCCGGAAGGCGCGCGCGCCGCGGCGCAGGAAGCGATCTCGGAAGGCGCCGAACTCATCATCGGGCCGCTCTTCGCCCCAACCGTGCAGGCGGCGGGACAGGTGGCGCGGGCGGCCAACCGGCCGGTCATCGCCTTCTCCAGCGATTCCAACGTGGCCTCGCGCGGCGTCTATCTGCTCTCCTTCCCGCCCGAGAACGACGTCAACCGCGTCATCGCCTATGCCGCGCAGCAGGGCCGCAAATCCTTCGCCGCGCTGCTGCCCGACACCGCCTATGGCAAGGTCGTCGAGGCCGCCTTCCAGCAGGCGGTGGCGGCACGCGGCGCCCGCGTCGCGGCGATCGAGCATTTCGGCTCCGACCCGGCCACGATGCGCACCGCCGTCCAGCGCCTGATGCCCTCGCTGCAGCAGGCGGATGCGCTCTTCGTTCCGGCGGCGGCCGACATGATGCCGGCGCTCGGGCAGGCGTTGCAGCAGGCCGGCTTCGACCCGCGCAAGGTCAAGCCGCTCGGCACCGGCGTCTGGAACGACAGCGGCATCGCGCAGGTGCAGGCGATCCAGGGCGGCTGGTTCGCCTCGCCCGACACGGCCGGCTTCAACGCCTTCGCCGGCCGCTACCAGCAACGCTTCAACAGCAGCCCGACCCGCACCGCGACCCTCTCCTACGACGCGGTTTCGCTGGCGGCGGCACTGGCGCGCACGCAAGGCTCGCAGCGCTTCTCCGAGGCGGTGCTGACCAATGCCTCGGGCTTCGCGGGAGCCGACGGCGTCTTCCGCTTCCGGCCGGACGGACAGGTCGAGCGGGGGCTTGCGGTGCTCGAACTGCGCAACGGCCAGATCGTCACGATCAACGCCGCGCCGCGCGATCTCGGCCCGCGTTCGCAGTAGCGCGCTGCCGTACCGACAAAAAGGCCGGGCAAATGCCCGGCCTTTTGCATTTGAGCGCTGACAGAGCTCAGCTCGCCGGCGCGTATTTCACCGCGCAGCCATAAGCCTTAGTGCTGGCCTCGGAGACCGGCTTGCCGGTCTTCAGCTCGGCGACCGCCTGCCGGACATAGCTCTTCGCGCCATTGAGGCTCGCGGGGTTCGAGGACGGCTTGTCGTCGATCGCACCCATATAGGCGAGCGTGCCTTTGGGATCGATGATGTACATGTGCGGCGTGGTCTGGGCGCCATAAGCGCGCGCCACCTGGCTCTTCGGGTCGAGCAGGATGCCGGCGGGGGCGGCGTCACGCTGGACGGTCAGCTCCTTCGCCTTCGCCGCCTCGACATAGCCCTGCTCGCCGGGCGGCGAGGAGATCACCGAGAGCCAGACGATGCCCTCCTTGGCCATGTCCTTCTGCAACGTTTGCATGGTGGCGCTGTTGTAGTGCTTGCGGACATAGGGGCAGTCGTGATTGGTCCATTCGAGGATCACGGTCTTGCCGGCGAATTCCTGGAGATTGCGGGTCTTGCCCTCGACATCGACCGCCTGGAAGGCGGGGGCGGGCGCGCCGATCTTGGCCGCGCCTTGCGCGAAGGCGACGGCCGGGAAGGCAAGGCCCGCGAGGGTGAGGCCGGCGATGAAAGTCTGTCTGGTCAGGCTTTGCATGTCTGTCTCCCTTGGTTGAAGTCGAACTCCTACGGCGCTGCTGCCGCCGTCTTGGCATTGCTGCCGGCCGCTCGCTCGGCCGCAGTGATCAATCCATCCACGGTGAGAAGCTGCGGCAGGATCTCGGCCTGCGCCTCCTTGCGAGCGGGGTAGAACAGATAGAGCGGCACACCGGCCCGGCCTTGCTCGGCCAGCGCCTTGGCGATG
This sequence comes from Allobosea spartocytisi, assembly GCF_014764685.1. Classification (NCBI taxonomy): domain Bacteria; kingdom Pseudomonadati; phylum Pseudomonadota; class Alphaproteobacteria; order Hyphomicrobiales; family Alloboseaceae; genus Allobosea; species Allobosea spartocytisi. The sequence continues at coordinate 166,653 of NZ_JACXWY010000003.1, forward strand.
CGGCTATCGCGATTGGTCCAGTCGGCCTTGAGATAGACGACGCCGAGCCTGGCGAAAGCGTCCTTCACCTCCTGACGCGAGAGCGCAACGCGCTCATTGGCGAGGCAGGTGATGCACCAGGCGGCGGTGAAGTTGACGAAGACCGGCTTGCCCTGCCCCTGCAGGGTGGCGACGCGCTCAGGGCTCCAGGCCTGGATATCCCCAGCCCGCGCCTCCGCATTGGTGCCCGGCACGGCGTTCTCGACCGTGAACCAGCCGGCGCCGAGCGCGACCAGCACGGCCAGCACAGTCCCGAAGGCGCGGCGCGGCAGGGAGCCGCGGGTGACGCCGACGAGCCAGACGACGAAACCCGCCGCCAGCACCGCAACCAGCGCCGCCAGAACGCCCTGCGGGCCGGTCTGGACCGAGGCGACCCAGATCAGCCAGATTGCGGTCGCGAACATCGGGAAGGCGAAGGCCTGCTTCAGCACCAGCATCCAGCGCCCGGGCTTGGGCAAAAGCCGAAGCAGGCCCGGCGCGAAGGAGAGCGCCACCACCGGCAGAGCGAAGCCGAGGGCCAGCGCCATGAAGACCGAGAGCGCGAGCGCTGGCGGTTGCGTCACCGCATAGCCCATCGCCGCGCCCATGAAGGGCGCCGTGCAGGGCGTGGCGACGACGACGGCGAGCACGCCGGTCATGAAGGCGCCGAGGCGCCCGCCCCGGCTGGCGAGCCCGTCACCGAGGCCGACCACCGAGCCGCCGATCTCGAAGGCGCCGATCAGATTGAGCCCGATCAGCACCATCACCACCGCCAGCGCGATGACGAGCAGCGGCGACTGGAGCTGGAAACCCCAGCCGACGCTACCGCCGAGCGCACTCAGCGCAATGACGGCTCCGGCCAGCACCAGGAAGGTCAGCAGCACGCCGCAGAGGAAGATCAGGCCCTGCTCACGCGTCTCAGTGCGGCTGCGATGCGCCGTCTGGGCGAAGCCGAGCGCCTTGATGAACAACACCGGCAGCACGCAGGGCATCAGGTTGAGGATGAGCCCGCCGGCGAAGGCGAAGGCCAATGCGGCGAGCAGCGTGAGGTCGGCGCCTTCCGCCGGGACGGGAATTCGCACGACCGCCGGGCGGGGCGCGTTGGAACCGGTCTCGGCCGCTTTGGAGACCAGTGCCGGATCGGCATCGGCCACCAGCGTCAGCGCACGCGGCACGCCATCCTGCCTGAAGGTCAGGACGCCGGAGATATCAGGCTGCTCCAGCTTGAAGGCACTGGAGCGGGTCAGCGTCAGGCCCGGCACATCGCCGGCTTTCATGGGCTGGTCGGCGGCGTGCTCGATCAGCGTGTCGGAGATCGGAAAGAAGCGCAGATCGCTCGCGCCGGCCGGAAGACCGGGCAGTGCCAAGGCGAGGTTGTCGCCATCGGCACTCAGCCTGCCACGGAAGCCGGCCGGCTTCGGCAGGGCGGCGAGCGCGGCATCGATGCGCTGCTGCGCCGCCTCATCGACTGCGCTTGCCGCGCCGACGGCCAGGTCGAGCGTGAAGCTGCCTTCCTCGGGAATGCAGATCTTTTCGCAGACCAGCCAGGTCGCGTTCGCCTTGAGCGAAAAGGTCTCGCCGGGCCTGGCATCGGCCGGCACGGTGATCTCGACCGGCAGCAGGACCTCGCCCTCGAAGCCGAAATTCACCAGCGGCTCGACGCGGATGGCACGCGGCGCCGGCCAGGCGATGTCTCCGGCCTTCGCGCCGGCCGGCAGATCCCACTGAATCTGCGTCGGCTCGCCGGAATCGCCGGGGTTCAGCCAATAGGTATGCCAGTGCGGGGCAAGCTTCTGGGTCAGCGCCACATGGAAGCGCTCGCCGGGCGCGACCGTGTCGCGGCTCGACAGCAAGGTCGCGGTGACACGCTGGGAGGTGACCGGCGCCGATTCGGCCGCAAGCGCCGCGCCCGGCAACGCCAGCCCCAGGACCAGCAGGGCGCCGGTCAGAAGCCGCCGGGCCGAAACGCCGCGCGCCCTGTCAGGTCTTTCGGAATACGGCGCCATCATCCCACTTCTGTCTGATATCATCGGTCCCAGATGCCTCAAACGACCCGTTCATGCCAATGACAAGGCGGTGAGGCAGCATCTCAGGCGATCCTGCGCCATCGCGCCGCCGCCCGCAGCGCGCCATGATGTCGCCGCGCACCGCTCCTTATCTCCCGCCTCCGCTGAAATCGCGAGATCCGAGACCATGACGATCCACCCCGCCCTCATCGCCGCCAATACGGCCGTCATCACCGGCGGCGCCTCCGGCATCGGCTTCGCCGCCGCCCGCGCCTTCGCCGGCCTCGGCATGAGGGTCGCCATCGCCGACAGCGACGAGGAAGGGCTGAAGGCCGCCGGGCAGGTGCTCGCCACGCTGGTCGGCGAGCACAACGTGCTGGCGGTCGCGACCGATGTCTCGCATCGCGAGGAGGTCGCGGCGCTGCAGGAGAAGGTGCTCGCTCGCTTCGGGCGCGTGCATGTGCTGATGAACAATGCCGGGATACAGCAAGGCAGCGGCATTTTCGGCCCGGCTGAGACGTGGGAGCGCACCCTCGCGGTCAATCTCGGCGGCATCGTCAACGGCACGCAGATCTTCGGGCCGGGCATGGTCGCCCATGGCGCGCCGGCGCTGATCGTCAACACCGGCTCGAAGCAGGGCATCACCACGCCGCCGGGCAATCCGGCCTACAATGTCTCGAAGGCGGGCGTGAAGGTCTTCACCGAGGCGCTGGCGCATGAACTCCGCAACACCGAAGGCTGCAAGGTCAGCGCCCATCTGCTGATCCCCGGCTTCGTCTTCACGCCGCTGACGGCGCGCGGGCGCGTCGAGAAGCCGGAGGGTGCCTGGACACCGGAGCAGACCGTCGATTTCATGCTGGAGCGGCTGAAGGCCGGGGACTTCTACATCCTCTGCCCGGATGACGAGACGACGCGCGCCCTCGATGAGAAGCGCATGGCCTGGGCGATGGGCGATATCATCGAGAACCGCCCGCCGCTCTCGCGCTGGCACAAGGATTATGGCGAGGCGTTCAAGGCGTTCGTCGCGAAGACCTAGATCGCCGCGCCGTCCGTCACGATGTCGGCGCCGAGCCCTTGCCGGACGGCGCGGACGATCTCGGCCTCCGCCGCCGCGCCGCGCCTGCGCGGACGAGCGGCATCGATGCGATGCTCGGCGATAATCTGGCCGGGCGCGCCCGAGAGGATCACGACACGGTCGGCGAGATAGGCCGCCTCGTCGATGTCGTGGGTGACGAAGAGCACGGTCTTGCCGGTGCGCTGCCAGACGCGGACCAATTCGTCCTGCAGGTTCTCGCGCGTCAGGGCGTCGAGCGCCGAGAAGGGCTCGTCCATCAGCAGGATCTCGGGCTCGACCGCGAGCGCACGCGCCAGCGAGACGCGCTGGCGCTGGCCGCCGGAGAGCTGATGCGGCCAGCGTTGCGCGAGCCCGCCCAACCCGACGAGATCGAGCATCTCCTGCGCCTTCTTCAGGCGTTCGCCGCGCGAGGTCCGGCCTTCCAGGCCGAAGCCGACATTCGAGACCACCTTGCGCCAGGGCAGGAGCCGCGAATCCTGGAAGACCAGAGCGACAGGGCGACGCGCATTGTCCTTCGCGTGGATGACGACCTCGCCGCCGCTCGGCTTCGCAAGACCGGCGATGACGCGCAGCAGGGTCGACTTGCCGACGCCGGAAGGGCCGACAATGGCGAGGAACTCGCCGCGCCCGACCTTAAGGTCGAGCTTGCGCAGCACTTCGGTCTGTTCGCCGTCGCGGGTGAAGGTCAGCGACAGGCTCTTGATCTCGATCACGCTCTTCTCGATCACGCTTTCCAACGCAGCACCCATCTCTGGAAGGCGACGAAGGCCGTGTCGAGCAGCCCGTAGAGCGCCGCCATCGTCAGCATGTAAACCACGACGATGTCGGTCGCGAGCAGGCTCGAGGCCTGCATCATGCGCTGGCCGACGCCAGCGACGCCGAAGATCTCGGCCGCGACCACCGCCATCCAGGCCTGGCCGAGCGCCGTGCGAAAACCGACGAGGATGCCCGGCATCGCCGCCGGCAACAGGATCTTGAACAGGCGCTGCCAGGGCGAGCGGAAGCCGAAGGCGTCGGCCACCTCGACGAGATCGCGGTCGACGCCGCGGATCGCGCCCTGCGCCGCGAAGAAGCTGATCCAGAACACGCCGATGGCGATGATGAAGACCGCAGCGCCCGGTGTGACGCCGAACCAGATGATGGCGAAGGGCACCCAGGCGAGGCCGGGCACGGGCCGCAGCACGCGCACGACCCAGGCCGTCGCCTCCTCGGCGATACGGGACATGCCGACGAGCACGCCGAGCGCGATGCCCAGGCCGGCGCCGACGAAGAGGCCGACGAAATAATGCCAGAGCGAGCCGAGGATCGCCGCGAGCCAGGCGCCCGAGGACACCTCGCGCATGAAGGCCTTGGGCAGCGCGCTCGGCGGCGGCAGGAAGGCGGGGTTCACCCAGCCGAAATAGGGCACCGCCTCCCAGATCAGCAGGAAGGCGATCAGGCCCAGAAGGGCAAGGGCCGGAGCCCGAAGTCTCTTCACAGTGGTCAGCCGCCCGCCTTGATCGCGCGCTCGTAATACTGGGTCTCGAACAATCCGTCGAACGGCAATTCCTTGTCGAGCGAGCCGAGCTTGACCTGATAGGCCTGCATGGCGCGCGCGGGCTCGATGATCTTGCGCGGATCGATCTCGAAGACGCTTGCCGGCGAGCCCAGCGCCTTCCGGATCAACTCGGGATCGACGATGCCCTTGCCGAGCGCGGCGCCGACATGCGGCGCGGCTTTGGCCGGGTCGGCCTTGATTAGCGCCGCCGCCTTGACGAGGCTTGAGACGAGGTTCTGGACGGCGTCGGGGTTCTTGGTGGCGAAGGCGCCGGAGACGGCGACGACCGTGCCCGGCTGGCCCGGGAAGACCTCCTCGCCGCCGGCGACGAGCTTGATCGCGCTGTTGCGGCTCTGGAGGATGGTCAGCGCCGGTTCGCGCACGCTGCCACCGTCGACCGCGCCGGCCAGGATCGCCTGCTGGGTCGCGTCGATGCCCATCGGCACGATCTCGACATCGGCCTTGTCGACCTTTGCGACCTCCCAGAGCCAGTATTGCAGCGTGGTGTTGGGCACCGAGCCGGCCGGCTGGGTGGCGAGGCGGGCCGGCTTCCCATTCGCCGCCTTGAACGCCTTGAAGGCGGCCGCGGCGGCGGTGCCGGCCGTGAAGAACTTCGACAGCGACGGCGCGGCGACGACGACATTCTCGCCGATGGCGGTCGAGGCGACGACGCGGACATCGATGCCGCGCGAGCGAGCGACGGCCAGCGGGGCCACGCCGGCGACGTAGATGTCGAGCGTACCCGAGGCCAGCGCCTGGATCATGTTCGGGCCGGATTCGAAGACGGTGACCGCGCTTTCGAGGCCGCCCTGCTTCAACCAGCCCTCGCCATTGGCGACGAAGAAGGGCGCGGTGCCGACGACCGGAATGTAACCGACCCGTGCCGTGACGGCCTGGGCACGAGCCGCGCCGGCGAACGGGGCCGCCGCTGCCAGGGTCGCACCCGCGATGAGAAACTGGCGGCGATCCATCGTTCAAATCCTCTCGCAAGACGGCGCCAAAACAGCACCCATTGACAGATGGAGAAAAGGATTTTCTATCTGGATGCAAGTGATCGACATCAAAAAGAAACTTATTCTCTTATGATCGCGATCAACGGAACGAATTTTCTCCTATGACGGATTTCAGAGAATGGATGCCATCGACCGCAAGATCCTGACCGTGCTGCAGAACGACGCCAACATCTCGATCGCCGATCTGGCGGATCGGGTCGGGCTCTCGCAGACCCCATGCTGGAAGCGCATCCAGAAGCTCGAACAGGCGGGTGTCATCCTGAAGCGCGTCGCGCTGGTTTCGCCGGAGAAGATCGGGCTCGGGCTCACCGTCTTCGTGCAGATCGAGACGGCCGACCATTCCGGCCCCTGGCTCGACAAGTTCGCGCAGACGGCCGCCGCCATGCCGGAGGTGATGGAATTCTACCGGATGGCGGGGGATGTCGACTACATGCTGCGCGTCGTCGTCGCCGACATGGCCGCCTATGACACCTTCTACAAGAAGCTGATCGAGACGATCCCGCTCAAGAACGTCACCTCGCGCTTCGCCATGGAACGGATCAAGGCGACGACCGCCTACAAGGTGCCGGACCTGCCGCGCCCATGAGCGGCACGGGCCAGCCTTGCCGGCGCATGACAGGCCGGCGTCGCGGATGCTAGGAAGCAGCCCGACGCCCGCGCTGCCCGAGGAGCCGCCTTGTCCGCATCCCGCTCCGTTCTCCTGATCATCGGCGGCGGCATCGCCGCCTACAAGGTGCTCGAAGTGATCCGCCGGCTGAAGGATCGCGGCATCGCCTCGCGCTGCATCCTGACCAAGGCGGGCGAGCAGTTCGTCACGCCGCTCGCGGTGTCGTCGCTGGCGGGCGAGCGCTGCTTCACCGATCTGTTCTCGCTGACCGACGAGGCCGATATCGGCCATATCCAGCTCTCGCGCTCGACCGATCTCGTGGTGGTGGCGCCGGCGACCGCCGATCTCATCGCCAAGATGGCGAATGGCCATGCCGACGACCTCGCCTCGACCGCGCTGCTCGCCACCGACAAACGCGTGCTGATCGCACCCGCGATGAATCCGCGCATGTGGCAGCACCCGGCGACGCGGCGGAACATGGCCCAGCTCGAAAAGGATGGCATCCTCGTCGTCGGGCCCAATAGCGGCGCCATGGCCGAGCGCGGCGAGAGCGGGCCGGGCCGCATGGCCGAGCCTCCGGAAATCCTGGCCGCGATCGAGCTCGCGCTCGCCGGAGAGAAGCCCTCGACCCGCGCCATCGGCTTCCTCGGCCGGCTGCCCGGCGGCGACCATGCTCCGGCCGCCGGCTCGCTCGCCGGCAAGCATGTCCTGATCACCTCGGGGCCGACGCATGAGCCGATCGACCCGGTGCGCTACATCGCCAACCGCTCCTCCGGGAAGCAGGGCCACGCCATCGCGGCGGCGGCGGCCGCCGCCGGGGCCCGCGTGACGCTGGTCAGCGGGCCGGTCACGCTGCCCGATCCAGCCGGGGTCGAGACCATCCATGTCGAATCCGCCCGGCAGATGCTGGCGGCCGTCGAGGCGGCGCTGCCGGCCGATCTTGCGATCTTCGCCGCTGCCGTCGCGGATTGGCGCGTGGCCGACGCCGCATCGGAGAAGATGAAGAAGGACGGCGGAGCCCTGCCGCCGCTCTCGCTGGTCGAGAACCCCGACATCCTCGCCACCGTCGCGCATCGCCCGAACGGGCGGCCGGGCTTCGTCGTCGGCTTCGCGGCCGAGACGCAGCACGTCATCGACTACGCCAGGGTCAAGCTCGCCAAGAAGGGCTGCGACCTGATCGTCGCCAACGATGTGGGCGGTACCGGCGTGATGGGCGGCGACGCCAATACCGTGCATCTCGTGACAGTCGATGGCGTCGAGACCTGGCCGACCCTGCCCAAGGAAGAGGTCGCAAGCCGCCTCGTCGCCCATCTCGCCCAGAAGCTCGCCGCCGCGAAGGCGGGCTGAGCTCCAAGCGGCGCGCTAGATCACTGGCGCTGCTCCGCCCGGTCGCGCGCCCGCGCCTCGGCGCTGCGCTCCGCGGGCGGACCATAGCCGCCGGCGCCGGGCGTGATGATCTCGACGATCTGGCCCTTTTCCAGCGCGCCGTCGCCCTTGACGAAAGGCACGACGCCCTCGCTGAAGACGAAGGAGCCGCCCTGCCCCTCGCCGCCGCCCGCCAGTCCCCAGGGTCGCGAGGTCAGGCGCGAATTGTCGACGTTCAGCCGGCACGGCGCTTCCGCCCGGTAGACGCGGCGGAGCCCCATACCGCCGCGCTGGCGGCCATCCCCGCCGGAGCCGTCGACGAGTTCGTAGCGCAGCAGGGTCAGCGGGTATTCGAGCTCCAATGCCTCGACCGGCAGGTTCGAGGTGTTGGTCATGTGGACATGGACGCCATGGAGCCCGTCCTTGTTGGTACGGGCGCCGGAACCGCCGCCGATCGTCTCCAGATAGACCCAGAGCTCTCCGCTGCCAGGCTGCTCGCCGGCAAAGGTCGCCGAGGCGACCGCGCCCGAACAGGCGGCGATCACCCGGTCCGGCACCGCTTGCGCGAGCGCGCCATGGATCAGGTCGACCACCCGCTGGCAGGCGGCGATGCGGCCGTTGACGGCGGCGGGATGCACGCAGTTCAGCACCGTGCCTTCGGTCGCGGTGACGGTCAGCGGCCGCGCCAGGCCGGCATTGGGCGGGATGGTCGGGTCGGCCACGGTCTTGACCGCGTAATACACGGTCGAGAGCAGCGCGGTGTAGACCATGTTGAAGCCCGCCCGCATCTGCGGCGGCGAGTCGAAGGCGAGCGTCATCTCCTCGCCCTTGACGGTGATCGCGACCGAGAAGGTCAGCGGCTCGTCGATCTCGGGATTGTCGAAGGAATCCGAGAAGCGATAGACCCCGTCGGGAATCGAGGCGATGCCGGCGCGCATCTTGCGCTCGGCATAATCCTGCAAGGCCTTGCCGGCGGCGAGCACGGTATCGCGGCCATACTTGTCGCAGAGCGCGCGCAGGCGTTCGACACCGAGCCGGTTCGCCGCCATCTGGGCGCGCAGGTCCGAGAGGCGCTCGCGCGGCACCTGGCAGTTGAGCAGGATCAGCTCCTGCACGTCCTTCATCAGCACGCCGCCGTCATAGAGGCGGATCGGCGGGATGCGCAGGCCCTCCTGATAGATGTGGGCGTGGCCGCGATCGGCAAAATCGGAATGGTGCGCGGTGTTGACCGCCCAGGCGATCATCACGCCCTCGTGGAAGACCGGCTCGGCCAGCACGATATCGGGAAGGTGCGTGCCGCCGCCCTCATAGGCGTCGTTGCCGATGAAGACGTCGCCGGGCTTCATATCCGCCACGGAATGGCGCTTCAGGATATGCGGGATGATGCCAATGAAGGAGCCGAGATGCATCGGGATATGCTCGGCCTGGCAGAGCGTCTGGCCCTCGACATCGAAGAGCGCGGTCGAGCAGTCGCGGCGCTCCTTGATGTTGGTGGAATAGCTCGCCTTGACCAGGGCCTCGCCCATCTCCTCGGCGATCGAGGCGAAGGAGGAGCCGATGACCTCGACGGTGATCGGGTCGACGCTGACGGATGCGGTCGCGGTCATCACGGCATCTCCAGGATCAGGTTGAGATAGGGCTCGACGGTGGCGGTCATGCCCGGCAGCAGCACGGTGGTCGAATCCATCTGCTCGACGATGGCCGGGCCGGTGAAGCGATTGCCGGATCTGAGCTTGTCGCGATCGTAGATCGGGCAGGCGACGAAGCCGCCGGCCTCGGGGAACCAGACCTCGCGGCTGCCGAGGATGGCGTGGGAGGCGTCCGGGCCGGCATCGGGCTCCGGCCGGAAGGCGGCCTTGGGCACGAGGCCGACCGCCTCGACGCGATAGGTCACGAGCTGGACCGCCTCGCCTTCCGCGACGAAGCCGTAGAGGCGCTTATGGGCGGCGGCGAAGCCTTCGGCCAGTGCGGCGATGGTCGCGGGCGTGATCGGCCCGTCCGGCACGTCGATGGCGAGCTCGTAGTTCTGGCCGTGATAGCGCAGATCGGCAGTGCGCTTCAGCCGACGGTCTGCCGAGACGACGCCCTCCTCCGCGAACCAGTGATCCGCCTGCTCCTGCAAGGCGACGAATATCTCCGCCATATCCGGGACCAGCGCCTCGGAGAGCGTTGCCAGACGCGTCGTCGCGAAATTGGCACGCAGGTCGGTGAGCAGCAGGCCGAGCGCGCAGCCGATGCCGGGATTGCGCGGGACGACGATGCGCTTCATGTCGAGTTCGCGCGCGAGCCTCGCGGCATGCAGTGGCCCGGCCCCGCCGAAGGCGACCAGCGCGTAGTCGCGCGGGTCATGCCCGCGCTGGACGCTGATGACCCGGATCGCCTTGGCCATGTTGGCGGTGACGACCGAGATGATGCCCTGCGCCGTCGCCATCAGATCAAGACCGAGTTCGTCGGCGAGCCGGCCGATCGCCTGTTTCGACAGGCTCTGGTCGATCGGCATGCGTCCGCCGAGCAGATGCGTCGGGTTCAGGGTCTGGAGCACGACATTGGCGTCGGTGACGGCGGGCTCCGTGGCGCCGCGCCCGTAGCAGACGGGACCGGGATCGGCGCCGGCCGAGCGTGGACCGACCTTGAGCAGTCCGCCGGAATCGATCGCGGCGAGCGAACCGCCGCCGGCACCGACCGTATGAATATCAAGCATCGGCGCCTTGATCGGGTAGCCGTGGACGTTGGCCTCCGATGCGAGCTTGGCCTCGCCGTTGCTGAGCAGGGCGACGTCCGAGGAGGTGCCGCCCATGTCGAAGGTGATGAGGTTGGGTATGCCGATCATGGCGCCGATCGCCTGCGCCGCGACGACGCCGGTCGAGGGGCCGGAGAGCACCGTGCGCACCGGCAGGCGCGCCGCCATGTCGAAGCCGATGACGCCACCATTGGACTGCGTCAGATGCGGCACCGCCTTGAGGCCGAGTTCCTTCAAACGGTCGGCGAGGCGGCGGATATAGCCCTGCATGACCGGGCCGAGATAGGCGTTCACCACCGCAGTCGAGATGCGCTCGTACTCGCGGAATTCCGGCGCGACCTCGTGCGAGGCGCAGATGAAGGCCTCGGGGAATTCCTCGGTGACGATGCGCTTGGCCGCTTCCTCATGCTCCTGCCGGACGAAGCCGTAGAGGAAGCCGATCGCGACAGCCTTGACGCCCTCCGCCTTCAGCGCCCGCGCCGCGTGCCGCACGGCGTCCTCGTCGAGCGGCGTCTCGACCGTGCCGTCATGGCGGACACGCTCGGGGACGCCGAAGCGCAGGTCGCGGGTGACGAGCGGCGGGGCCTTGTCGGCCTGGAGATCGTAGAGGTCCGGCCGCTTCTGCCGGCCGATCTCGATCAGGTCGCGGAAGCCTTCGGTGGTGACGAGGCCCGTCTTCACGCCGCGATGCTGGATCAGGGCGTTGGTGCCGACCGTGGTGCCATGGCCGAAATAGGCGATGTCGGCGGGGCTGGCGCCGACGCGCTCGACGCCTTCCTGCGTGCCGCGCGCGATGGCGCGGGAGGGATCGTCAGGCGTGGAAGGCACCTTCCAGACCGCGACCATGCCGGTCGCGTCGTCGAACAGGCAGACATCGGTGAATGTGCCCCCGGAATCGATCCCGATCCGCCACGCCATCTCTGTCTTCCTCCCCTACAACACGGCCGCATCGACCTGCGTCCACGCCACACCGTGACCGAAGCCGCCCTGATAGCCGCAGACCTGCGCTGCGTGATCCGCGCCCGCTGCCAGCGCGGCTGCCGTGCCGGAACCATCCAATATGGCCAGCAGAAAAGCGGCAATGAAACCGTCACCGGCGCCGAGCGTATCCACCACGGATGCAGGACGGGCCGGCTGCTCATGGAAGCGCCCGCCAGCGAGCGCTAGGGCACCTCTTGCGCCACGCGTCGCGACGACCATCCCTGCACCCCAGCCGATGCAACGCTCCAGCAGTGTGCGGCACTCGGCATCCGAGGCGGATGGATGCGACAGGAAGGCGATATCGACGGCCGGCAGCGTCGCGGCGAGATTTTCGGCCGTCCAGCGTTCCGAGAAATCGTAGGACAGCCGCCGTGGCGCGCCACGCATAGGGGGCAGCGCCTCGCCGAGCTCGCTGTAAATGCTGGAGTGAACGAGATCGTAGCCGGCTATATAAGACAGATCCTCGGTATCGAACGCGCCCCATTCGCCGCGCACGCCGCGCTCGGAGCGCAGGAAGCGCCGATCCTGCCCATCATGGCCGATGAAGGCGCGGGCGTTCCGGCCGAGCCTGATCCGGCAGCGTGACGTATCGACGCCTTCCTGCCTCAGGGCATCGCAGAGAAGCATGCCCGCTTCGTCCGAGCCGATACAGCCGAGATAGCCCGTCTCGGCACCGAGCCGCTTCGCCTGCACGGCAACGTTGACGGCATTGCCGCCGGGGAATTGAAGGCCGCGATCGACATAGGTGTCGACCGTGTTGTCGCCGAGCCCCAGCAGCCTCCAGGCCATCGCCGTCCCTTCCCGGATCAGTACGCCACCTTCCACATGTAGCGGCGGGTGGTGAGCGGCTGGTTGCGGAGCACCGAGAGATGCGCCGAGAAGCGCTTGAGCGCCGCCTGCAGGATATAGGGCGCGACGATCGGGCGGATCTCCGGGTCGATGCCCTTCATCGCAAAATTGCGGGAATCGTAGTTCATCACGCGCCCGGCATAGGTGTCGCAGAACTTCACGACCCGCTCCATCAACGGCCGGCTCGGGTCTTCCCCCGTGATCAGGATCATCGGCGTCTGCTTGTCGACGATCTCGAAGGGACCGTGGAAGAACTCGGCCGCCTCGATCGGATAGCTGTGCAGCCAGAGCATCTCCATGAGAATGCAGACGCCGAAGACATAGGCCGTGGTGAAGCCCGGCCCCGAGGCGACGTGGTAGATGCGGTCGTCTTCCGCATAGGTCGCGGCATCGGCCGCGGCGCGGGCCTCGTTCTGCTCGGCCGCGTCGCACATCGCCGTCGGAAGCGCGTCAAGCGAGGCGATGAGCTTGGCGCCGAGCGGCCAGCCTTCCTTGGCGGTCATCAGCCCGCCGATCAGCGCCTGCATCAGCATGAACATGGCGGCGAAGGATTCGCTGGTATCGCCGACGAGGAAATGCCGCGGCACCGCCTGCGCCAGCGGCTTGTCGCCATACTGGCTGAAGGCGACGACCTGGCAGGGCCTATCCTTCAGGAAATGCGCCGCCGCCACGGTTTCCGGCGTCGTTCCGGATTTCGAAGCGAGCAGCACCAGCGTCCGGTCGCCGAGCCGCGGCGGGTCGATCGCCATGAACTCGGCCGGAAAATAGCGCCTGACCTCGATGCCCGGCGAAGAGCGCTCGAGCCAATACTGGATGCCGAGCATCGCCCGGTTCGCCGAGCCGCAGGCGACCATGTAGACGCGGTCGATCTGCGGAGCGAGCTCCTGTCCGAGCGCGAAAGCCGCCGGCAGCGCCGCGCGCGTCGGCTCCAGCCCGGACAGGATTGCGCCGCGGTCGAAGGCGATGGACATGGAAGGCTCCGGACGGGCTTTCAAAGGGCGATGGAATTGGTATACACCAATTCCATATACCAATGACTGTCAAGCCTATTCCAGTTTCGGTGCACGCGCCCTTCGGACAGTAGCCATCCGCAGGTTTTTCGCCTTAAACACGAAGGAAGCGGCCTCGGCCGCCGTCGACGGGGCCCACGGTCGCCGAGAGAGACGCAACGCATAGAGATGCAGGGCATGTCCAAGCCGCTGAAGCGGGTGAAACCGATCTATGTCGAGGCCCAGGACTATATCCTCGACCTCATCGGCGGGCCGGATTACGGGCCCGGCGACCGGATTCCCTCGGAACGGACGCTCGCCGACACGCTCGGCATCAACCGCATGACGGTGCGCAAGGCGATCGACCGGCTGGTCGAGCGCAACGTGCTGGAGCGCAACGGCACCAGCGGCACGCGCATCCCGCTGGTCCAGGTGTCGCGGCCGATCGATGCGCCGGCCTCGCTGGGCATCACCCGCATCATCCGCAATGCCGGCGGCGAGCCCGGCAGCAAATTGCTGCATTTCGGCGAGGAAGGCGCGAGCGAGAGCGTCGCCCGGCGTCTTGAGGTGCCGCCGGGCAGCGAGCTCATCATGGCGCGCCGCCTGCGCAGCGTGAACGACGAGGCCTTCTGCATCGAGACGAGCTATCTGCCGGCGCAACGCGTCCCGGGCCTCTCGGCCGAGGATCTGCTCGGCGGCCAATCGCTCTACGAATTACTGCGGCAGCGTTACGACATCGAGATCAGCATCCGGGATCGCGAGATCAGCGTCGGGACGGCGACCGAGCGCGAAGCCCAGCTTCTCGCGCTGGCGCCGGGCTCGCCGACGCTCGTGCTGCGGATCGTGGCGCGCGACGGCGACGGCCGGCCGATCGAATATATGCGGTCCATCAACCACCCCCACCACGTCGTCTTCCGCAGCGCGGCGCTACCCGCGCAGACGTGATCGCAGCCCCGGTCCGGCCGACGCCGCCGCGGACGGCCGGTCAAGGCGCCTCCTCCTTCCTGCCGCCGGAGCCTTCGTGATGGGCATCACCATCGAGACCATAGAGCCGGACCCGTCCCTCCCCGCCGCCAGCGACGTCGTCGTCATCGGCGGCGGCATCATCGGCATCACCACCGCGCTCTTCCTGGCGCGCGAGGGCATCTCGGTCACCGTCTGCGAGAAGGGCGAGGTCGGCCACGAGCAATCCGGCCGCAACTGGGGCTGGGTGCGCATCATGGGGCGCGACCCCGGCGAGATCCCGCTCGGCCTTGAAAGCATGCGGCTCTGGTCGGAGATGGACCGGCTGGTCGGGGGCGATACCGGCTTCACCCGCTCCGGCATCGTCTATGTCGCCGACACGCCCGCCAAGCTTGCCGAGCACGAAGCCTGGCTCGACCACGCCAAATCCTATCAGCTCGACTCACGCCTGCTCAGCACGCGCGAGATCGACGCCGTGCTGCCGGGCGGCAAGCGCGCCTTCGCCGGAGCGCTGTTCACCCCGAGCGATGCGCGGGCCGAGCCGCAGAAGGCCGTTCCGGCCATGGCCCGGGCGCTGCGCCGCCATGGCGGGACCGTGCTGACGCGCTGCGCGGTGCGCGGCATCGAGACGGCGGCGGGCCGCGTCAGTGGGGTCGTCACCGAGCGCGGCCCGATCGCCTGCCAGCGCGTCGTACTGGCCGGCGGTGCCTGGTCGCGGCTCTTCCTCGGCAATCTCGGCATCGACCTGCCCGCTCTCAAGATCCTGGGTTCGGTGTTCCGGACCGAGCCTCTGGACGGTCCCCCCGTCCACGCCGTCGGCGCCTCCGATTTCGCCTTCCGCAAACGGCAAGACGGCGGCTACACCATCGCCCATCGCGGCGCGAGCGTGGCCGAGATCGTGCCGGACAGCTTCCGGCTGCTCTTCGATTTCCTGCCCTCGCTGGTCAAGCAGCGCCATGAATTGCGGCTCAGCCTCGGCCATCGTTTCCTCGACGAAGCCCGCACGCCGCGGCGCTGGTCGCTCGACGCAGAAACGCCCTTCGAGCGCATGCGCATCCTCGATCCCAAACCCTCCGAAGCCATTCTGCAGGAGGCGCAACGCAACCTGACCGCCGCTTTCCCCACCTTCGCCGGCCTGAAGGTGAAGGAGAGCTGGGGCGGGCTGATCGACGCGACGCCCGATGGCGTGCCGGTGATCGGCGAGGTGCCGCGGCTACCCGGCTTCTTCATCGCCAGCGGCTTTTCGGGCCATGGCTTCGGCATCGGCCCCGGCGCGGGCCGGCTCACCGCCGACCTGGTCAGCGGCCGCACCCCGATGATCGATCCGAAGCCTTTCCGGCTCGAACGATTCGCGCGGCTGGAACGGACGACCCGGGTGGGGTGAGCGAAGGGCGCTGGGGACGCGGCGTCATTCCGGACAAGCCGCGTCAGCGGCGCCGATCCGGAATCCATCGTAGAACGAAGCGCGCTACGATGGATTCCGGGTCAAGCCCGGAATGACGGCGTGTTTCCATTTAAATGCGGTGCGCCGCAGCGCTTCACGCCAGCGCGGCCTCGTCGAGCGAATAGGCGGAGAAGAAATTCGTTCCGCCGGGATAGCATTTGAAGCCGCTGAGGCCCTTCACCATCGCATAGCCCTGCGAGCGCCAGGCGAGGCCGACGAGCGGCGCCTGTTCCAGGGCGGACTTCTCCAGCTCGGCATAGACCGCCTTGCGCTTGGCGGGATCGAACTCGGCGCGTCCCTTGGCGAAGAGAGCGTGGATCTCGGGGGTCGGGATCTGCCAGCTCCGCGCCATGTTGGCCGGCAGGTCGCCGTCGATCAGCGGGGCAAGGCCGTCGGGGTCGTTGTTGTCCGCCGTCGTGCCCTGCACCATGAAATCGTAGCGGCCCTTGCCCGCCAGATCGACGCGCGCCGCCCAGTCGGGCAGATTGAGGCTTGCCTGAATGCCGATCTCGGCGAGATTGGCCTGCACGACCTCGGCGGTCGATTTGTGCATGCCATATTGCGCCGTCGAAAGCAGCGTACAGGAAAAGCCGTTCGGCACCCCGGCCTCGGCCATCAGCTTCTTCGCCTTGGCCGGGTCGTAGTTCCAGTACTCCGAGCGCGCCTTGTCGAAATAGGGGCTGCTCGACGGGATCGGAATGCCCTCGAGCTTGCTGCCCCGGCCGAAAAAGGCGGCCTGGACGATATCCTCGCGGCGGATGGCATGGGCGACCGCCTGGCGCAGCCGCACATCCTTGAACGGGCCAGCGCCGCCGTTGAAGTTCAGCCCCATGAAAGGACCGTCGACGGCTATGAGCCGCAGGCGCGAATCCTTCTCGATCGTCCCCATGGACTGCCAGGGCACATATTCGATGAGGTCGATATCGCCGGCCTGCAACGCAGCGACCCGCAGGTTCTCGTCGGCATAGGCGACGAGCTTGATGCCATCGAGCTTCGGCTGGCCGGGCTTGTAGTATTTGTCGAACTTCACGACCTCGATCGAAGCGCCACGCTCCTGTGCCTTGATCATGAAGGGCCCCGCGCCGACGCCGAGACCCGCGCGCCCCTCGATCGAATCCTTGGCGATGATCGGCACATGGGGGCTGGCGAGCCAGATCGGCAGCGTCACGGTCGGCTGCTTCATGACGATGCGGACGGTGCGGGCATCGGGCGTCTCGATGCGCTCGACGCCGCCGAACTCGGCCTTCATGAAGGCCGTCGAATTGGGCGCCGCGATCTGCTCCAGCGTCCATTTCACATCCTCGGAGGTGACCGGCTTGCCATTCTGGAAGCTCGCCTGGCGCAGCTTGAAGACCCAGCCGGTCTCGCCCTCGCGCTCCCAGCTTTCCGCCAGCTCGGGCCGCACCTCGCCCTTCTCGTCGAAGCCGGTCAGGCCGCGGAAGATCAGCAGCTTGACCGTGAGCGCCGCCGTGCCGGTATGGAGCCAGGGCTGCAGGCTGGGCGGAAAGCTCGACAGGCCGAAGCGCAGCACCTTGCCGGCAGCCTGGGCATGGGCTCGCAATCCCAGAAGAGGCAAGGCGGCACCGGCGGCGAGCAGATTGCGGCGAGAGATCGAGACCATCGCATACCCCTCTCTGTTCTGGCGGCTTGATCAGCCGAAAGCGCAGAATGATTTGGTATATACCAGCTTGTCAATGTGACTCGACCCGGCGCCGAAAGACGCGACAAGGCATAAGACACGCAGGGCGCGAACAGCCTGGATCACTCCCGCAAGCAGCGTATCCCGGTATCTTTTTTGCGCGGGCGACCTATTGTCAGGAAGATCGTTCCACGCCAGCCACCTCCATGGCATCGCTCTCGCCGGGCATCCCCATCCTTGACAGCCCAAAACAACTCGAATGGTATACACCAATTCCCGCAAGGGATGCTGCCGGTCGGGACGCCCGGCAACGCAGGCCGCGCCTCCGGAGACTGCCATGAGCGAGATCATCAAAGTCAAATCCGGCAGCAAATACGAGACGCTGAACAGCTATTCGCGGGTGGTGGTGGCGGGCGACATGATCTTCGTCTCGAACACCGCCGGACGGAACTACAAGACCCGTGCCATCGCCTCCGACGCCGGGGGCCAGGCCGAGCAGGCCTTCCGCAATATCGAGGGCGCGCTCGCCGCCGTCGGCGCATCGTTGAAGGATGTCGTCGCGGTCAAGGTCTTCGTGCCTGATATCGCCGACATGGAGGCGGTCAACGCGGTCGTCGGCCGCAAGTTCAGAGGCATCGACCCCGCCAACACCACGACCTGCACGCCGCTCGGCCAGCCCGAGCTCAAGGTCGAGTTCGAGGTCACCGCCTACAGGCGCCGCAATCCGGACGAGACGGAGCAGCGCATCGACGTCGACCTCTCCTGAAGGCAGCGCGGCCATGCCGGATGTCGTCATCGTCGGAGGCGGGATCAGCGGCGTTTCGGCCGCCTACGAGATCGCGCGGGCCGGCCATTCCGTGACGCTGCTGGAAGCGCGCAATCTCGCGGCGATGGCGTCGAGCTGGACGCTCGGCGGCGTGCGTCAATCCGGCCGCGATCCCGCCGAGCTGCCGCTGGCGAAGGCCGCAGTCGAACGCTGGGGCGGGCTCGACGCGGAGCTCGGCGCGCCGACCGGCTACCGCCGCCACGGCAATCTGCGGCTGGCGCGGACCGAAGCGGAAGTGACGGTCATCCGCGAGCTGGTCGCGCAGCAGAGCAAGCTCGGCCTGACCATCGAATACCTGCCCGACAACGCCTCCGTGCGGGACAAGGCTCCCGCGATCGGACCGGACATCCTCGCAGCCTCCTTCTGCCCCGGCGATGGCCATGCCGATCCGGTTCCGGCCGTGCGTGCCTATGCCGAGGCCGCCCGCCGGCATGGCGCGATCATCCGCGAAGGCGTGCCGATCCGGGCGCTGATCCGCGAAGGCGACCGCGTCACCGGCGTCGAAACGCAAGATCGCGAGACCATCGCCGCCGGTCGCGTCATCCTGGCCACGGGCATCCATGCGCCCGAACTGCTGGCGCCGCTCGGCCTCTCCCTGCCGCTGACCATCAGGCTGGTCTGCGTCATGCAGAGCGTGCCGCTGCCGCCGCTGCTCGCGCCGGTCTTCGGCGTCGCCAATGCCGATGCAGCCGGGCGGCAGGAGATCGACGGGCGCCTGCGCGTCACCACCGGCATCGGCGATTGGCCGCATGATCCCACGAGCTGGACCGAGGCCTCGCTCGCTCCGCGCAGCCGCGATATCGCAGCGCTGATCGCGCGCACGACGCAAATCCTGCCCACGCTGGCGGAGGCCGGCATCGCCCGGCTCTGGGGCGGGCTGATCGACCTCACGCCCGACGCCCTGCCGGCGATCGACGGCGAAACGGGCATCGACGGGCTCGTCGTCGCCGCAGGGTTTTCCGGGCATGGCTTCGGCATCGGCCCCGTCACCGGCGAGATCCTGGCCGACCTCGCCTTGTCGCGCCAACCGCGCTTCGATCTCTCTCCCTTCCGGCTGAACCGTTTCGCGAACGGCCGGAACAGCACCGCCGAACTCTCCCTGCACGGATAGGACATCGCCCGCCATGCTTGCTCCCGAGGGACGCGTCATCCTGATTTCCGGGGCCAATCGCGGCATCGGTCGCGCCGTCGCCGAGTTGCTGCACGCACAAGGCTACAGTCTGAGCCTCGGCGGGCGCGATCTGAACTCTTTGAAGACGATGAGCGCCGATTGGGACCCGTCGCGGGTCCATGTCGCTCGTTACGATGCCGGCGACTGGGCGAGCCATCGCGCCTGGGTCGATGCCGCGGCGGCCCGCTTCGGCAGGATCGACGGGCTCGTCAACAATGCCGGCATGCATAGCGCCATGACCTTACGAACGCCGGATGAGGCCGCGCTCGACGCGATCTGGGCGGCGAACTGCAAGGGGCCGCTCAACCTGATCCATTGCGCGCTGCCGCATCTCGAGGCCAGCGGCATCGGCCGCATCGTCAATGTCGCCTCGCTCTCGGGCAAGCGCGTGCGCAACGACCATGTCGCCTACAACATGACCAAGCATGCGATGACCGCGCTCAACCATGCGGCGCGGCGCATCGCCTGGGACAAGGGCGTGCGGGCAACCGCGCTCTGCCCCTCCTTCGTGCGCACCGACATGACGGCAGCGAGCACGGCGCTGCCGCCGGAGGCGATGACCCAGCCGGCCGATCTCGCCGAACTGGTTGCCACCGTGCTGGCCCTGCCCAACAATGCCGCCGTTGCGGAATTGCTCGTCAATTGCAGGCTGGAGGACACGCTTTAAGGCCAGGCGCTCGACGGGACGGGCGCAGGCGCGGAAAGGCCAATTCCAGATCGAAATCACCGAAAATCAACGACAAAAGCAGGGGAAAACCATGAAGAGACCCGTTTCGATCCTCGCCGCCGTGTTGGCCGGCGCGCTGATGGCCAGTCCGGCCCTGGCGCAGAAGACCGTGCTCACCGTCGGCATGCAGAGCTCGGATGCTGGCGTGCTCGACCCGCATCTGAACTCCGGGACGCCCGGCAAGGCGATGCTGCAATGGATGTTCAACGGGCTCGTTCGCATCAAGCCCGGCGAGCTTTCGCCCGAATTCATGGAGCCCGACCTCGCCGAGAGCTGGACGTCCTCCGCCGACGGCAAGGAATGGACCTTCAAGCTGCGCCAGGGCGTGCAGTGCCACCACGGCTATGGCGAGTTCACTGCGGAGGACGCGGTCTATTCGCTGAAGCGCGCTTCCTCCAAGGACAGCTCCGCCTTCTCGTCGGACTACAGCGCGGTGCAGTCGATCGAAGCTCCCGACAAGTACACCGTCAAGATCGCGCTGAAGGAGCCGATCCCGAGCCTGCTCGGCATCGTCATGAACTACCATGGCGGCAACATGGTCTGTAAGAAGGCCGCCGAGGAGCTGGGCAAAGAGGGTTTCGCCAAGAAGCCGGTCGGCACCGGCCCGTTCATGTTCCAGGAATATGTGCCGCAGCAATACGCCAAGCTCGTCGCCAACCCGAACTATTTCCGCGGCAAGCCGAAGCTGACCGAAATCCTCTACCGCTTCATCCCTTCGGATTCCTCGCGCGATCTCGCCTTCCAGTCCGGCGAGCTCGACATGATGCTGGGGCGGCAGGAGCAGGCCTGGGTTGACCGCATGACGGCACTGCCCGGCGTCAAGGTCGTCGCGATGGGCCCGGCCGAGATGTCGGTGCTGCATCTCAACATGAGCCAGCCGCCGCTCGACAACATCAAGGTCCGGCAGGCCATCGCCTATGCCATCGACCGCAACGCGATCTGGCAGTTCCGCGGCAAGAACATCTCGCGCCCGGCCGTCTCCGTCGTGCCGTCAGGCTATCTCGGCACGGACGAGAAGGCCCCGCTCCTGCCCTTCGACCTCGCCAAGTCCAAGGCTTTGCTGGCGGAGGCCGGCTTCCCGAACGGCGTCACCATCAAGGCGATCAACACCACCCTCCCCTCGATGCTGAGCTTCACCGAAGCGGTGCAGGCGCTGCTGAAGCGCGCCAACATCACCCTGGAGATCCAGCCGGTGGAGCACGCGACCTTCCACCAGCAGATCAGGCAGGACCTCTCGCAGGTCGTGCATTTCCAGGCGGCGCGCTTCCCGGTGGCGGATGTCTATCTCTCGCAGTTCTTCCATTCGCGGGCGATCGTGAAGACGCCGACGGCGGTGACCAATTTCTCGCATTGCAAGGTCGCCGATGCCGAGATCGACGCGGCGCGCTCCGAGACCGACAAGGTCAAGCAGCTCGCTTTGTGGAAGACGGCGCAGGAGAAGATCATCGCCGATGTCTGCGCCATACCGGTCAACGAGATGATGCAGCTCTGGGCCTACAAGGATAGCCTCGACCTCGGCTACAAGCTCAAGGCCTCGCTCAATCTCGGCCCGCCGGTGCTGGAGACGACGCGCTTCACGAAGTGAGGTCGCCCATTCCGCGCGTCATTCTCGGGCTTGCCCCGAGAATCTCGTGCCGGATGTATCTCGGAAACTCGTCGAGAGATGTTCGGGTCAAGCCCGAGCATGACGGCCCGACCTAGGCGGCCATTGCGGCCGCTTCCCCTCGAACAGGGCGGCATCATGAGCGCCTTCCTCGTCAAACGCCTCGGCTTCGCCATCGTCACGCTCTGGGCCGTGCTCTCGCTGGTCTTCGTCGTCGTGCGCATCGTCCCCGGCGACCCCGCCCAGGTGATCCTCGGCGACCAGGCCGACGCAGCCGCGATCGCCGCGATGCGCACGCGGCTCGGCCTCGATGCCTCGATGAGCGAGCAATACCTGAGCTTCCTCGGGGGCGCCGTGCGCGGCGACTGGGGCGTCTCGCTCGTCACCGGGCGGCCGGTAATCCAGGAGGTACTCGCCGTCCTGCCCTGGACGATCGAACTCACCATCGTCTCGCTGGCGATCGGCATCGTCATCGGCGTGCCGCTCGGCGTCTGGGCGGCCGTCAACCGCAACCGCATGCCGGACTATGTCACCCGCATCGCCTCGCTGCTCGGCCTCTCCTTCCCGCCCTTCGTCTCGGCGATCATCCTGCTGATCGTCTTCGCGATCATGCTGCGCTGGTTCCCGGTGATCTCGGCCGGCAGCGGCTCGGCCTCAGCCTGGTTCCAGTCGATGGCGCTGCCGGCGCTCAATCTCGGATTGATCATGGCGGCCTACATCACCCGCGTCGCCCGCTCGGCCATGCTGGAGGTGATGCAGGAGGACTATGTCCGCAGCGCCCGCGCCAAGGGCGTGCCCTGGCGCGTCGTGGTCTGGCGGCATGCGCTGCGCAACGCGCTGATTCCGATCATCACGATCGTCGGCCTCTATCTCGGCATACTGATCGGCAATTCGGTGCTGACCGAGATCGTCTTCAACCGGCCGGGCCTCGGCAAGCTGATCGTCGGTGCGCTGAACCAGCGCGACTACACCATGCTGCAGGGCATGATGGTGATCTACACGCTGATCGTCGTGCTCGTGAACATCGCGACCGACATCACCTACGCCCTCGTCGACCCCCGGGTGAAGCTGTCATGAGCACCTCCGTCCATGATGCCGCCCCCGTCGCCCCGCCGCGCCTGCGCTGGCTGAAGGCGACGATCGGCGCCTTCAATGCCAACAAGACCTCCTGGGTCGGGCTCGCCATCGTCGTCGCCGTGATCCTCGCGGCCGTGCTGGCGCCCGTCATCGCTCCCCACGATCCGCTGGAGCAGAACATCCTGTCGCGGCTCCAGCCGCCGCATGACGATTTCTATCTCGGCACCGATTATTTCGGCCGCGACATCCTCTCGCGGCTGCTCTACGGCGCCCGGATTTCGCTGGTGATCGGCATCGCCTCGACCGTCATCGCGATGGTCGTGGGATCGCTGATCGGTTTGCTCGCCGGCTATTATGGCGGGCGCTTCGACGTGGTGGTGATGCAGGCGATGGACATCCTCCTCGCCTTCCCGTCGCTGATCCTGGGCCTGATCCTCGTGGCGATGCTCGGCCCCTCGATGGAGAACATCACCATCGCGATCGCGCTGACCTCGATCCCCTCCTTCGCCCGCATCGCCCGCGCGCCTACCATCACGGTCAAGGAGCGCGACTATATCGGCGCCGGCCGGGCGCTGGCCTTCTCCGACGCGCGGATCATGGCCGGCCATATCCTGCCGAACATCTTCCCGGAAATCCTGGTGATGGCCTCGCTCTGGCTCGCCAACGCCATCCGCACGGAAGCCTCGCTCGCCTTCATCGGCCTCGGCGTGAAGCCGCCGATCGCGACCTGGGGCGGCATGATCCGCGAGGGCTTCGAGAACATCCTCGACAGCTACTGGCTGGTGCTGGCGCCCTCGCTCGCGATCCTCGTTGTCGTGTTCGCGCTCAATGTCCTCGGCGACGGCCTGCGCGATGCCATCGACCCGAAGCTGAAGGGCGAGCGATGAGCGGCCCCGTCCTCTCCGTCGAGAACCTCCAGACCGCCTTCCGCGTCGGCGGGGAATGGCGCTGGGCCGTCGAGGACCTGAGCTTCGACGTGGCGCCCGGCGAGACCGTCGCCATCGTCGGCGAATCCGGTTCGGGCAAGAGCGTGACCGCGCTCTCGGTGATGCGGCTGGTCTCATCGGCCAATGGCCGCATCCAGGGCCGCGTCGCGCTGGAGGGCCGCGACCTGCTCGCGCTCAGCGAGGAGGAGATGCGCAAGGTCCGCGGCAACGACGTCGCGATGATCTTCCAGGAACCGATGACGAGCCTGAACCCGGTGCTGACCGTCGGCTTCCAGATCGCCGAGGCGCTGCGCTACCATCGCGGCTTCGATGCCGGCGCGGCCAAGGCCGAGGCGCTGCGCATGCTCGACAAGGTGCGCATCCCCTCGGCGAAGAGCCGTTTCGACAATCATCCGCACCAGCTCTCCGGCGGCATGCGGCAGCGCGTGATGATCGCGACCGCGCTCGCCTGCAAGCCCAAGCTCCTGATCGCCGACGAGCCGACGACCGCGCTCGACGTGACGATCCAGGCGCAGATCCTGGAGCTGATCAAGACGCTGCAGGACGAGGAGGGTATGTCCGTCCTCTTCATCACCCATGACATGGGCGTCGTCGCCGAGATCGCCGACCGCGTCGTGGTGATGTGGAAGGGCAAGAAGCTGGAAGACGCGCCGGCCTCACAGGTCTTCCACACGCCTGTCCACGGCTACACCAAGGCGCTGCTCGCGGCGGTGCCCAAGCTCGGCGACATGACCGGCCATGGCCGTCCGCTGCGCTTTCCGCGCATCGACCCCGATAACGGCAAGGTCGAGGGCAAGCCGGTCGAGCAGCCCGACACGGTCGCGGCCGACGAACCGCCCTTGCTCGAAGTCTCCGGGCTGACGACCCGCTTCGGCATCCGCGGCGGCCTGCTCGGCCGCTTGCGTGGCCAAGTCCATGCAGTCGAAGACGTCTCCTTCAGCCTGCGGCGCGGCGAGACACTGGCGCTGGTCGGCGAGTCCGGCTGCGGCAAGTCGACGACGGGGCGATCGATCCTGCGGCTGGTCGAGCCCTCATTCGGCACCGTCCGCTTCGGCGGGCGCGACGTCACCGGGCTCGGCAAAAGCGAATTGCGCGATGTCCGCCGCGAGATGCAGATGATCTTCCAGGATCCTTTCGCCAGCCTCAATCCACGCAAGAGCGTCGGCAGCGCCTTGGCCGAGCCGATCCTGGTGCACGGGCTCGCCAAGGGAAACGAAGCCCGCGAGCGCGTCGCCGAACTCCTGCGCAAGGTCGGGCTCGCCCCCGAGATGCATGTGCGCTTTCCGCATGAATTCTCCGGCGGCCAGCGCCAGCGCATCGCGATCGCGCGTGCGCTCGCGCTTTCGCCCAAGCTCGTGGTGGCGGACGAGGCGGTCTCGGCGCTCGACGTCTCGGTGAAGGCACAGGTGCTGAACCTGATGCTCGACCTGCAGGCAGAACTCGGCCTCGCCTATCTCTTCATCTCGCACGACATGGCCGTGGTCGAACGCGTCAGCCATCGTGTCGCGGTGATGTATCTCGGAGAGATCGTCGAGATCGGCCCGCGCAAGGCGGTGTTCTCCGACCCGCGCCACCCTTATACGCGCAAGCTGCTGGCGGCAGTCCCCGTTCCCGATCCGCGCCGCCGCGCGCTACGCCGTGAACTCGCGATCGACGAATTGCCGAGCCCGATCCGCAAGCTCGACTGGCAGGCGGTCCCAACGGCGCTGGTGGAGGTCGCTCCCGGCCATTTCATCCGCCAGCCCGTCGATGCGAGGGCATAGCGCCGGTCAACCCGGCGCAGCTCCGCGGCCCACACGGTCCCATTCCGCCAGGGCCAGCACGAGATGATACAGCACGCGCACCGGGATCACGATCTGTGCGGGCGCCCCGCTTCTTGTGACCTGATTGAGCCAGAGCCCCGTATCGGGCGCGACGAAAGTGCGGAACAGACCGTCGAGATGGGGTTCGAGGCGCCGGGCCGCGTCGTCATCGCCGAGCAATTCGATCCGGGCCAGAAACGCCTTGATCGCCTCGGTCTGCGGCCAGAGCAGCTTCGTCGGCGCAACGAGCTTTCCGGTCCGGTCGACACCGTCGAAGGCCGCGACGGGCCCCGCGACGCCATCATCCAGGCCGTGACGGATGGCGAAGGCGTAGAGCCTGTCCGCGAGGTCGCGCGCCGCCACATCCCCGGTGAGCCGCCAGTGATGCAGCAGCAGCCAGGTCCATTCGAAATGATGCCCCGGCTCGCGCAAGGCGCCGGCGGCGCCGGGGACCGGTTGCCAGTCCTGCGTGAAATATTCGCCCAGCGAGCCGGTCTCGGTGTCGACCATGCGCTCGCGCGCCAGCCGGACGATATCGCCGGCACGATCGAGCCAGCGCTTCTCGCCCGTGGCCTCGGCAAGCGCGTGGAAGGCTTCGAGCAGATGCATATGCGGGTTCTGTCGGCGGGGCAGCGTGCCGAGCGTGTCCTCGGCGAAGCCGCCCTCCGGATGCGACATCTCCCGCTCGATGAAGCCGATGACCTCGTCTGCGATGGCGAGCGCCTGCCCGTCCCGCGTCGCCCGATGAAACCAGGCCATGGCGAAGAGGACGAAAGCCAGGTCGTAGAGATCGGTGCGGGCGTCGACCGGCGTGCCGTCCTCGCCGACGACATGGCGGAACCGGCCCTGCCCGTCGCGGCAGCGATCGCGCAGGAACGCAAAGCCGTGCTGCGCTGCGGCGAGCGCCGGACCGGAAGGGTCGAGCAGATGCGCATGGCTGAACACATAGGTCAGCCGGGCCGTGACCAGCGTCGTCCTGACCACACCGGCATCGTGCCTGGCCTGCGCCGGATCGAAATGCTCGACGAAGCCCGGGCGGCCCGGCTGCAGGGCCCGCTCGATCCAGCCGGGGATCAGAACCTGCCCCAGCCAGTCCCGCGGCGAGCCGATGGTCGCTTCCAACGCTTCGATGCGCTTCATCGATCGATATCCTCCCCGAGGAACGCCGGGGCCGGGCCGCGCACGGCCGGTCCCCTCTCCTCGTTCGGGCACGAGCCCGATTCAGGGCAGCCCCGTCAAGGCGCCTCCGCAGCGGCCCCATTCCCCGGCCTGCAGATGGGTCGGGCGCAGGCATGTCGGGAGCTGAAGCAGCGGCCGGAATGGGAGTTGAACAGCGCCCTGCATGCGGCCTAGAACGGGGCGTCCGCGACGCGAGGGGTCATCTTGAGCACACTGCACGACAGCCCCCGCTTCGAAATGATGGTCCTCGACGACCGGATCTTCGATTGGGGCCTCCCGACATATCAAACGGACATGTCGGCCGGCATCGACCTTTTCGCCTGCATCGACGAACCGCTCGATCTTCAGCCGCAAGCCGACGCAGTCCTGATCCCCTCGGGCATCGCGATCCAGATGAACGACCCCAACGTCGCCGCCTTCCTGCTCGCGAGGTCTGGGCTGGGCCACAAGAAGGGCCTCATCCTCGGCCAAAGCGTCGGGACGATCGACGCGGATTACCAGAACCAGATCTTCATCAGCGCCTGGCTGAGAACGCCGCCGGGGAGCGCGCCGCTTCGAATAACCCCCGGCGACAGAATCGCGCAGCTCGTCTTCCTGCCCATCCTGCGGCCGACCTTCAAAGTCGTCGAAGCCTTCTCGGCTTCCACGAAAAGAGGGGGCGGCGGCTTCGGCTCGACGGGCATCGCCGGCGGCGAGGCTCCGGGAGGCCGGTCATGATGCTCCTCTCCCGCCGCAGCCTTCTCGCCATCGCCGCGGTGGTCGACATCGCACTGCATGCGCGGCCCTCGCCGGTGGCGGCGAAGCTGCTCGCCGCGCGGCACGCCTTGCCGCCACGCCATCTCGAGACGCTGCTGCAGGCGCTGGTGCGTGCCGGAATCCTCAAAGGCGTGCGCGGCCCGCGCGGCGGCTACGAGCTGGCACGCGAGCGCCGCAGGATCACGGCCGGTGACATCGTGCGCGCCGCGATGGAGGACGATGGCGAGGATGCGCTCGGCCCGATGCCGCATTCGGCCCTGATCGACGATGTGATCGCGCCCCAGGTCGAGGCCGCCTCAGCCGCCTTCCTGTCGTCACTGGAGGAGGTCACTGTGGAAGAGTTCTGCCGGCGCGCTTTGGACCGGGCGGCGGCTGCGGATGGCAGGTCCCACCCCGATTTCACAATATAAAGATGTGATTTATCTCTTTCTTCGACAGAACGTGTGAATTACGTTAGCTTCACCGGCCAAACGGCCCGATCCCAAAACGGCCCGACCCAAGGAGTCTCCCATGGCTGAAGCAGCGCAGAAATCCTCGACGCCCCCCGCCAAGGCCCCCGGTCGCGGCCGGATCTACAACTCGATCACCGACACCATCGGCGACACGCCGCTCGTCAAGCTGAACCGGCTTCCGGCCGAGCGTGGCGTCAAGGCGACGATCCTGGCCAAGCTCGAATTCTTCAACCCGATCTCGAGCGTGAAGGACCGCATCGGCGTCAACATGATCGATGCGCTGGAAGCCTCCGGCGCGCTCAAGCCCGGCGGCACGCTGATCGAGCCGACCTCCGGCAATACCGGCATCGCGCTCGCCTTCGTCGCCGCCGCGCGCGGTTATCGGCTCATCCTCGTCATGCCCGAGACGATGTCGCTGGAGCGGCGCAAGATGCTCGCCTTGCTCGGCGCCGAGCTCGTCCTGACGCCCGGCCCCGGCGGCATGCGCGGCGCCGTCGCCAAGGCCGAGGAGCTGAAGAGCGAGATTCCGGGCTCGATCATCCCGCAGCAATTCGAGAACCCGCACAACCCCGAGATCCACCGCAAGACGACGGCCGAGGAGATCTGGAACGACACGAACGGCCAGGTCGACATCGTCATTTCCGGCGTCGGCACCGGCGGCACCATCACCGGCGTCGGCCAGGTGCTCAAGGCGCGCAAGCCGGGCGTGAAGATGGTCGCGGTCGAGCCCGAGGATTCGCCTGTCCTCTCCGGCGGCCAGCCCGGTCCGCACAAGATCCAGGGCATCGGCGCCGGCTTCGTGCCCGGCGTGCTCGACCGCGCCGTGATCGACGAGGTCGTCACCGTCGGCAACCAGACGGCCTTCGAGACGGCCCGCGCGCTCGCCAAGAGCGAGGGCATCCCGGCCGGCATCTCGTCGGGTGCGGCGGTCGCGGCGGCGCTTGAAGTCGGGGCGCGGCCGGAGAATGCCGGCAAGACCATCGTCGTGATCATCCCCTCCTTCGCCGAGCGCTACATCTCCAGCGCCCTGTTCGAGGGTCTGTGAGCGAAGGCAGCGTCCATATCGTCCGGCTGGCGGAAAGCCTGCCGGACGAGTTCGAGGCGCTGCGCAGCGAGGCGAGCGCCGAGAGCTTCGCTTTCATCGAGGGGCTGCGCGCGGAGTGGCTGTCGGGACAGTATGGCAGCGATGACGACCGCTTCGCGGCCTTCGCGGCTTACCGCGAGGGAGAGCTCGCCGGCATCGGCGCGGTGACGCCGGACCCTTACGACCCGGCGCCCGATCTGCTGCGGGTGCGGCATGTCTATGTCCGGCCGCTGCATCGCGCGGCCGGCGTCGGCCGGGTGCTCGCCACGGCCCTGATCCAGCAGGGGCTGGAGCTGGCGCCGCGGCTTTCGCTGCGGGCGGCCGATCCACGCGCCGCGGCCTTCTGGGAAGCGAACGGCTTCACGCCCGATAACGGCGGCACGCGCCGCTCGCATCTCCTGACGCGCTGAGCCGGCTCAGCGCGTCAGCACGAGCCGATTGCCCCAGGGGTCGGCGATGGACGGCACCCCGTCAGCCTCTTCGCCACCGGCCGCGATGATGCGCTCCCGCATGGCCGCGAAATCGGCCGTGTCGCGCGCCACGATCTCGAAACGGTCGAGCCCGGCCTCGCCGGCGCCGCGAAGGCCGGCGCCACGGCTGCCCCAGATATTGCCGGCGATGTGATGGTGGTAGCCGCCGCTGGCGAGGAAGCTCGCGCCCGGATAATGCACCATCACATCGAAGCCGAGCAGGCCGTGATAGAACGCCTCGGCGGCGGCCGTGTCGCCGACGCGCAGATGGATGTGCCCCATGCCCGTCCCCTCCGGCATGCCGGCATAGGCGCCGGTTGCCGCCTCGGCCAGCAAGCGGTCGAGATCGAGCCGCTCGGTCGCCATGGCGATGCCGCCATCCGGCTTGCGCGGCCATTCCTGGCGCTGGCGGTCGCGATAGATCTCGATGCCGTTGCCTTCCGGGTCGGAGAGATAGAGCGCTTCGCTGACGAGATGGTCGGAGGCGCCTTCGAGCCGGATGCCGGTCGTGGCGGCATGGCGCAGCCAGTTGGCGAGATCGCGCCGCGACGGCAGCAGGATCGCGAGATGGAAGAGCCCGGCGGCGGAGGTCGGCTGCGCGGCGCCTTCGATGAGGCGGACCAGAACGGCTTCGCCAGCGCCGAGTTCGGCGAGGCCGGGAGCGTCCCGCAGGAGCTTCAGCCCGATGGCATCGCGATAATAAGCCGTGAGCTTCGGCAGATCGCGGGCCCGCAAGGTCACCGCGCCGATGTGATAGGGTGCGTCGTGAGCTTCGAGCCGCGTGGCCGCTCCCGCCTTGTCCTGAACTGCGAGCATGTCGTTGTCCTTCCTTGCGCGGCCAGGCCACGCTTCCAGGGAAGATGGTCCTTCGCGGCGCATTTGTCGCCATTCCGGTCGGCAAATGCGGGATTGCACCATCGCAATGACGAGACCGGTGAGAATGCGGATCTCAGGCCGGGCGCGGGCGATCGATGGCAAAATGGCGAAACCAGCGTTCCTCCCCGCCGCGCAGCAATCCGCCGAGCAGCCTCGAAGCGAGGAAGCTGAAGGTGATGCCGTTGCCGCCATAGCCATAGGCGGCGAACAGGCGTGGCCGGCCGGGCACGCGCCCGATCAGCGGCAAGCCGTCCGCCGTCTGCCCGAAGGCGCCGGACCAGGCAAAGTCCACATCGAGCCGCGCCTGCGGCAGCAAGGCATGAAGGCGGGCGCGAAGGGCCTCGGTCTTGGCCGGGCCGAGCTTTTCGCGGCGGTCCGGATCGGCGAAGTCCTCATCCTCTCCACCGAAGACGATGCGTCCCTCCAGGGTCGTGCGGCAGTAGGAATAATCTTCCGAAGCCTCCCAGACGAGAGCCGGCCCCGGCCAGAGCGCCTGCGGCGACTGCGGAACCGTTGCGATCGCCCAGCTCGAGGCGGTGCTGTGCAGATCGTCGTTCACGCAATCGGGCATGACGTAACCCGTCGCGAGCACGACATGGCCGGCCTCCACGGTGACGCCGCCGGAGAGCGAGATCGCCACCGACCGGCCGGCATCGTCGTAAGCAACGGCCTCGTCGCGGATCATGCGCGCACCGGCCCGCGCCGCCGCCGCGAGCAGACCATGGCAGAGGCAAAGCGGGTCGGCCTCGGCCGAACCGGGCGATACGATCGCGGCGGCGCGGTCGAAGCCGAACGCGTTCAGCAGCGCCGCATGCTCGACGAAGCTGCCCGGCAACCCGGCCCTCTCGCGCAGAGTGGCTTCATCGCGCAGCTCGCGCGGCCCGACATTGCCTGCCGCCAGATAGATCGAATCGCGCCGGGCGAAGCTGCAGGGCAGGGCCAGCTTCTCGACGAGGGCCCCCAGTCCCGCGACGGCCCTGAAGCTCAGCTGATAGATCTCGGCCGCCCGCTCGAAGCCATAGAGCGCGGCGAGCTCGCGCAGGGACAGATCGATTTCCCATTGCAGCATCGCCGTCGACGCCGCCGTGCTGCCGAACCCTCCGCGCTCCCGATCGATCACCACGACATCGAGCCCGATCGCGGTGAGATGCTCGGCGAGGAAGGCGCCGGTGATGCCGGCACCGACGATGGCGACGTCGCAGCGCATGTCACGCCCGAGCGGGCGCCCCTGCGGGCGCTGCAAGGCCGGGCGCCAGGGGCCGGTGCCACTGCGCAGATCCTCATGGCGGGTCGTTTCCGGATCGAGCATCCCTCAGCCGGCCCGTGGCGGGCCGACCCGGTCGGCCATCGTCGCGCCGCGCTCGCCGAGCGGCTTCGCCCGACCTGCGGTGGTGTCATGTGCGGTCTGGTGTTCCAGCTCGGCGTTGAGCTCGGCGCCGGCCAGCACGATCGTCGCCGAGAGCCAGAGCCAGGTCATGAAGACGACGACGGTCGCGAGCGAGCCATAGGCCGCCGTGTAGTTGCCGAGCGTGCTGACATACCAGGAGAAGGCATAGGAGGCCGCGGCCCAGAGCAGCGCGGCAGCGACGGCGCCCGGCATCACCCAGACGAAGCGCATGCGCTCGCGGCTTGGACCGATCCAGTACAGGCAAGCGATCGAGAGAATCGCGACGACGAGGAAGATAGGCCAGCGCACCAGCCGGATCAGCCGCTCCAGCTCGGAATGGAACGGGAAGAGCGCGGTGACCACCGGCAAGCTCGCGATGATGACCAGCACCGAGGCGAGCAGGACGATGCCGCTCACCGTGGTGAAAAGCGAGACGGCGTTGAGCTTGAGGAAGCTGCGCTTCTCCTGCTCGCGATAGATGATGTTGAGCGCGTCGAAGATCGCCTTCACCGCCGCATTCGCCGACCAGGTCGCGACCAGAAAGCTGATCACGAAGGTCAGCGAGAGCGAGAAGCCCGACTGGCCCGACAGCCGCATCGCCTGCTCGTGAATGAGCTCGCGCGCGGCTTGCGGAAACATGGCCGTGATCGCGTCGAGCTGGCCGGCGATCGTCGCCGGGTCGGTGAAATAGCGATAGATCGTGACCAGCAGCGAGAGCGCCGGCACCAGCGAGAGCAGGGTGAAGAAGGCGACGGCGCCGGCCAGCGAGGTCAGCCGGTTGTCGCCGACATTGCCGACGAAGCGCAGCAGCACATCCTTCCAGCCGAGCCAGGTCATCTGCAGCGGCGTCCGCGCCAGCCGGCCGCGCGCCGCCTCCCGCCTGCGGCGGACGCGACGGCTGGAGACGACCCCCGAGAGATAGCCGAGCGCGACGCCGATGCCCGCCGCGCCGGTGATCCGCTTCAGGAAAGCCATCTCGGGGTCCGGTCTCCGTTACGAAGAGTCTTCTGTCCTGCCGCATCGTCTTCACGCGAACCGGCGTCCGCTTCGCCGAAAATGCTCCGGGCCCAGCTTGCGGGCAACAGGCCCGGCCCGCAATTGTTCCCTGAAGGGCGGGCGAGAAGGCCGCCTTAGCCGATTGTTAACCTTAATGCTTCGTTATCGGCCGGCGCCGCCCTCGATGGGCCGGCGCTTGCGATTCAACGGAAGCCCGATGACGAAGCTGCTCAAAGCCGGCCTGACGAGCCTCGCGATCCTGCTCTCGGGAGCGGCCGGCGCGGCCGATCTCCGCGGCGTCGCGCTGCCGCCGGCGCCGGAGCTGCCGGCCTTCTATTCCTGGACCGGCCTCTATGCCGGCCTGCAGGGCGGCTATTCTTGGGGCAGCAACCGCGTCCGCATCGGCGGGTCCGTCGGCCCCTTCGCGCCGACGAGCTTCCGGGCCGACGATGATTCCGCCTTCGGCGGCGCCCATGCCGGCTTCAACTACCAGTTCGGCAGCGTCGTGCTCGGCATCGAGGGCGACATCGAGGCGCTCAACAGCCGCAGCCGCTTCGACGGAATCAGCATCGCCGCGCGCATCGACCAGAACTGGCAGGGCTCGGCGCGGGCCCGTATCGGCTATGCCTTCGACCGGCTGATGATCTACGCCACCGGCGGCGCCTCCTTCAGCGAATTCGAACGCCGCGTCTTCGACCCGGCTGGCTTCGGGGAGCGGCTGAGCAGCACGCGGACCGGCTGGAATGTGGGCGCCGGCGTGAACTTCGCCTTCACCGACAACCTGATCCTCGGCGCCGAATACCGCTACACCGATTTCGGCAAGAACCGCTTCGCGACCTCGGGCGCCATCCCCGGCCTGAGCGGCGAGCAGGAACTGACCACGCACAGCGCCCGCGCCAGCATCGCCTACAAGTTCTGAGCGTCCCCAACACGTCATTCCGGACAAGTGGCGAAGCAGCGCCGATCCGGAATGACATGTGGTGCGGATCTGCTCAAAACCCCGTGCGCTGGCGGATGGCGGCGGCCAATGTGCCGTCGTCGAGATAGTCGAGCTCGCCGCCGACCGGCACGCCATGGGCGAGCTTCGTCACCTTGACCGGCAGATGCGCCATGAGATCGGTGATGAAATGCGCCGTGGTCTGGCCGTCGACCGTCGCGTTGAGCGCGAGGATGACCTCCTTCACCGCCGGATCGGAGGCCCGCGCCACCAGGGCGTCGAGCGAGAGATGCTCCGGCCGGACGCCATCGAGCGCCGAAAGCACGCCGCCCAGCACATGATAGCGGCCGGAGACCGCGCCCGAACGCTCCAGCGCCCAGAGATCCGAGATATCGGCGACGACGACGATCAGGCTGTCGTCGCGGCGCGGATCGCTGCAGAGCCCGCAAGGGTCCCTGGTATCGACATTGCCGCAGGTCGAGCAGACGACGATGCGTTCGCGCGCCACCGCCATCGCCTCGGAGAGCGGGCCGAGCAATTGCTCGCGCTTCTTGACCAGATGCAGCGCCGCGCGCCGGGCCGAGCGCGGCCCGAGCCCCGGCAGCTTGGCCAGAAGCTGGATCAGCCTTTCGATCTCGGGACCGGCAATGGCGCGGGACATGCTGCTTCTCAGAAGAAGGGAGGCGTCATCCCGGGCGACCGCAGGGAGACCCGGGATTCATGCCGGAACGGTTCAGGCATGGATCCCGGCTCTGCGTTTCGCTTCGGCCGGGATGACCCGTGCGGATATGAAATCAGAACAGCTTCATGCCCGGCGGGATCGGCAGGCCCTTGGTGACCTCGGCCATGCGCTCCTGCATGACGCGCTCGGCGCGGCCGCGGGCATCGCCGGCTGCCGCGACGATGAGGTCCTCCAGGATCTCGCGCTCGTCCGGCACCATCAGGCTGGGGTCAATCTTCACGCTCCTGAGCGCGCCCTTGGCCGTCATCGTCACCGTGACCATGCCGCCACCGGCCGCGCCCTCGACCTCGATGGTCTCGAGCTCGGCCTGCATGTCGGCCATCTTCTGCTGCATCTGCTGAGCCTGCTTCATCAGACCCATCATGTCGCGCATCGGAAATCCTCCTCGGGAAACTGCAAACGATCGTGATCAGAAGTCGATGCCGTCGAAATCCGGCTCGGCATCGTCGAAGAGCGGTTCGGCATCGGGCAGGTATTCGTCGCCGGCCGGCGCTGCGGAATTCTCGGCCGCCTCGACGGCGCGCGGATCGCGGACATCGACGATGCGCGCGCCGGGAAAGCGCTCCAGCACCGCCTTGACGGAGGGATGCGCGGCGGCATCGCTCTCGCGCTGATCCTTGGCGGCGATGGCCTGCTCGCGCATCGTCGCGCCGCCCTCGGCGTTGACGACCGCGACCATCCAGGTCTGGCCGGTCCATTCCTTGAGCTTGCGCGAGAGATCCTGCGCCAGCGTGCGCGAGGCGCCCTCGACCAGCGAGAACTCGATGCGACCGGGTTCGAAGCGCACCGGGCGGATATCGCGCTCGAGCGCGATCTTCAGGGTGATCTCGCGATGCTGGGAGGCCAGCGCCACCACATCCTCGATCGAGGCGACGATCGCCTGCGGGGCCGCCACGGCGCGCGGTGCGGCGACAGGCGCCGGATTGGCGCTGGCGAGGATCGGGCGTGCGGCCAGCGCGGTGTTGCCGCCGCCGGAGGGCGGACGCGGCGCGCCGCCACCATGGCCGTTTCCTTGGCCATTGCCGCCGGGGATGGCGCCCGCGCCGTCGCGCAGCATCTTCAAGGCTTCGTCCGGCGTCGGCAGGTCGGCGGCATGGGCGAGGCGCACCAGCACCATTTCCGCTGCCATTACCGGCCGGTCGGCCTGCTTCACCTCGGCAATGCCCTTGAGCAGCATCTGCCAGGTGCGGGCGAGCACGCGCAGCGAGAGACGCTGGGCGAAGTCGCCGCCGCGCACGCGCTCGGCCTGGGCGAGCGTCGCGTCCTTCACGGCGTCCGGCACGAGCTTGAGGCGGGTGACGAGATGGGTGAATTCGGCGAGGTCGTTCAACACCACGACCGGATCGGCGCCGGCATCGTATTGCGCGCGCAATTCGCCGAGCGCAGCGGCGATGTCGCCCTTCATCACCGACTCGAACAGATCGATGACGCGCGCCCGGTCGGCGAGGCCGAGCATGGAGCGGATGTCGTCGAGCGTGATCCGGCCCGCCGCATGGGCGATGGCCTGGTCGAGGATCGAGAGCGAATCGCGCACCGAACCCTCGGCGGCGCGGGCGACGGCGGCAAGCGCCTCATCCTCGGCCTCGACGCTCTCGGTACGGCAGATGCCTGAGAGATGGTTCACCAGCACGTCGGATTCGACACGGCGCAGATCGAAGCGCTGGCAGCGCGACAGCACCGTGATCGGCACCTTGCGGATCTCGGTGGTCGCGAAGATGAATTTCGCGTGGGCCGGCGGCTCCTCCAGCGTCTTGAGGAGCGCGTTGAAGGCGGCCGTCGACATCATATGGACTTCGTCGATGATGTAGACCTTGTAGCGGCCGGAGACCGGCGCGTACTGGATGCCCTCGATGAGCTGGCGGACATTCTCGACGCCGTTGTTCGAGGCGGCATCGAGCTCCATCACGTCGATGTGCCGGCCCTCGATGATGTCGCGGCAATGGATGCCGAACTCGCGCAGATCGGTGGTCGGCGCGCCGCCGCCATCGGCCGTCTGGAAGTTGAGGGCGCGGGCGAGGATGCGCGCGGTCGTGGTCTTGCCGACGCCGCGCACCCCGGTCAGCATCCAGGCCTGCGGAATGCGCCCCGCCGCGAAGGCATTGGTCAGGGTGCGCACCATCGCATCCTGGCCGATCAAATCGCCGAAATGGGCCGGGCGGTATTTGCGGGCCAGCACGCGATAGGGCGTCGGCGCCGCGACGGCCGGCACAGGCGCGGGGTCGAAGCCGGCGAAGCCCGGCTCGTCTGCGGTGGCGGCGTCGATCTCGTCGGTCATGAAAACTGGTTTCGCCAATCGGGAGGCGAGGGTCAATGCCGCCGCGGGCCAGAAGGCCCGGTTACACGCGACTCGCATGAGGTGGGAGGCTGGACGAAGACCCGTTCGGTCTCGTTAGGGCTGCTTCCTTCCGGACCTGACCCGGTTGGCGAGTGAGACGTCCCTCGCCAACCTCCCGGGCGCTATATCGGGGATGTCCGTGCGAAGCGCAAGCCTGCCGGCGAGAGATCCGCGCCCTCAGGATCGCTTCGCCGCCTCGGGCGGGCGGTTTTCCTCCTGCGCCGCGAAGACGTTATGCGCATAGGCGTCAAGGATCGCTTCCGAGCGTTGAAGGCGCTCGGCCGCCTCCCCGGCACGGGGGGCGCCGTAGAAATCGAGCTTGCGGATCTTCTCGATCCAGTTGCGGAATTTCATCAGCTCCTGCTCGTTCTCCTCGAGCTCGGCGAAGGTGAAATGCGCGTTGCGCGTCTCGTCGTCGATCTCGGCCTCGAAGGCGAGGCATTTCTCGATGAACTCCTTGTACTCGTCGTCACGGTCGGCGTTGAAGCGCGCGACGACCTTCTCCTGCTGCTTCTGGTCGAGGCCGACCGTCGCCAGCAGCAGCGCCTCGCCCTCGGCCTCGGCGATCTCGTTCTCGAGCATCTTGAGCCGCCGCAGATGGTCGTCCGTCTTCGGCAGCAGGCAGACGCCGCCCTGCAGATAGACCGCGCCCATCCCCTTGAGCTTGCGCCAGATCGAGACGCGCTTGCGCGCCGGCTCGGCCGGGACCTTGTAGGTCAACAGCAACCATTCGAGCGACGCCATGGAACTCCTTGAATGTTACCGCTGTTACAAATACAATAGCATCAAAGTCGTTTGATGCCGCTGCCATCGTGACAGCAAAAGCTGCCGCTGTCGCCTGCAAGCTCGATCGTTCACGCGAGGTTTCCCGTGACCTGGACCATGGCTGCCCCGGCTCTCTCCGCCGCCTTCCTCGCCTCGCTGGTCGAGGTCGTCGAGGCCTTCACCATCGTGCTGGCCGTCGGCACCGTGCGCGGCTGGCGGCCGGCGCTGATCGGCACGGGCTGCGCGCTGGTTGCGCTAGCCCTGCTGGTGCTGCTGCTCGGCCCGGCCCTGACGCTGATCCCGCTGCAGGCCCTGCAGCTCGTCATCGGCGTGCTGCTGATGATGTTCGGCCTGCGCTGGCTCAGAAAGGCCATCCTGCGGGCCGCCGGCTTCATCGCGCTCCATGACGAGGACGCGGCTTTCGCCAAGGAAACCGGGGCCTTGCAAGCCGGCGACAGCGGAACGGCGAGCCGCCGCAACTGGCTGGCCGGGCTCACCGCCTTCAAGGCGGTGATGCTCGAAGGCATCGAGGTCGTCTTCATCGTCTTGGCCGTCGGCGCCGGCCGGGGTCTGCTCTGGCCCGCCAGCCTCGGAGCCCTGGCGGCCTGCGCGCTCGTGCTCGCGCTCGGCCTCATCCTGCGCAAGCCGCTCGCCCGCGTTCCCGAGAACACCCTGAAATTCGCGGTCGGCGTGATGATCTCGGCCTTCGGCATCTATTGGACGGGCGAGGGGCTCGGCGTGAGCTGGCCCGGCGCCGATCTGGCGATCCCTGCGCTGGCGGCGCTGCTGCTTGCCAGCGCGCTCACCCTCGTCGCGGCCTTTCGCAAGCGTTCCGTGGAGATGACGGCATGAAAACCATCGCCATGATCCTGCGCGAAATTGCCGCGCTGTTCGTCGATGACGGGCGGCTCGCGCTCGCCATTCTCGCGCTGGTCGCGTTCTGCACCGTGCTGGCGTTCGGCCTGCACGGCCCCGCGTCCGGGATCGCCGCGGTGCTGACGGCGGGCTCGATCCTGATCCTGGCGTTCAGCGTCCGGCAGGGCGCGAGGCGCAAACCGCGTTGAATGATCCGCAAAGCTTCTTCGCAGACAGCCGTTTCACGGATCATTCGGCATTGACTCGGTGTCGCCCATCCGTCATAAGCCCGCGACCTGCGCAGCCTCAGGGCGGCGCCGAACCCTATTGCATGACAGGCTCGATCGGCCACGCTTTCCCCGGAAAGCCGCAGTCGTCGCGCTGACCAAGGCCCCCGGAGACGGACCGTGAAGAGAACCTATCAACCCAGCAAGCTGGTTCGCAAGCGCCGCCACGGCTATCGCGCCCGCATGGCGACCAAGGGTGGCCGCAAGGTCATCGCCGCCCGCCGCGCGCATGGCCGCAAGCGCCTGTCGGCCTGACGACAGCGGCGCGTGACGATCACGCGCCCGTTCCGGAAGACTGGCCAACCGCCATGCGCCTCGCCCGTCTGACGCAACGCAAGGAATTTCTCGCGGCGGCCGAGCACGGCCGCCGTTTTCGTTCGTCCGTCTTCACCGTGCAGGTGCGCGACGCCGCGGCTGAGGATGGACGGGACGGCAAAGCGGCCCGCGGCCTGCGCCTCGGCCTCACCGCCTCGCGCAAGACCGGCAATGCCGTGAAGCGCAACCGGATCCGCCGCCGCCTGCGCGCAGCTGCGGCAAAAGCGCTCGCCGCGCAGACCGACCGCCCCTGCGATGTCGTGATTATCGCCCGCGCCGAGGTGCTCGGCGCCGATTTCGGGCATCTGGTCGCCGATCTTTCTATTGCCATCGACAGGGCAAGGCCGCAAAAGCCGCAGGCCGACCGGCGCCGTGCAGGCACTGCGCGCGGCACGCCGCCTTCGTCTTCCGTTTCTTCCGCCTGAACCAGCCGGACCCGAGCGAGACCCGTTTCCGATCATGATGAAAGAAGACAACCGCAATCTGCTTCTCGCGATCGTCCTGTCCGTGGTCATTCTGCTTGGCTGGCAGTTCTTCTATGCCAAGCCGCAGATGGACAGGCAGCAGGAGATCGCCCGGCAGAACCAGCAGACGCAGAGCCAGTCCGCTCCGGCCGGCGCCGCCAATCCCGCCGCGACCGCAGCGCCCCCCGGCTCGGCCGCTCCTGGCACCGTGCCCGGCGCCGCCGGGACGCAGATCGCCGGCACGCGCGAGCAGGCGCTCGCCGCGAGCCCGCGCATCAAGATCGACACGCCGAAGATCGCCGGTTCGATTTCGCTCGCGGGCGGGCGCATCGACGACGTCTCGCTCAAGGCCTATCACGAGACGGTCGACCCCAAGAGCCCGATCATCGTCCTGCTCTCGCCGGCCGGCGGGCCGGAAGCCTATTATTCGGATTTCGGCTGGGTCGCGGCGCCCGGCAGCACTGTCACCGTTCCGAATGCCAAGACCGTCTGGACGGCCGACAACCAGACGCTGACCCCGGCCAAGCCGGTGACGCTCTCCTGGGACAACGGCCAGGGCCTGACCTTCAAGCGCATCCTCAGCGTCGACGACAACGCCATTTTCACGATCCGCGACGAGGTCGAGAACAAGGGCTCGGCGGCAGCCACCCTCTTCCCCTACGGACAGGTCGTCCGGCAGGGCAAGCCGCACACGCTCGGCTATTACGTGCTGCATGAGGGCCTCGTCGGCTATCTCGGCGAGCAGAACGGCCTGCAGGAATGGACCTACGACAAGCTCGACAAGGAGCCGGCGCTGGCGCCCGGCACCGTCGGCCGGACCTGGAAGGATGCTGTCGGCGGCTGGGTCGGCATCACCGACAAGTACTGGGCCGCGACCGTCATCCCGGACCAGCAGCGCAAATATGAAGGCCGCTTCTCCTCGGTCCAGACCGGCACGGAACGGACCTATCAGGCCGATTTCCTCGGCGAAGGCGTCACTGTCGCCCCCGGCGCCTCGACCGCCTCGCAGTCCCGGCTCTTCGCCGGCGCCAAGGAGGTCGCGGCGATCAACGGCTATGAGGAAAGCCAGCAGATCAAGCGCTTCGACCTGCTGATCGACTGGGGCTGGTTCTATTTCTTCACCAAGCCGCTCTTCGTCGTGCTCGACTGGATCTACAAGCATGTCGGCAATTTCGGCGTGGCGATCCTGATCGTCACGGTGCTGCTCAAGACGCTGTTCTTCCCGCTCGCCAACAAGTCCTACGCCTCGATGGCGAAGATGAAGGCGATGCAGCCGGAGATGACGGCGATCCGCGAACGCTACGCGGACGACAAGATGAAGCAGCAGCAGGCTCTGATGGAGCTCTACAAGACGCAGAAGATCAACCCGGTCGCCGGCTGCTGGCCGGTGCTGCTGCAGATCCCGGTGTTCTTCGCGCTCTACAAGATCCTGTTCATCACCATCGAGATGCGGCACGCGCCGTTCTTCGGCTGGATCCACGACCTCGCGGCGCCGGACCCGACCAACCTGTTCAACCTGTTCGGCGCCCTGCCGTTCACGCCGCCCGCCATGCTGCATCTCGGCCTGTGGCCGATCATCATGGGCATCACGATGTTCATCCAGATGAAGATGAACCCGGAGCCGCCGGACCCGGTGCAGAAGATGATGTTCACCTGGATGCCGGTGTTCTTCACCTTCCTGCTCGGCTCGTTCCCGGCCGGCCTGGTGATCTACTGGAGCTGGAACAACCTGCTCTCGGTGACCCAGCAGGGCTTCATCATGCGCAAGAACGGGGTGAAGATCGAGTTATTCGACAACCTCAAGGGCATGTTCGGCAAGAAGCCGGCGACCACACCCGCCGTGCCCGCACCGCCAAAGCCTGCCAACGGCAACAAGAAGTGAGACAGCGAAGGGCGGGTTTCCCGCCCTTCGCCTTTTTCGGCGAGCCCGCGCGATGCCTTTGCCCGATCCGACCACGCGCCATCCCATTCCCGGCTGGAAGGGCACGGCCTTCCTGAAAGCGATCGTCGACCATCCGCTGATCGCGGTCGGCGACTACAGCTATTATGACGACTCGCGCGGGCCGGAGCACTTCGTCGCGCGCTGCGTGCGCTACCATTTCGACTTCATCGGCGACCGGCTGATCATCGGGAAATTCGTGGCGATCGCCCAGGCCGCGCAATTCATCATGAACGGCGCCAACCATCCGCTCGGCGGCTTCTCGACCTTCCCCTTCCAGATGTTCGGCCTCGGCGATCCCGCGGCGCTGAAGCGTCCCGGCCCCAACAGTCGCGGCGACATGGTGATCGGCAACGATGTCTGGATCGGGCGCGAGGCGGTGCTCATGCCGGGCGTGACGATCGGCGACGGCGCGATCATCGGCACGCGGGCGCAGGTGACGAAGGACGTGCCCGATTATGCGGTCGTCGCCGGCAATCCAGCAGCAATCGTCAAGATGCGCTTTCCGCCCGAGATCGTCGCGGAACTGCTGACGATCCGCTGGTGGGACTGGGATGCGGCGAAGATCGGCCGCAACGTCGACGCGATCCAGGGCGCGGACATCGACGCGCTGCGCGCGGCCGTGTAGGCAGGGGCCATGACATCCAGCACGACCAAGCCGTTCGCCGAGGACGAGATCGAATCCGCCCGCAAGCTCTTCGAGGGCCCGTGGGACTTCGTCTGGGCCTCGACCAAGATCGACGACCTGCCGCCGATGGTGGGGCAGGAGATCGCCTTCGCCGGCCGCTCCAATGTCGGCAAATCGAGCCTGATCAACGCGCTGACGCGGCGCAACGCGCTGGCGCGCACCTCGCATACGCCGGGCCGGACGCAGCAGCTCAACTTCTTCCGCCAGGTCGATCATGACGAGCGGCTGACCATCGTCGACATGCCCGGCTATGGCTATGCCGCCGTCGGCAAGGAGAAGGTCGCGGCCTGGACCCGGCTGATCCACGATTATCTGCGCGGACGCTCGAACCTAATGCGCGTCTATGTGCTGATCGACGCCCGCCACGGCATCAAGGATGTCGACGGCGCCGTGCTTGAGACGCTCGACAAGGCCGCCGTGTCCTATCAGGTCGTGCTGACCAAGGGCGATGCGCTGAAGCCCGCCGAGCAGCAGTTCATGGCGGAAGCGACCTATGACGAGATCAAGCGCCGCCCCGCCGCCTATCCCGAGGTGCTGCTGACCTCGAGCGAAAAGGGGCTCGGCATTCCCGAATTGCGCGCCACCATCGCGCGCGTGCTGTCCGAACGGTCATAGGCCGGGTCGAGCTCCGCAGAAGAAGCCGTCGGAGGGTCGATGTTCACATCCGTTTCGGACAGCGCCGCAGCCGCCGATGGCGGCTCGCTCGCCCTTTTCGTCGAACGGCTGGACGGGGCGGTGGAGACCTTCGTCATCAATCGCTCGATCGCGAGCCGCGGCTCGGCAAGCTACAACAAAGTCTCCTCCAGCTTGCGGACGCTCTCGCCGGAGGATTATCCGGCCATTGCCGATGCGCTCGAGCCCCTGCTGCCGGAAACGCCGGGCATCCACCCGCTGGCGGAATTCATCAGGACCTTGCGCGTGCAGAGCTGACGGACGGGTCGCAGCGCTTCACCATGTCGCGCGGCATCGGAGCCAAAGCCGATGGATCGCTGCCGGCCGATGCGCCATGACAGCAACCGAGCGAACCGACGACAGCGAGTCCCGATGACCGCCACGCGCATTCACCTCTTCCTCGCCGCCCTGATGGGGGTCGCCGGCGTGGCGCTGCTCGCCGCCGCCGCGCACATCACCGGCACGGCCAATGTCCAGACCGCCGGGCAGATCCTGCTGTTCCACGCTCCCATCGTGTTCGGAGCGACGGTTGCCCGCAAGGGCGGCTATCTCCATGACGCGCTCGCCCGGATCGCGCTGTCGGCCTTGATCCTGGGCGCCACTCTCTTCGCGGCCGATCTGGCGCGCCGCGGCTTCGCCAACGAGGCGCTGTTCCCGCGCGCCGCGCCGATCGGCGGCTGGTTCATGCTGGGCGGCTGGCTCGGGCTTGCCGTCGCGACCGTGATGGCGAAGCGCGACTGAACGACGTCAAGCATCCTTCCGCCGCCGGGAAACTTCGGGTAGAAGCGCGCCGCACCTTCCTCGCGGCCGTGCGGAGCCTGCCCGAATGACCGACCACCCCCTTCTGACGCCGTCGCAATCCGCCGAGCTGCTCGTGCAGGCGCTGCCGCATATGCAGCGCTACGACCAGGAGGTCATCGTCATCAAATATGGCGGCAACGCCATGGGCGACGCGGCCACCGCCGAGGATTTCGCCGAGGACATCGTGCTGCTCGAGCAGTCCGGCCTGAAGCCGGTCGTCTGCCATGGCGGCGGGCCGCAGATCGCGGCGATGCTGAAGAAGCTCGGCATCCAGTCCGAGTTCCGGCAGGGCCTGCGCGTCACCGACGAGGCCACGGTCGAGGTCGTCGAGATGGTCCTCGCCGGCTCGGTCAACAAGGAGATCGTCGGCTACATCACCCGCGAAGGCGGGCGCGCCATCGGACTCTGCGGCAAGGACGGCAACATGGTCACCGCCCGCAAGGTGACCCGCACCATCGTCGATCCCGATTCCAAGATCGAGGAGGTGCTCGACCTCGGCTTCGTCGGCGAGCCCGAGAAGGTCAACACGACCGTGCTCGACGCGGTGCTGAAGGCCGAGCTGATCCCGGTTCTGGCGCCAGTCTGCGCCGCCGCCGACGGGCAAACCTACAACGTCAACGCCGACACCTTCGCCGGCGCCATTGCGGGGGCGCTCAACGCCAAGCGCCTGCTGCTGCTCACCGACGTGCCGGGCGTCCTCAACAAGGACAAGCAGCTCATCCCGGAGCTGACGGTCGAGGAATGCCGCCACCTGATCGCGGACGGCACGATCTCGGGCGGCATGATCCCGAAAATCGAGACCTGCATCTACGCGCTGGAGAAGGGCGTCGAGGCCGTGGTCATCCTCGACGGCAAGGTGCCGCATGCGGCACTGATCGAGCTCTTCACCGATACCGGCGCCGGCACGATCATC
Source organism: Allobosea spartocytisi (assembly GCF_014764685.1). NCBI lineage: Bacteria > Pseudomonadati > Pseudomonadota > Alphaproteobacteria > Hyphomicrobiales > Alloboseaceae > Allobosea > Allobosea spartocytisi. The sequence continues at coordinate 210,945 of NZ_JACXWY010000003.1, forward strand.
CGGCGGTGACGTCACGACTCCAGCCCGTCATTCCGGGCGGAGCGCAGCGGAGACCCGGAATCCATCGTAGAGCACCGAGCCTTATGATGGATTCCGGATCAGCGCCGCTACCGCGACTTGTCCGGAATGATGGGGTGGAGGGTGTCGAGCGCGCTCGCGATTAAGCCTTGGCCAAGGACTTGCAGCGCAGACTCCGGCTCGCCACATCTCGGAGTCCGATGAAAACACTTCCTGACATCCCGGTCGCGACCCCGCCCCTGACGGCGGAAGGCTTCGCGCATGTCGATCACTGGGTCTTCGACCTCGACAACACGCTCTATTCGCACGAGGCCAAGGTCTGGCCGCAGGTCGACGAGCGCATCACCCTGTTCCTGGCGGAGCTGTTCGGCCTCGACGGCCTTTCGTCACGGGCCCTGCAGAAATACTACTACCAGCGCTACGGCACGACGCTGAAGGGGCTGATGGAGGAGCATGGCGTCGACCCCGACGACTTCCTCGACTTCGCCCACCAGATCGACCTGTCGCTGCTCGACCCCAACCCGGAACTGGGCGAGGCCATCGCCGCTCTGCCCGGCCGCAAGCTGATCCTGACCAATGGCTCGCGCGGCCATGCCGAGAACGTCGCCGGCAAGCTCGGCATCCTCCACCATTTCGAGGATATCTTCGACATCGTGCAGGCCGGCTTCCTGCCCAAGCCCGAACGCGCGACCTATGAGAATTTCCTGGCCAAGCACTCGGTCGATCCCGGGCGGGCGGCGATGTTCGAGGACATCGAGAAGAATCTCGTCGTCCCGAGCGCGCTCGGCATGAAGACCGTGCTGATCGTGCCGCGGACGCCCGACCCCTTCCGCGAGGCCTGGGAGCAGGTCGCGGTCGAAGCCGGCCATGTCCACCATGTCACGACGGATCTCGCCGGCTTCCTCAAGCCGCTCGGACGGCCTGCCGAACGCAGGAGCTGAACCCGGCGGAAGGATTGCCGCGCCGCGCGTTTCCCGAAAAGGAATTTCTGTTCTTCTTTACGAACAGAATGGAAGCTGCTACTGGCTCTGTCCGTTATAAAGAACGGATTGAGGCTGATCATGTCGACATCGGACAACGCCGCAGCGAAGCTGCATCCCGAGACGCGTCTGGTCCATGCCGGCACCATGCGCTCGCAGTTCGGCGAGACCTCCGAGGCGCTGTTCCTGACGCAGGGCCATGTCTATGACAGCGCCGAGCAATGCGAGGCGCGCTTCCTGAACAAGGATCCGGGCTTCCAATATGCCCGCTTCTCCAATCCCACCGTCGCGATGCTGGAAGGCCGCATGGCGGCCTTCGAGGGCGCCGAGGCCTGCCGCGCCACCGCGACCGGCATGGCCGCGGTCACCGCCGCCGTGATGGCGCAGGTCCGCGCCGGCGACCATGTCGTGGCGGCGCGCGCGCTCTTCGGCTCCTGTCGCTACGTCGTCGAGGACCATCTGCCGCGCTACGGCGTCGCGTCGACGCTGGTCGACGGCACCGATCTCGCGGCCTGGCGCAAGGCGATCCGGCCGAACACCAAAGTCCTCTTCCTTGAAAGTCCGTCGAACCCGACGCTGGAGATCATCGACATCGCCGCCGTCGCCGAGATCGCGAAGGCAGCGGGCGCAACGCTCGTCGTCGACAACGTCTTCGCGACGCCGCTCTTCCAGCGCCCGCTCGAGCTCGGGGCGGATCTCGTCGTCTATTCCGCCACCAAGCATATCGACGGGCAGGGGCGCTGCCTCGGCGGCCTGATCGTCGGCTCGAAGGCGCTGATCGAGGGCGATATCCAGACCTTCCTGCGCCAGACCGGCCCGGCGATCTCGCCTTTCAACGCCTGGGTGATGCTGAAGGCGCTGGAGACGCTGCCGCTGCGCGTTGCCAAGCAGGCGGAGAATGCGACCAAGGTCGCGGATTGGCTCGCCGCTCACGCGAAGCCCTCAAAGGTCATCTTCTGCGGCCATGACAGCCATCCGCAGGCCGCGATCATCGCACGCCAGATGAGCGGCCCCTCGACGCTGATCGCCTTTGAGGTGCCCGGCGGCAAGGACGCCGCCTATCGCCTGCTCAACGCCTGCAAGCTGATCCGCATCTCGAACAATCTGGGTGACGCCAAGAGCCTGATCGTCCATCCCGCGACGACGACGCACCAGCGCTTCAGCCCGGAAGTCCGGGCCGATATGGGCGTCACCGACGGCATGATCCGCCTCTCGATCGGGCTGGAGCATGCCGACGATCTGATCGCCGATCTGGAGCGGGCGCTGGCGAAGGTGTAAGACGCCAGCCGTCATTCTCGGGCGAAGCGCAGCGCAGACCCGAGAATCTCTGGAAGGACGCAGCGCAGGAGCCTCATCCGTCACGAGATGCTCGGGTCAGGCCCGAGCATGACGCGTGTGACAGCCGGGGCACCGCGCCTGTGGCCATCCCCGCTTGCCCCTGCTAAAGCGAAGCCGTTTTCCAGCCTGCCCTGAGAGGCCAGCATGCGTTCGGGCGAAGTGAAGCGTCGCACCAACGAGACCGATATCGCGGTCTCGCTCACGATCGACGGTACCGGCAAGGCCGAGATCGCCACCGGCGTCGGCTTCTTCGACCATATGCTCGACCTGTTCGCCCGCCATTCGCTGATCGACCTCACGGTCAAGGTGAAGGGCGACACCCATATCGACGACCACCACTCTGTCGAGGATGCCGGTATCGCGCTCGGCGAGGCTCTCAGGCAGGCGCTCGGCGACAAGAAGGGCATCCGCCGCTATGCCGACGTCCACCTGCCGATGGACGAGACGCTGACCCGCGTCGCGCTCGATGTCTCCGGCCGGCCGTTCCTGGTGTTCCGCACCGAGTTCAAGGCGCAGAAGATCGGAACCTTCGACACCGAGCTGGTGCGCGAATTCTTCCAGGCCTTCGCGATGAATGCCGGCATCACGCTGCATGTCGAGACGCTCTATGGCGACAATGCCCACCATATCGCCGAGAGCTGCTTCAAGGGGCTGGCGCGGGCGCTGAGGCAGGCGCTCGAGGTCGATCCGCGCGAAGGCGGCCGCGTGCCCTCGACCAAGGGCGCGCTCTGAGGAGGCGAGGATGGCATTCTACACGGTGATGACGCCGCCCTCGGCCGAAGGCGGCGAGAGCGAAGCGGTCGAGCGGGCACGCCTCGTTCCCGACAGCTTCTCCTGGGGCGCGTTCCTGCTTCACGGACTCTGGCTGCTCGGCCAACGGCTCTGGCTGGCGACATTGCTGCTCGTGTTGGCCTGGGCTGCGATCTTCTTTCTCCAGACGCGCTTCGGCTTCCACCCGACCGCGCTCGGGCTGATCTACTGGACGATCGCGTTCTTCCTCGGCGTCGAGGGGCGCAACCTCGTCATCCGCAAGCTCACCCGCAAGGGCTGGCGCCTGGCGGATGTCGTCGAGGCGCGCTCACTGGCCGAGGCCGAGCGCCGCTATTTCGAACGCGCGCTCGCCGATGAGCCCGTCGCGCCGCGGATCGCAACCGTAACGCCCGCCACGGCAGTACGACCGAGCGGCGCTCTGCCGATCATCGGCCTCTTCCCGGAGGCGCAGGGACGATGAGCCAGTCCGTCGCGATCATCGATTACGGCTCGGGCAACCTGCACTCGGCCGCCAAGGCGTTCGAGCGGGCGGCCAACGAGGCCGGCATCCCTTCGACCATCCACGTCACCAGCAACACCGATGTCGTGCGTGCGGCCGACCGCATCGTGCTGCCGGGCGTCGGAGCCTTCGCCGATTGCCGGCGCGGGCTCGACGCCGTTCCCGGCATGGTCGAGACGCTGGAAGAGGTGGTGCGGGGCAAGGGCCGACCCTTCCTCGGCATTTGCGTCGGCATGCAGCTCCTCGCCTCGCGCGGACTCGAATACACGATAACCGAGGGGCTCGGCTGGATTCCGGGCGATGTCGCCCTGATCAAGCCGCGCGACGAGAGCCTCAAGATCCCGCATATGGGCTGGAACACGCTGCACCGGCAGAACGAGCACCCGCTGCTCGCCGGCATCGAGACCGGCCCGCAGGGACTACATGCCTATTTCGTCCATTCCTATGCGCTGACGCCGGAACGGGCGCAGGACGTGGTCGCACTGACCGACCATGGCGGCCCGGTGACCGCAATGGTTGCGCATGGCAACGTCGCGGGCACGCAGTTCCACCCCGAGAAGAGCCAGGCGCTCGGCCTCAAGCTCATCGCCAATTTCCTGAGCTGGAAGCCGTGATCCTCTTTCCCGCGATCGATCTCAAGGAAGGCCGCTGCGTCCGCCTGAAGCAGGGCGACATGGCGCAGGCCACGATCTTCAACGACGACCCGGCCGCGCAGGCTGCGACCTTCGAGGCCCAGGGCTTCCAGTGGCTGCATGTCGTCGATCTCGACGGCGCCTTCGCCGGCAAGCCGATGAACGCGGCGGCGGTCGAAGCCATCCTGAAGCGCGTCGCCTTTCCCGTGCAGCTCGGCGGCGGCATCCGTGACATGAAGACGGTCGCCGGCTGGCTCGACAAGGGCATCGCCCGAGTCATCATCGGCACGGCGGCGGTGCGCGATCCCGGTTTCGTGCGCGAGGCGGCAAAGGCGTTTCCGGGCAAGGTCGCGGTCGGCATCGACGCGCGCGACGGCTTCGTGGCCGTGGAAGGCTGGGCCGAGACCTCGACATTGGCGGCGGCCGATCTCGGCAAGCGCTTCGAGGATGCCGGCGTGGCCGCGATCGTCTACACCGACATCGCCCGCGACGGCATGCTCCAGGGCATCAACTGGGACGGCACGATCGCGCTGGCGAAGGCGGTTTCGATCCCGGTGATCGCCTCGGGGGGTCTCGCCTCCATGGCCGATATCGAGCGCCTTTGCGCTGATGACGCCGCGATCCTCGAAGGCGCGATCACGGGCCGGGCCCTCTATGACGGTCGCATCGATCCGACGGCAGCACTCGACCGGCTGGCCCGGGCCGCCTGAGCCTCAGATCAGCTTCACCTTGCCGGTGGCGAGGTCGTAGACGCCGCCGACGACCGTCAGCTTCTTCTCAGCGACGCGCTGGGCAAGGATCGGAGCTGCCGTCTTCAGCCGCTCGACATTGAGCCGGACATTCGCCTCCGTCGCCGCTTCCAGCATATCGGCAGCGCCAGCTTTCTGCGCCTCGATGACGGCAGGCCGGATCGCATTGACCAAGGCAGGCAGGTGGCCGGGCAATTGCGTCCCGTTCTTCACTGCATCGATGGTCGCGGAAATCGCGCCGCAGCGCGTATGCCCGAGCACCAGGATCAAGGGCGACTGCAGGACGGCCGCGCCGAATTCGAGGCTCGCCAGCCCGTCCTCATTGACGAAATTCCCCGCAACCCGGACGACGAAGAGATCGCCGGCGCTCTGGTCGAAGGTCAGCTCGGGAGCAAGGCGCGAATCGGCACAGCCGACGATCGAGGCGAAGGGATGCTGCGAACTGGCGCGGGCCGCGCGTCCAGCCGAGAAATCCCGATGCCGGGGCTTGTTGGCCACGTAGCGGGCATTGCCCGCCATCAGCCGCTTCAACGCCTCTTCCCCGGTCGGCACATCCGCCGGGCTCGCGGTCTGCGCGGAGGCCGTCGAGACGCCGCCGGCCATCCCGCCCGCGAGCGCAAGCGCGGCACCCAGACCGAGGAGGGAGCGACGCGACGGGCGCGGCAACAGATGACGAGCGACGCAATTCTCGCACATGGCAGCGTTTCCCCCCGGAAAGCCGGCGGAGCCTTCCGCCTTGCGCCGCCACCGTATCGGCAAGTGTTGAAGAATGACTATCGGGGCGGACATCGAGCGCGCCCCCGCCCGATCAGCTTCGACCGGGTCGCGCCGTCACCGCACCGCCGGTTCCAGCCCCGGCAGCGCGACGAACATCCTCAGCGCACGAACTGGTCGTAGATCTTGGCGAACTCGCCCGTCGCCTTGGCGAGATGCAGCCACTGGTCGACGAAGGCCTTGAAGGTCGCGTCGCCGCGCGGGAGCATATAGCCCATCTCGCCATATTGCAGCGGCTCGTCCGGGTTGACGGCACAGAGGCCCGGCTTGGCCTTCTCCTGCACCTTCACCTCGATCGACTCGGCGATCATCAGGTCGGCCTTGCCGGCGAGAATCTGGTCGAAGATCGTGACGTTGTCGGGGAAGACCTCGATCTTGGCCTGCTTGAAATTGGCGCGCACGAAACGCTCATTGGTGCCGCCGGGATTGACGATGACGCGCGTCTCCGGCTTGTCGATGGCCGCGACCGTCTGGAACTTGTCCTTGTCGGCGCAGCGCACGATCGGCGCCTTGCCGTTGACGAGATAGGGCGTGGAGAAGAACACTTTCTTCTGCCGGTCGAGCGTCACCGAGATGCCGCCCATCGCGACGTCGCATTTGCCCGAGCCCATGTCGGTCAGCAGATCGGCCCATTTCGTCTGGACGAACTTGGCCTCGACGCCGAGCGCCTTGGCGAGCGATTTCGCCAGCTCGATGTCGATGCCCTCGAAGCTGCCGTCCTTGGCCAGAGTGAAGGGCTTGTAGTCGCCGGTGGTGCAGATTTGCAGGCTGCCTCGGCTCTGCACGGTGTCGAGCAGGCTCGCGGGCGTCTGCGCGTGGACGGCGCCGGCCAGCGTCAGGCCGAAGGACAAGGCCGGCAGCAGCAGGCCGGGGCGGAGAAGGGAGAACAGGCGCATGATCGGATGACCTCGGAACTGTCGAAACCGCAGGCCAAGCAAGGAACGTGCGCGACGGACTGTCAACCGGCGCCGCAATGGTTTAGAGGAGCCGGTTTCCGGCGGCTTTTTTCCAACGGCCTGGGCCCTGTCGACGATGACCTTGAAGACGCGCATCATTCCCTGCCTCGACGTCAAGGACGGCCGCGTCGTCAAGGGCGTCAAGTTCGTCGACCTCGTCGATGCCGGCGATCCCGTCGAGGCCGCCAAGGCCTATGACGCGGCCGGCGCGGACGAGCTCTGCTTCCTCGACATCACCGCAAGCCATGAGGATCGCGGCATCCTGTTCGACGTGGTGACGCGCACAGCCGAAGCCTGCTTCATGCCGCTCACCGTCGGCGGCGGGGTGCGCAAGGTCGAGGATATCCGCGCGCTGCTGCTGGCCGGCGCCGACAAGGTCTCGATCAACACCGCCGCCGTGACCAACCGGCTCTTCGTCAAGGAAGCGGCGGAGAAGTTCGGCGCCCAGTGCATCACGGTCGCGATCGACGCCAAGCAGGTCTCGCCCGGCCGCTGGGAGATCTTCACCCATGGCGGGCGCAACGCCACCGGCATCGAGGCCGTCGCCTTCGCGCGCGAGGTCGTCTCGCTGGGTGCGGGCGAATTGTTGGTGACCTCGATGGACAAGGACGGCACCAAGTCCGGCTATGATCTCGGCCTGACGCGCGCCATCGCGGATGCGGTCTCGGTTCCGGTGATCGCCTCGGGCGGTGTCGGCGACCTCGACGATCTCGTCGCCGGCGTCAGCGAAGGCCATGCCTCGGCCGTGCTCGCCGCCTCGATCTTCCATTTCGGCACCTACACGATCGGTCAGGCCAAGGCCCATATGGCGGAAGCGGGCCTAAGGATGAGGCTCGATTGACATGACCGGTTTTACCCTGGCCGATCTCGAAGCCCGCATCGCCGAACGCGCCAGCGCCTCGCCCGAGGAATCCTGGACGGCGAAGCTCATCGCCGCCGGGCCCGAGCGTGCTGCCAAGAAGTTCGGGGAGGAGGCGGTCGAGGCCGTCATCGCGGCCGTGAAGGGCGATCGCGCAGAGCTGATCGCCGAAAGCGCCGACGTGCTGTATCATCTTTTGGTCGTGCTCAAGAGCCGCGATATTGCATTGCAAGACGTCTTGAGCCAGCTTGAAGCTCGTACGGCCCGGTCCGGACTGGCGGAGAAGGCGGCCAGATCCGGTTGAGTAGCGTCGAAGACCCGGCGAGGATGATCCCCCTTTGAACCTCGAATCCTGGATTGCGGGTCGCGTCATGGACCAGCGCCTCATCTCGACCCCGCCGGAACGCGACCTCGTCTCGCCCTATCGCATCTTCTCGCGCGACGAGTGGGCGCATCTGCGCGCCGATCAGCCGCTGACGCTCTCGGTCGACGACCTGACCAAGCTGCAATCGCTCAACGATCCGATCTCGCTCGACGAGATCGTCGCGATCTACCTGCCGCTGTCGCGCATGCTCTCGCTCTATGTCGCGGCGACGCAGGGGCTGTTCAAGGCGACGCAGCGCTTCCTGCTGGCCGAATCCGAGCCCAAGGTGCCCTATATCATCGGGGTCGCCGGCTCGGTCGCGGTCGGCAAGTCGACGACGGCGCGCGTGCTCAAGGCCCTGCTCTCGCGCTGGCCCAATACGCCGAAGGTCGAGCTCGTCACCACCGACGGCTTCCTGCTTCCCAACGCCGAGCTAGAACGGCGCGGGCTGATGCAGCGCAAGGGCTTCCCGGAGAGCTATGACGGCCAGGCGATCCTGCGCTTCCTCTCCGATGTGAAGGCGGGCAAGCCGCAAGTGTCGGCGCCGGTCTATTCGCACCTCGTCTACGACGTCGTGCCGGGCGAGACGGTGACGGTCGAGCGGCCGGACATCCTGATCCTCGAGGGGCTGAACGTGCTGCAGCCGAGCCGCATGCCGAAGGACGGCACGGTGATCCCCTTCGTCTCGGATTATTTCGACTTCTCGGTCTATCTCGACGCCGACGAGAACGATCTGCACCGCTGGTACGTCAACCGCTTCATGACGCTGCGCCACACCGCCTTCCGCGATCCGCGCTCCTTCTTCCGCAAATATGCCGAGATCGCGGAGGAGGAAGCCCTCTCCATCGCCGAGAAGCTCTGGACCGGCATCAACCTGCCGAACCTGCAGGAGAACATCCTGCCGACGCGCCAGCGCGCCAGCCTGATCCTGACCAAAGGCGCGAGCCACCGCATCCAGCAGGTCGCCCTGCGGCGGCTGTAGAATCCAGCCGCGATGTCGTTCCCGCCCCGGCCCGCCCTCTCCGGCTCCGCATCTTGATGGAAGCCTTCTGGTCGCTCGCCGGCATGGCGAGCGCGGCCTTCATCGCCGCGACCCTGCTGCCGGCGCAATCTGAAGCCGTCTTCATCGGACTGTTGGCGGCGAAAAGCGTCGATCCGCTCGCCTTGTTCCTGACAGCGAGCCTGGCGAATACCGCCGGCTCGCTCCTCAACTGGTGGCTCGGCCGGCTCATCGCACAGCGCGGCGTCGAGGCGCTGCCGGTGCGATTGCGGCCCGACCCGGCCCGCCTCGCCAAGGCACAAGGCTGGTTCGGGCGCTTCGGCTGGCCCTCGCTGCTCTTCGCCTGGCTGCCGGTCGTCGGCGACCCGCTGACCTTCGTCGCGGGCACGCTGAACTTCCCGCTCGGGCGCTTCATCCTGCTGGTGCTGGTCGGCAAGGCGGCGCGCTATGCGATGCTCTGGGCAGGCTGGACGAGCCTCGCCTGAAGCGTTTTGGCGCGAGGCGGATGCCGGTTCGCGCGAAGAAAGCGCTCCTGCATCCTTGGCAATTGCGAAACCGGGCCGGCCGGGCTACCAGCGAAGCTATCCGTTCAAGGAGATTTGACGATGAGCATCCAGCGTATCCAGCCCGGTCCCCGTATGTCCAAGGCCGTCGTGCACGGCGATACCGTCTATCTGGCCGGCCAGGTCGCTGGCGCCGCAGCGGGCAAGAGCGTGGCGGAGCAGACGGCCGACATCCTCGGCATCATCGACGGCCTGCTGGCCGAGGCTGGCACGGACAAGTCGAAGCTGCTGATGGTCAATATCTGGCTCGCCGACATGTCGACCTTCGCCGAGATGAACGCCGTCTGGGACAAGTGGGTCGTCGCGGGCGCCACGCCGGGCCGCGCCACGGTCGAGGCCAAGCTCGCCGCGCCGCAGTTCACGGTCGAGATCGCGGTCATCGCCGCGAAGTGAGATTGGACGCCCCCGGGCCGGCCGCGGAAGCCGCTTCCGGCCCGGGGACATGCATCGCCGCCATGAGCCCAGCGGGAGCATGGCGGTAGCCCTGGCGGGAGGCGGCTATCGGCCGTTTGGACGAGATCACACCGCTTCTGGCCCGGGTCGCCGGACGCCACGGATTGCCGCCGGTCGCGCTGGCCGCGATGGTCGGCGACTGGCTCACCGATGCCGGCAAGGCCTTGCCGAACGAGACGCTGCTCGACCGCAAGGCCCAGGACTTTCTTGCCTTGGCCCGTCGCCTGACATCGCCGCTCGACGATGCGGAGATCCGGCGGCTGCGCGCCGAAGCGGCGGCCGCCATCGCCGCCGGCCGGCTCGCCGAAGCCGACAAGGCTCTGGCGAAGGCCGAACTCCATCTGATCGGAAAAGTCACCGACCTCACCGCCCTGTCGGCGGGAAGCCGGGTGCGGATCGGCGAAAACCGGGCCGACCGCGCAGCACTCAGCTTCCTGCGCGCCGCGCCGGAAAGCTACCGCGAAGCAGCGGCGCGCTATGGCGAGGCTTCAGCGCTGATCGGGCTCGTCGATATCGAACACAGCCGCCGGGCCGCGCTCGACCAAGCCAGCGCGCTCGTCCGCATCAGCGAGGATTTCGGCGGCCGCGAGGGCTATGACGCCGCCGCGGCAGTGCTGCGTCGCCAGATCGAAGGGCTGGACAGCCTGGAAGATACCACCGCCTTCGCCGAAGCCGAGGAAGCGCTGGCCGGCGCCCTCGAAGGGCTTGCGCAGGTCACGGATGAGAAGTCGCTTCGCAGCGAGGCCCTGGCGCATTGCCGGCGCGCGCTGGAACATCTCCAGCGCGACGAAGCTCCGCTGCTCTGGCGCGCGCTGAAGCTCCGCTTCGGCCGGCTCGCGCTCATTCTCGGCAAGAGACAACAGGACGAGGCCCTGCTGGAAGAGGCGATTTCCGCCTTCGCGACCGTGCTTGCCGCCTGGGACCGCAGCAGCGACGAGACGCGCTGGCTCGAGGCCGAGCACATGATCGCGCGCGCACGCGCGGTGCTCGGCAGCCACCGCAACGATCTGGCCCTGCTGGAGCGCGCCTTCAACAGCCTCACCCGGGTCGCTGCGGCCGTCGACCGCGAAAAGGAGCCGCTGCGCTGGGCCGAACTTCAAGACCAGATGGGCAGCGTTCTCGGCGCCATGGCCGAACGCTACACCGAACCGGTGGTGATCGAGGAGGCCATTGCGACATTTGCGGCCGCGCTGGAAGAGCGCCGACGCGAGACCGTGCCGCTGCTCTGGGCTCAGACGCGCGCGGCCCAGGCCGAGGCCATGCTCCAGCTCGCACGCCGCGGCAAGGACAAGGACCTCGCCCAAAAAGCTCTGGCGCAGCTGGTCGAGGCCGTGGAAACCGCGCGCAAGGCCGACCCCGGCGCAGCCGCGGGTCTCCAGCAACGCCTGGCCGCGGCTGGAGAGCTGGCGACGCGCCTGCTCTCGGAATAGTCCCGAATCAGCCGCGCGGGCTCCGCTCCGCGAGCCGCTCCAGCGCCGCGTCGAGCGTCGCATCGCGCTTGGCGAAGCAGAAACGCACGACATTCTTCACCGCCCCCTCCGCATAGAAGGCGCTGACGGGGATGGCGGCGACGCCGTTCTCCGTGACGAGACGGCGGCAGAAATCGACATCGTCGCGCTCGCCTAGCGGCGCGATATCGAGATTGAGGAAATAGGTGCCCGCGCTCGGCAGCACCTGGAATCCCAGGTCGCGAAGCCCCGTGGCGAAGCGGTCGCGCGAGCGCTGGAAATCCGCCCGCATCCCTTCGAAATAGCCGTCTTCCTTGCCAAGCCCGTAGGCGACCGCGGCCTGCAGGTTCGGCGGGGTGGTGAAGGTGATGTATTGATGCGCCTTGGCCAGCACCCGCATGATCGCGGGCGCCGCCATGACCAGCCCGACCTTCCAGCCCGTCAGCGAGAAGATCTTGCCGGCCGACGAGATCTTGACGGTGCGCTCGCGCATATCGGGCCGCCCCAGCACCGGCACATGGCGGTGGCCGTCGAAGACGACATGCTCCCAGACCTCGTCGCAGACCGCGATCGCATCATAGCGGTTGCAGAAGGCGGCGAGCAGGTCGAGATCGGCCTCGCTGAAGATCGTCGCCGTCGGGTTGAGCGGGTTGTTGAACAACACGACGCGCGTCTTCGGGGAGAAGGCTTTCGCCAGCGCCTCCTCGGTCAGGCCGAAATGAGGCGGCGTCAGCGTCACGAATTTCGGGATGCCGCCGGCGCGGCGCACCAGCGGCACATAGGCGTCGTACATCGGCTCGAACAGCACGACCTCGTCGCCCGGCGTCACCAGCGCCATCAGCGCCCCGGCGATGGCCTCGGTCGCGCCGGAGGTCACCATGATCTCGCTGTCGGGATCGAGATCGAGCCCCTGCCAATGCTTGTAGTGAACAGCCACCGCCTGCCGCAGTTCCGGCAGGCCCATCATCGGCGGATACTGATTCCAGCCATCGATCACCGCCTCGGCCGCCTTGCGCCGGACATCCTCCGGCCCGGGATCATCCGGAAAGCCCTGCCCGAGATTCACCGCGCCGGTCTCGCGCGCGAGCTGGGACATGACCTCGAAGACACTGGTCTGAAGGGCGGAAAAGATCGGATTCATCGGGATTTCGGCGTCCGGCAGGCTTTTGCTGGGCCCGGCTCTACCATGCCGTGGGAACGTGTGCATCCCCGTTCGGGGTCGTCGTTCCGGCGCCTGAAAATATCGAATGATGAATGTTGACATTCATCACCGGTCAGTGTCTATTCACTTTCAGCCGGTCTACGGCGGACGCCCGTTGCGACTTCGCCCCTTTGGCGCAGCAGGATGCCGCAGTAGGCCGGCGAATTATGTCAGGGGCCTCGCGACATCCGGCCCGTCGGCGCAAACGCCCTGCTTTGATCGCAAAGCCTCTCCCTTTCCCTCGCAGATGATCTAAGCAGGCGCATGGACCGCGCCCGCACGCCCGCCATCATGATTCTCGGCACCGGCTCGAATGTCGGCAAGTCGCTGATCGTCGCCGGCTTGTGCCGGCTCTTCGCCGATCGCGGGCTGCGGGTGCGCCCGTTCAAGCCGCAGAACATGTCCAACAATGCCGCCGCCACCGCCGAAGGCGAGATCGGCCGGGCGCAGGCGCTGCAGGCGCGGGCCGCGCGGGTCGCGCCGCATCCCGACATGAACCCGGTCCTGCTGAAGCCCGAGGGCGAGCAGGGCAGCCAGATCATCCTGCAGGGCCGCGTCGCCGGTCGCCTCGCCTCGCGCGACTTCGCCCGGCGCGGCGATTTCCTGCCGCAGGTCCTGCAAAGCTACGAGCGGCTCTGCGCCGACGCCGATCTCGTCATCGTCGAGGGCGCCGGCTCGGCCGCGGAAACCAATCTGCGCGCCCGCGACATCGCCAATCTGGGCTTCGCCCGCGCCGCGGACGTGCCTGCCATCCTGATCGGGGACATCGACCGCGGCGGCGTGATCGCCAGCCTCGTCGGCAGCCATGCGGTGCTCGACCCCGCCGACCGGGCGATGATCCGCGGCTTCGCCGTCAATCGTTTCCGCGGCGCGGTCGAATTGTTCCGGCCGGGCGTCGAGACCATCGCCACAGCCACCGGCTGGCCCTGCCTCGGCGTGGTGCCCTGGTTCGCGGCGGCGCACCGGCTGCCGGCTGAGGACGGCCTCGATCTGCGTTCCGAGCGCAAACCCGGTGCCCGCATCCGCATCGCCGTGCCCATCCTGCCCGGCATCGCCAATTTCGACGATCTCGATCCGCTCAAGCTCGAAGCGGAGGTCGATCTGGTGCTGGTGCCACCGGGACAGCCCCTGCCGATCGCCGATGTGGTGATCCTGCCCGGTTCCAAGACGACGCTGCGGGACCTCGCCGCGCTGCGCGCCGAAGGCTGGGACATCGACATCCTCGCGCATCGCCGTCGCGGCGGGCATGTGCTCGGGCTCTGCGGCGGCTACCAGATGCTGGGGCGCGTCGTCCGCGACCCGTCGGGCATCGAGGGGCCGGCCGGAGAGGCGCCCGGCCTCGGGCTGCTCGATGTCGAGACGGTGCTCGACGCCGCCAAGACGGTGCGCGAGACCCGCTTCACCCATGCGGCCAGCGCGGCGCAGGGACGCGCCTACGAAATCCATCTCGGCCGGACCGAAGGCCCCGACACCCGGCGCGCGCCCTTCGCGGTCGATGGCCGGGCCGAGGGCGCAGCCAGCCCGGACGGCCGCGTCGCCGGCACCTATCTTCATGGCGCCTTCGCGTCGGATGCGATGCGGGCGGCCTGGCTCGGCGCGATCGGCGGCGGCACGCAAGGCTCGGATGTCCGGTTCGACGTGCTCATCGAGCAGACCCTCGACGATCTCGCCGCCCATCTCGCGGGGCATCTCGATGTCGAAGCCTTGCTGGAGATCGCGCGCCGGCACCGGGACGCTGCGATTTGAGCGAGGATCCTGCTCCTACCCCGTTGAGGAGAAGCATCCATCCCGCCGAAATCGTACGTCCCGCGCGCCGCGCGGAACTTATCGAGCCGCTCGCGATTGTTGCCACATGGGAGAAAAACTTTTATTCGCCATAGCGTTGACGAATGACGAAATTCGTCATAGCGATCAATACTCACCGCCTACACTAGAAAGCAAACAAAGCGGCCGCGCCGTGACCCACGCCGAACGCGATACCAGGCAGACCATCGTCGACACCGCCGAGCGCTTCTTTCGCGACATCGGCTACCAGAAGACGACCGTTGCGGACATCGCCAAGTCCCTGCGGATGAGTCCTGCCAATGTCTACCGCTTCTTCGACTCCAAGAAGTCGATCAACGAGGCGGTGCTGGAGCGCTACAAGCGCGAGCAGGAAGAGGCGATGATCGTCATCGCCGGTCAGGACCGGCCGGCCGCTGACAGGTTGCGCGATATCTTGGAGACCTCGTTCCGGCTCAATGTCGCTCGCTTCGCCGGCCATGTGCGGATGCAGGAGATGGTCTGCGCCGCGATGGAGGAAAGCTGGGACGCGATCATCGCCCATATCGAGCGCTTCGATGCCGTGCTGCGCCGCGTGGTGGTGGATGGCATCGCCAACGGTGAGTTCCGCGACATCGACCCGGTCCAGGCGACCGGCTGCATCCGCACGGCGATGACCCGCTTCATGCACCCGCTGCTCATCAACCAGTTCGAATGTCTGCCGGGCCCCTCGGCCGACGAGATGATCTCCTTCGTCTTGAGCGGGCTCGAAGCCCGACCGCCACGAGCCTGACCCGTTTTAGACCGGCTCGCGCGTTGACAAGCCGCCGAGGGAGCGGGATACCCCCGCTGACATGGCCATCCTGCCCAAACAGAACCTGAAGAAGTCCGCCATCGTCCTGCACGATCTGGTGATGACGGCGCTGGCGATCTGGCTCGTCTTCGTCGTGCGCTTCGAGGGCCGCCAGCTCACCGAGCATCTGCGCTATCTGCCGCGCTTCCTGCCCTTCTTCGTCGCCTATGCCGGGCTGGTCTACTGGTTCTTCTCGCTCTACCGCTCGAAATGGCGCTTCGCCTCGCTGCCGGACCTCTCCAACATCGTGAAGGCCGTCTCGGTCCTGACGGTGACGCTGCTTGCGGTCGATTATCTCCTCGTCGCCCCGGATTTCTACGGCGCCTTCTATTTCGGCAAGATCTCGATCGCGCTCTACTGGCTGGTCCAGATCGCCCTGCTCGGCGGCCCGCGCCTGGCCTATCGCTACTTCAAATATGCCCGCGGCCGGACCAATGCCGAGCGAGAGGCGGTGCTGCCGGCCCTGCTGCTCGGCCGCGGCGTCGAGGTCGAGATGGTGATCCGGGCCATGGAAGCCGGGACGATGCGCCGGCTGCGCCCCGCCGGCATCCTCTCGCCGCGTCACGACGATCTCGGCCAGTCGATCCGTGGCGTGCCGGTGCTCGGCCTGCTCTCGGAGATCGGGACGGTCGCAGGCGAGGCGGCGGACCGTGGCGAGGGCTATCGCCGCATCGTCGCGACGCCCTCTGCATTGGTGCCCGAGGCCCATCCGGAGAAATGGCTCAGCCAGACGCGCCGGCTCGCCGTGCCGATCTCCCGGATCGACGCCTCCGGCGAAGGCACGCGCGACACCGACGTCGCGCCGCTGGAGATCGAGGATCTGCTGGTGCGCTCGACCGTCACCATCGACCGTGGGCGTCTCGGCGCCTTCCTGAAAGGCAAGCGCGTCATCGTCACCGGCGGCGGCGGCTCGATCGGCTCCGAGATCTGCCTGCGCTGCGCCGCCTTCGGCGCGGCCGAGCTGCTGGTGGTCGAGAGTTCCGAGCCCGCCCTGTTCCAGATCACCGAGCTGCTCGCCGTGCAGGAGCGCGACACGGTCGTCTCCGGCGTGCTCGCCGATGTCCGCGACCGCGAGCGCATCATGCCGCTCTTCGGCGATTTCCAACCCGACATCGTCGTCCATGCCGCCGCGCTGAAGCATGTGCCCTATCTCGAGGCCGACTGGAGCGAGGGCATCAAGACCAATATCTTCGGCTCGGTGAACGTCGCCGACGCGGCGATCGCCGCCGGGGCGAAGACCTTCGTGATGATCTCGACCGACAAGGCGATCGAGCCCGTCTCGATGCTGGGGGCGACGAAGCGCTTCGCCGAGATGTATGCGCAGTCGCGCGATGCCGAGTTCGTCGCGGCCGCCTCGGGCGTGCGCCTGGTCGCGGTGCGCTTCGGCAATGTGCTCGGCTCGGCCGGCTCGGTCGTGCCGAAGTTCAAGGCGCAGATCGCGCGCGGCGGGCCCGTCACGGTCACCAGCCCCGACATGATCCGCTATTTCATGACGATCCGCGAAGCCTGCGATCTCGTGCTGACGGCAGCGTCCCATACCGGGGCCGAGGATACCGATTCCGAACGGGCCGCCGTCTATGTGCTCAAGATGGGCCAGCCCGTGCGGATCATGGACCTGGCCGAGCGGATGATCCGGCTGGCGGGCTACGAGCCCGGCGAGGATATCGAGATCGTCGTCAGCGGCGTGCGGCCGGGCGAGCGGCTCAACGAGATCCTCTTCGCCCGCGACGAGCCCATGGCCGAGACCGGCCTCGACGGGGTGATGGCCGCCAAGCCCAGCTTCGCCGGGCGGGCGAAGATCCAGAGCTGGCTCGCGCAACTGGACGAAGCCATCAAGGCGAATGACCGCGCCGCCGCCAACGCCGTGCTCGACGAGGCGATCCCGGATTTCAGCCGGCGCGAGCAGAACCCGCCAGCCGCGCCAGCGCCGCCCCGGTCTCTACCGGCGGCCGCCATCCAGCGCTGAGCAGGCCTTCGGGGCGCGCCACGAGGCTGCCCGCGAGCTTGAGGAAGGTCTCCTCCCGCCCCGCCAGCCGCGCCGCCAGCCGCAGCCAGCCTTCCGGCACCGGCAGCAAGCCGGATCCACGGCCGAGGCCGCTGCGCAAGGCCGTGAGCATCCCGGCGACGCTGACCGGCTCCGGATCGGCGACGATGTAGCTCCGCCGGGGCGGGCAAGCTGGTGTCAGGGCGAAGCGGATGGCCTCGGCGAGGTTCTCGACGGCGAGCAGCGAGCGCGGCGCCTGAAGCCCGCCGAGCGGCAGGGGCAGCGGCAGCTTCGCCAGCTTCAGCAGGGCCGCCATATTGGCCTTGACACCCGGCCCGTAGATCAGCACCGGGCGCAAGGCGACCCAGTCGAGAGCGAGCGCCGCGAGGCCCTGCTCCGCAGCCAGCTTGGAGCGGCCATAGGCATCGTCGGGAGCGGGCGCCGCATCCTCGGTCAGCGGAGGCCCGTCGAAGGCACCCGACAGCGCCTTGATCGAGGAGAGATAGACGAAGCGGCGCACCCCCGCCGTAACCGCCGCCTGTGCCAGCTCCAGCGTCGCCTGGGTGTTGATGCGCTGGTAGAGCGCCTCGTCGAGCCCCGGCCCGGCATGGGCGAGACCCGCCATATGCACAACATGGTCGACGCCGCGCAGCGCCTCGCTCCAATCCAGCGGTTGGGCGAGATCGCCGATCTTAACCGTCTCGACGCCGGCAGGCACCGGGACCGGCCGCCGCAATGCGAGCCGCAGGCGCCAGCCCGCACCCGTCAGCGCCGCCACGACATGCGGCCCGACGAAGCCGCTGGCGCCGGTGAGGAGGATGGTTCCCTCAGCCATGGCCGGCCCGTGGCGTCGCGAAGGCGCGCAACAACAGACCCGTCAGCACGGCCGCCAATGCCAGGCACGCGCCTTGAACCCAGAGACCCGGCCAAGCGATCGACAGTCCCGCCAACGTCGCCAGGACGATGTTCAGCACCGCGACCCGTCCGACGACGCCGCGGACGCTGAAGCCGTTGACGGTGGCCTGCTGGTAGAAATGCGAGCGATGCGCTTCCCACACCTTCTCGCCGCGGGCGAGGCGCCGCAGCAGCGTGATGGTGGAATCGGCGACATGATAGAGCGGCAGGATGAGCGCCGCCGCGAAGGCGCCCGTCCCGGCCAGCCGATAGAGCAGATAAGCGGTCAGGAGCCCGATCGGCAGGGAGCCGACATCGCCGAGAAAGAGCTTCGCCACCGGCCGGTTGAAGGGCGCGAAGCCGATGAGCCCGCCGCAGAGGGCCGCCGCGAGCCAGCCCGTGGCGGGATCGACGACGCCGGTGATCCCTGCCCAGGCAAGTGCCGCCGCGAGCGGCACGATGCCGGCGACGGTGATCCAGTCGAGCCCATCCATGAAGTTGACGAGATTGACGAACCAGATGCCGGCGACAAGCGCCAAGGCCCGCTCGGCGGCGAGCGGGAGGAATTCCGGGAACAAGCGCAATTCCGGCGCGGCCCGAAACAGCACGAATCCGACGCAGGCCGCCTGCAGCGCCAATCGCAGGCTCGCCGGCAGAGGCCGGATATCGTCCCAGGCGCCGACCACGGCGAGCACCGTCGCTCCCGTTGCGACGACGAGCAGCGCACGCCCGGCTTCGGCCTCGACGGGGCTCAGGCCGAAGGCCAGCGCTATGGCCAGGAACGCGCCGGCGAGCACGGCAATGCCGCCGCCCTGCGGTGTCGGCACCGTGTGGCTCGAGCGGGCGTTGGGGCGCGCCAGCGCGTAGCGTTGCAGCAGCGGACGCAGCAGCACGCAGAGCAGCGCCGCCGCGAACGCGGCGGCGACAGAGATCGCGAAGGGGACGAGCACGATAGCCAAGGTGGCCGCACCATAATCGAGGCGGCCCAAAAGCCTAGAGGCTATCGCGCAGTGCCCTTGCTGGAACGTGCCGTGTTTTTACAAAAAGCAGCGTCATTCCGGACGCAGCGAAGCGGAGATCCGGAATCCATGCCTGAGCCTTGATCGGAAGCGCTCCGGCATGGATCCCGGGTCAAGCCCGGGATGACCACCGCGTGGCTCCGTCCAAATCAACGGGCTCTACTGCTTGAAGCCGATCAGGACACCGTCGGCGCCGAGCGAGAGCTGCAAGCCCTGCCGACGCGTGGCGAGGCGCAGGGTCACGCCCTTGTCGTTGCGCAGCCAGACCGTGCCGCGGCCCTGGTCGCCGACGGCCCAGCCCTCCTTGAGCTGGACATAGGCCCCGGCGAAGTCGCCGACCCGCTGCAGCCCGTAGACGGTGCCCGAGGCGGTCGTCTTGGAGGCGCCGACCGTGCCGACGCCGAGGCCGCCGACCGTGATCGGATAGGAGCGGCCATGATAGCGCAGCGTGCCGCCACCGGCCTCGCCGCCGGCGATGAAGCCGGCCTGCACCTGCTCGATCCGCACCGTGCCGGTCGAGGGACCGAGATTGCGCTGCTGCGCCAGTGCCGGCGTGGCCAGCATCATCATGGCGGCCAAGGAAACTGCTGTCTGTCTGATCATCGTCATCGTCCTATTCCGCGCGCCGGTAGCAGCGCCGACGACTCAACGCGCGAGTGGGCATTTCGATCCCATGCCGACAAATCGATGCGTGGAGACCCCATCCGCGGAGCCCCGGAAGGCACGGCGCCATCGGGGCTGAGGCCCCGTCACGGCATGGATTTACGATTTCTTAACCACGTCGTCCTCCCCTTGACCTGTCCGGCGGGGCTTCTGGGGGCTCGGAAAGGACGATCAAATGCACGACCTCGAACATGAGCAGGCCGTCATGGACCAACTTGTCGGCTTGCCGGTTGCGGAGGTGGAAAGGGATCTGATTCTGGCGACCTTGCGGGAAACGGATGGGAACAGGACCCATGCCGCGAATCTGCTCGGCATCGCCATTCGCACCTTGCGCAACAAGATCAACCTCTACGCCGCCGAAGGCTACGACGTGCCGGAACCGCCGCAGGGTGCGGCCTCGTAACGGCGCCGCCGCGCCTTTCCGTCAGCTTCCCTCCAGCAGCATGGCATAAATGTCTTCGCTGCTCGCGGCGCCGCGAATCCGATCGCAAGCCTCCGGCGAGCGCAGCCGCCGCGCGATGCAGGCGAGCGCGTCGATCCGCCCTTTGCCGCCGTTCTCGGGCGTCAGCACGAGGCAGACGAGATCGACCGGCCGGCCATCGATCGCCTCATAGGCAACCGGCCGTTCGAGACGCACCAGCAGGCCGAAAGGCTGCTCCAGCCCCGGAACGGGCGCATGCGGCATGGCGACCCCGCCGCCGACCCCGGTCGATCCGAGAGCCTCGCGCCGGATCAGCGCATCGAGAATGGCGGCCTGCGGCAGCGCGAGCTGTTCGGCGGCCGTTCGCGCGAGCGCCTGCAGCAGCGCGCCCTTCGAGCGCGCCGAAAGCGCGATGATGGAGCGTGGGAGGATGATGTCGGACGGGGTCATGCTTTGGTCTTCGTCACGTTCGGGCGGGCCGGAGGCCGGCTCACTCCGCCTCGCGCAGGCGATAGCCGACGCCGGTTTCGGTGGTGATGTATTGCGGCTGGTCGGGTACGCGCTCGATCTTCTGTCTGAGCTGCCGGACATAGACCCGCAGATACTGCACGTCGGCCGAAGCGCCCCAGACCTGCTTCATCAGATATTGGTGGGTCAGCACCTTGCCGGCATGCTGCACGAGGATGCGCAGGATATCGTACTCCTTCGGCGAAAGCTTCACCTCCCTGTCGCCCAGCCTGACGATGCGCTTGACCAGATCGACCGAGAGCTCGCCGGTCTGGAAGATCGGCTTCTCGCCCTGCTGCTGCAGCTTGTGACGCAGCGCGACCCGCAGCCGCGCCGCGAGCTCCTTCATGCCGAAAGGCTTGGTGACGTAGTCGTCGGCACCGTTCTCGAGCGCCTCGACGATGCCGGCCTCGTCGGTGCGGCTCGACAGGATCACGATCGGCAGCGCCAGCGCCTCCTCCCGCCATCTCCGCAGCAGCTCCTGGCCGGGCATGTCCGGCAGGCCGAGATCGAGGACGACGAGATCGGGCAATTGCTCCGCGATTCGCTCGATCGCCTCGCGCGCCGTGGCGGCCTCGCGGATGGCATAGCCCTCGGTCGAGAGGCCGACGCGCAGCAGGCGGCGGATCGCCGGCTCGTCGTCGACGACCAGAACCTCGATATCCGATGTCGTCATGTCAGCGGCTCCAACCTGTCCTGCCGCGCCTCGCTGGGCATCCGGATCGTGAAGACCGCGCCCATGCGGTCCTGCCGGTTGCCGGCCTTGATCGTGCCACCCATCGCCTCGACGAAACCGCGGCAGATGGAGAGGCCGAGCCCGGTGCCGGCGCGAACCTGGTCGCCCTTCCTGACCCGGTAGAAGCTGTCGAAGACGCGCTCCAGGTCGGAGGGCGGCAGGCCCGGGCCTTCGTCGGCGACCTCGATGGCGACCGCGCCGTCATCCTGCCGGGCGCTGATCGCGATCGTGCTGCCGGCCGGCGCGTATTTGGCGGCGTTGTCGACGAGGTTGAACAGCACCTGCTCGAACAGCACGGGATCGAGCCTGAGCATCGGCAAATCTTCGGGAAGCCCGGTCTCGACGCGATGGCCGGCGGTGATCTTCGCGGCGCGGCGCAGCGCGCTGCCGACCACCTCGGCCACATCCACCGGCGCCGCATTCGGCTCCATCGCGCCGGATTCGATCTTGGTCATGTCGAGCAGATTGGCGATGAAGCGGTTGAGACGTTCGGATTCGTCGATCACGGTCGCGAGCAGGGCCGCGCGGTCGTCCTCCGGCAAGGCGTTGCGATAGTCGCGCAAGGTGCCGGCGGCGCCCATGATCGAGGCCAGCGGCGTCTTGAGATCGTGCGAGATCGAGGTCAACAGCGCCGAGCGCAGGCGGTCGGCCTCGGCTGCGAGCCTGGCCCGGTCGACATCGGCGACGAGCTGGATGCGCTCGATGGCGACGGCTGCCTGATCGGCCAGCGCATCGAGCAGGCGCTGCTGCTCGGGCGTCAGCAGCGGGCCTTCCCGGTCGTCGTCGAGGCCGATCACGCCGACAGCGGTCCGCCCCGTGCGCAACGGCAGATAGAAGCGCTTCGCGCCGGGCAGCGTATCGGCGCCGCGCCCGGCCGGACGGTTATGCTCCCAGGCCCAGCGCGCCGCGGCGATATCGGCATCGACCAGCGTGTCGTCGGGCGGATAGCCGGCGCGGACCGCGAGAGAGCCCTCCTCGGGCATGAGGATCACGACGCGCACCCGCAGCATCGAGGCGATCTGGAAGGCGCTCGCCCAGAGCACGTCGTCGAGCGTGCCCGTGCCGGCGAGCTTCTTGGAGAAGAGATAGAGATCCTCCGTGGTGCGGGCGCGCTGGCGGGCGGCATCGGCCTGGCGCTGGACGCGCGCGGTGAGGTTGCTCGCAATCACCGCGACGAGCAGGAAGAAGGCCAGCGCGACCGCGTTCTCCGGGTCGTTGATCGTCAGGGTGTAGAGCGGGGGGATGAAGAAGAAATTCAGCGCCAGCGCGCTCAGGACCGAAGCGAGGAGCGCCGGCCAGAAGCCGCCGGTCACGGCCGAGATCAGCACGCTCATCAGGAAGACCAGCGCGATATTGCGAAGGTCCATAACCTGGCTGAGCAATTCGGCGACGCCGAGCGCGATGGCCACCGAAACGACCACGCCGAGATAGGGCCGCAGGCTGAACGGGCGCGGGCCGTCGGCTGCGAGCGGGCGGGCGTCCTTCTCGCCTTCCGCGACCGAGACGACATGCACGCTGATGTCGCCGGCGCGGCGGATCAGGTCATGCGAGACCGAGCCGCTGAAAAACTCGCGCCAGCGCGGCTTGGCCGGCTTGCCGACGACGATCTGCGTGACATTGTTCGCCGCCGCATGGCGAATGATCTCGCCGGCGACGTCCTGGCCGGGCAGCGTGACCGCCTCGCCGCCGAGCTGCTCGGCGAGCCGCAACGCGCCGGCCACACGCGTCTTGGCCGCTTCCGTCAGCGCGGCGGCGCGCGGCGTCTCGACATAGAGCGCGCTCCAGGGCGCGCGCAGCCGGTCGGCCTGGCGCTTGGCGAGGCGGACCAGGGCGGCGGAACCGGCACCGTCATCGATGCAGACGAGGATGCGGTCCCCCGCCGCCCAGGGGCCGGGGATCGCATGTCTCTGCATATGGCTGAGCAGTTGCTCGTCGACCCGTTGCGCTGTGCGGCGTAGCGCCAGCTCGCGCAGGGCCGTCAGGTTGCCGGGCGAGAAGTAGTTCTCGATGGCGCGCCGGGCCGTATTGCCGAGATAGACCTTGCCCTCCTGGAGCCGCCTGATCAGGTCGGCCGGGGTCAGGTCGATGACCTCGATATCGTCGGCGCGGTCGAGAACCGAATCCGGCACGGTTTCGCGCACCCGGATGCGGGTGATCTGCGCGACCACGTCGTTCAGGCTCTCGACATGCTGGATGTTCAGCGTGGTGTAGACGTCGATGCCCTGCGAGAGCAGTTCCTCGACATCGAGATGGCGCTTCGGATGGCGGCTGCCGGGGACATTGGTGTGTGCGAGCTCGTCGACCAGCACGAGCGCCGGCCGCCGGGCCAGGATGGCATCGAGATCCATCTCCTCGAGCGCGCGGCCCTTGTAGTCGACGCTCCGGCGCGGGACGATCTCGAAGCCGTCGACCAGCCCTTGCGTCTCCTTGCGGCCATGGGTTTCGACGATGCCGATGACGACATCGATGCCCTCGGCCTTCCGGGCCCTGCCGGAGGTCAGCATCTCATAGGTCTTGCCGACGCCCGGCGCCGCGCCGAGGAAGATCTTCAGGCGGCCGCGCCCCTCCCGCCGGGCGCTTTCGAGCAGCGCCTCGGGCGAGGGCCTGGCCCTGATCTCGCGATGATTCTCGGCGGTTGGCATGTCGGTATCGCGGGGCAATGGCGGAGCGGGAGCCGCCATTGCCTTTGTGTCAGCGCGAAGCGGCGCCGTCGAGGGCGAGGTTGAGCGCGAGCACGTTGACGACGGGCTCGCCGAGGAAGCCGAGCTTGCGCGGTTCGACATGGGCATCGACCAGCGCCTTGATGCCCGCAGGGTCGGCATTGCGTGCCTTGGCGACGCGGGCGACCTGGAAATAGGCGGCCTGCGGCGAGATATGCGGGTCGAGCCCGCTGCCCGAGGTCGTCACCAGATCCATCGGCACCGGGGCGCCGGGATTCTCGGCCTTGAGCTTCTCGGCATCGGCCTTGATGCGCTCGACCAGCTTCTGGCTGGTCGGGCCGAGATTGGAACCGCCGGAGCTTGCGGCGTTGTAGGGCGCGTCGATGGTCTTCGTGCTGTCGGCCGGATCGGTCGCGACCGTCGCCGAGGGGCGGCCGTGGAAATAGCGCTCGCCGGTGAAATTCTGGCCGATCAGGCTGGAGCCGACGATCTTGCCGTCCTTCTCGATCAGGCTGCCATTGGCCTGGCGTGGGAAGACGATCTGGGCGATGCCGGTCATCGCCAGCGGATAGACGAGGCCGGTGATCGCCGTGAGGGCGAGGATCATCACCAGAGCGGGGCGGATCTGCTTGAGCATGGTGGCGGCTCCTTAGACGAGGTGCAGCGCGGTCACGGCCATGTCGATGGCCTTGATGCCGATGAAGGGCACGACGAGCCCGCCGAGCCCGTAGACGAGCAGGTTGCGGCTGAGCAAAGCGCCGGCGCCGACGGCCCGGTACTTCACGCCCTTCAGCGCCAGCGGGATCAGCGCGACGATGATCAGCGCGTTGAAGATGATGGCCGACAGGATGGCGCTCTGGGGCGTCTGCAAACCCATGATGTTGAGCGCGCCGAGCTGCGGATAGAAGGCCAGGAACATCGCCGGGATGATGGCGAAGTACTTGGCGACGTCGTTGGCGATCGAGAAGGTGGTCAGGGCGCCGCGCGTCATCAGGAGCTGCTTGCCGATCTCGACGATCTCGATGAGCTTGGTCGGGTCCGAGTCGAGATCGACCATGTTGCCGGCCTCGCGCGCCGCGACCGTGCCGGTGTTCATGGCGACGCCGACATCGGCCTGCGCCAGCGCCGGCGCATCGTTGGTGCCGTCGCCGCACATGGCGACGAGCTTGCCCTTGGCCTGCTCCTCTCGGATCAAAGTGAGCTTGTTCTCCGGCGTGGCCTGGGCGAGGAAATCGTCGACGCCGGCCTCGGCCGCGATGGCGGCGGCGGTCATCGGGTTGTCGCCGGTGATCATCACGGTGCGGATGCCCATGCGGCGCAGTTCCGCGAAGCGCTCGCGGACGCCGCCCTTGACGATGTCCTTGAGGTGGATGACGCCGAGCAGGCGCCCATCCTTCGCCACGGCGAGCGGGGTGCCGCCGGCCTTGGCGATCTCGGCGGCACTGGCCTGGACCTCGCGCACCACGCCGGCCGCCGGGCGCGACCCGATGGCGCCGGCCTCGACATGGTTCAGCACGGCATCGACGGCGCCCTTGCGGATCTGCGAGCCTTCGAGATCGACGCCGCTCATCCGGCTCTGCGCGGTGAAGGGCACGAAGCTGGCATGGAGGGCGCCCATGTCACGGGCGCGGATGCCGTATTTCTCCTTGGCGAGCACGACGATCGAGCGGCCCTCCGGCGTCTCGTCGGCGAGCGAGGCGATCTGGGCGGCGTCCGCAAGCTCCTGCTCGCTGACGCCGGAGACCGGCTTGAACTCCGTCGCCTGGCGGTTGCCGAGCGTGATCGTGCCGGTCTTGTCGAGCAGCAGCGTATCCACGTCGCCGGCGGCCTCGACGGCGCGGCCGGACATGGCGAGCACGTTGAAGCGCACGAGCCGGTCCATGCCGGCGATGCCGATGGCCGAGAGCAGCGCCCCGATGGTGGTCGGGATCAGCGTCACGAACAGCGCGACCAGCACCACGACCGGGATATAGCCCCCGGCATAGGCGGCGAAGCTCGGGATCGTCGCGGTGGCGAGCACGAAGATCAGCGTCATGCCGGCGAGCAGGATGTTGAGCGCGATCTCGTTGGGCGTCTTCTGGCGCTCGGCGCCCTCGACCAGCGCGATCATGCGGTCGATGAAGGTCGAGCCGGCGGCCGCGGTGATGCGCACGCGGATCCAGTCCGAGAGCACCTGCGTGCCGCCGGTCACGGCCGAGCGGTCGCCGCCGGATTCACGGATGACGGGAGCGGATTCGCCGGTGATCGCGGCCTCGTTGACCGAGGCGACGCCCTCGATGACCTCGCCATCCGAGGGGATGATGTCGCCGGCCTCGACCAGCACGACATCGCCGACCTTGAGCGAGGTGCCGGGCACGAGCCGGAACTGGCTGCGATCCTCGCCCGAAAGCAGCTTGGCCTGCGTTTCCGCGCGGGTCTTGCGCAACGAATCCGCCTGCGCCTTGCCTCGCCCTTCCGCGACCGCTTCCGCGAAATTGGCGAAGAGCACGGTGAACCACAGCCAGATCACGATCTGGAAGGAAAAGCCGAGATGGCTGCCGCCGGTGACGAGGTCCCGGAGGAAAAGGATGGTGGTGAGCAGCGACACCACGGCGACGACGAACATCACCGGATTGCGGGCGAGGCTGCGCGGATCGAGCTTGCGGAGGGCGTCGCCCAGCGCCGGCACGAGGATGCGGGCTTCGATCAGGCTCGCGGATTTGGACTGGCTCATGAGAGACTCCAGCGAAGAAGGGGCTGCCGGTCAGGCGCCGGCAAGCAGTGCGGCCAGCGCCCGGGCGACCAGCACGAAGAGCGCGAGCCCGGCCGTGACGGCGAGGATGAGGGTGGAAGAGCGTGGCCCTGCCTTGCCGGCTCCCGCGCCGTCGGCACGGTGGGGCGGCAGGGCATCGCGGCGCAGATTGCGAAGACAGCTCGACATGGCGGCCTCCTCAGAAGCTCTGCCCGGCGAGCATCGCCAGATGCTCGACGATCGGGCCGACCGCCAGCGCCGGGAAGAAGGTCAGGCCGCCGACGATCACGATGACGCCGACGAGCAGCCCGACGAAGAGCGGGCCGTCCGTCGGGAAGGTGCCGGCGGAGGCGGGCACCGACTTCTTCGCGGCGAGCGAGCCGGCGATGGCGAGCGCAGGCACGATGACCAGGAAGCGCCCGACCAGCATGGTGATGCCCAGGGTGAGGTTGTACCAGAGCGTGTTGGCCGAGAGGCTGGCGAAGGCCGAGCCGTTGTTCGCCGCCGCCGAGGTGTAGGCGTAGAGGATTTCGGAGAAGCCGTGCGGCCCGCTATTGCCGACGCTGGCGACGGCGCCCGGCAACACCGCGGAGATGGCGGTGAAGGTCAGCATGCCGGCCGGCAGGCAGAGCACGGCGAGCATCGCCATCTTGACCTCCTTGGCCTCGATCTTCTTGCCGAGATATTCCGGCGTGCGGCCGACCATCAGCCCGGCGACGAAGATCGCCAGCACGACGAAGAGCACGATGCCGTAGAAGCCGGCGCCGACGCCGCCGACGATGACCTCGCCGAGCTCCATGTTTATCAGCGGGATCAGGCCGCCGAGCGCGGTGAAGCTGCCATGCATGGCATTGACCGCGCCGCAGGAGGCCGCGGTGGTGACGACCGCGAAGAGCGCCGAGAGCGGGATGCCGAAGCGCATCTCCTTGCCCTCGAAATTACCGCCCTGCAGGCCGAGCGCCTGAACGAGCGGGTTGCCGGCGGCCTCGGCCCAGTAGCAGACGATGACGCCGGCGATGAACAGCGTGCCCATCGCGGCGAGGATCGCCCAGCCCTGGCGCTCATTGCCGACCATGCGGCCGAAGACATTGGTGAGGGCCGCGCCGATCGCGAAGATCGAGACCATCTGGAGCATGTTCGAGATGGCGTCGGGATTCTCGAAGGGATGGGCGGCATTGGCGTTGAAGAAGCCGCCGCCATTGGTGCCGAGCATCTTGATCGCGACCTGCGAGGCGACGGGGCCGCGCGCGATCGTCTGCTGCGCGCCTTCGAGCGTCGTCGCCGTGACGGCGGCGTCGAGCGTCTGAGGCATGCCCAGCGCGACATAGGCCAGCGTCAGCACCACGCAGAGCGGCAGGAGGACGTAGAGGATGGCGCGGGTCAGATCGACCCAGAAGCTGCCGACCGTCTTGGCCGAGGCGCGGGCGAAGCCGCGAATCAGCGCCACCGCGATCGCGATGCCGGTCGCCGCCGAAACGAAGTTCTGCACGGTGAGGCCGAGCATCTGCGTCAGATAGGACATCGTGCTCTCGCCGCCGTAGTTCTGCCAGTTCGTGTTGGTCACGAAGCTCACGGCGGTGTTGAAGGCGAGATCGGGGGCGACCGTCGCCATGCCGTCCGGGTTCAGCGGCAACCCAGCCTGGACGCGCTGCAGCCCGTAGAGCAGCAACAGGCCGGCGAGGTTGAACAGCAGCAGCGCGACGGCGTAGCCGCTCCAATGCTGCTCCTCGCGCCCATGCGTGCCGGCCAAGGCATAAAGCCCGCGTTCGACCGGCGCGAACAGCGGCGAGAGGACAGTGCGCTCGCCGTTGAAGACGCGCGTCATATAGCCGCCGAGCGGCTTGGTCAGCGCGACGACGAGCGCGCAGAAGACGAGGATCTGGATCCAGCCGTAGAGAGTCATGGCAAAAGCTTCCGGTGGCGCCGAGCGCGGTCAGAACCGCTCGGGGCGGAGCAGCGCATAGGTGAGGTAGACCAGCAGAATCGCGGTCACGGCCCCACCGAGGAGGTAGTCGAGGATCATGGCGCGGTTCCCCGACTCAAAGTGCGTCGCAGGCGGCGACATAGGCGAGGGAGGCGGCGAAGAAGGCCAGGCCCAGCCCGATCATGACGATATCCATTGCCGTGGTCCCTTTGGCCGAGGCATTGCGGGCGAACCCCGGCTGCCGCCGCGCCTGCTTTCCAGCGGAAAGGGGCGTGGGCAGACGGATCGACCGTGCAGGGGATTATCGTGAGGCCGGCATAGCCGTTCGAGACGGGCGGGCGCGTCTCAATATAGGAATCTTATAGGAATTCCGCGGCTCGCCGTGCGCAAGAGGCCCGCCGGGCGCCGGCATCGGCCGATACGTCCCGAGCCGGGCACGATCGTCCGCGCGGAGCAGACCCTCCGCATCATCCCTATCGAAAGGCGATGCGCGCGGTATGATGAGCGCCATCTGTCGCACGATCCCAGACAGTCCCTTGCGAGGCGGTGCAACATGAAGAAGCTTTTCGCAGTCGCGTGCTGCCTGCTCCTGACGGGGTGCGGAGGGTTCGTGTTCCCCGGCCCGGAGCAGAGCGCTCCGATGGAGTGGGGAGGCCAACCCCAGGCGCCTCAAGGCGCCAACGACTTTCAGCCATCCCGTGCCGACAATCAGATGACCTCGTCCTGCACGATGAGGGGGCAGGGCGTCGTTTGCAGATGAGGCGCCTGCGAAGCCGTCGCGGGGCAATGATGCCGAGACCGCGCAGACGGGTCGATACCGCGGAGCTGGGCCTTGGCCGAATCACGCTTGGCGCGAGCGCTCTTCAGGCCGATCTAGGATAGGGATGATCGTCCTGGCTCCCAGTGGCGGCCTGCGAACGCTCCTGACACGAGGACAGCAAAAAACCGGCCTTTGCGGGGCCGGTTGCGGTGATCTGCCGTCTTCCGTGAAGGAAGAGATGGTGGAGCCAGGCGGAATCGAACCGCCGACCTCTTGAATGCCATTCAAGCGCTCTCCCAACTGAGCTATGGCCCCACACGAGACGACCGAGTTGGGATCGGCCGTCAATCGGACTTTATTCAAACCGCCTCGGCGGTTCCGTCCGGGCCGCCTGCCGGCGACGCAGCGCTCTATAGGCGGCCCGGGCTGAAGACACAAGCGCCTAATGTCGCCTTGCCGTCATCTTTTTTGAAGGCTGTGGATCAGTTGTCCTCGTCGCCCTCGATGTCGCCGTCGATCAGATCGGAAACATCGTCGTCGCCTTCCTCGTCCTCTTCCAGGAAGGTGTCGTCATCGTCGTCGGCGACGATGTCGTCCTCGACCTCGATGTCGTCCTCGCTGGTGACGACGACGTCCTTCTCGCTCGCCTCGGCGTCGGCATCCTCGAGCGAGACGAGCTCGACCGCGCCATCGGCGACCTCGACCTCGTCCTCATCCTCTGCCGGCTTCGCCGCCACGGCCGCAGCCGCCTTGGCCTGCGGCTCGAACATCGCGCGCGGATACGCCTGCCCGGTATAGGGGGAGACGATAGGGTCCTTGTTCAAATCGTAGAACTTGCGCCCCGTGACCGGGCAAACGCGCTTCGTTCCGAGTTCCGGTTTCGCCACTGCGTCGGACCTTCAACCATCATGTTCTGAAAAGCAGGCGCGTCCGTTAATCGGGGCGGACGGCGCTGTCAAATGCTGATTTGCGCGATGTGATCACCCCGCGCAAGTCCAATGCGTTTTCCAGAGCCTCTGCGCGCCCCCGGACGCGCGCATTGGCGCGGCTCGCACGGGCATGCTAGGGCGGGCGCGCAGCTCGTTTGGCCCAAAGCGCAGAGATTCCGACCCCGTGTCCCACGACCATGACCCCGTCCCCGTCACCGCCCGCGCTGGGAGCCCGCTCAAGGGCCGCGTCCGCGTGCCCGGCGACAAATCGATTTCCCACCGGGCGATGATCTTCGGCCTCCTGGCCATCGGCGAGACGAAGGTGAGCGGCCTGCTCGAAGGCGAGGATGTGATGCGCACCGCCGCCGCCGCACGCGCGCTCGGCGCCGTCGTCCACCATGACGGGCCGGGCGCCTGGCGCGTCCAGGGTGTCGGCGTCGGCGGCCTGCACCAGCCGGCGGATATCCTCGACTTCGGCAATGCCGGCACAGGCTCGCGCCTGATGATGGGCGTCTGCGGCTCGCATCCGATCACCACGACCTTCGACGGCGACGCCTCGCTGCGCAAGCGGCCGATGCGGCGCATCCTCGACCCGCTCGAGCAGATGGGCACCGTCGTCGTCTCGCAGCAGGAGGGCGGCCGCGTGCCGCTGACCCTGCGCGGCCCGAAGGAGGCGATCCCGATCGTCTACGCTCCCCCGGTCGCCTCGGCGCAGATCAAATCGGCAGTGCTGCTCGCGGCGCTTGCCGCGCCCGGCGAGACCACGGTGATCGAGGCGGAGGCGACGCGCGACCACACCGAGAAGATGCTGGCCCATTTCGGCGCCGAGATCACGGTGACGCCGGACGGCGCGCATGGCAGACGCATCGTGCTGAAGGGCCAGCCCGAATTGCAGGCGGCGCCGATCGTCGTGCCGGCCGACCCCTCCTCCGCCGCCTTCCCGCTGGTGGCGGGGCTGATCGTGCCCGGCTCCGACATCCTGCTCGAAAGCGTGATGACCAATCCGCTGCGCTCCGGCCTGCTGACGACGCTGATCGAGATGGGCGCCGACATCACGGTCGAGCGCGAGGCCAATGAAGGCGGCGAGACCGTCGCAGACCTGCGCGTGCGCGGCTCGCAGCTCAAGGGCGTGACGGTGCCGCCGGAACGCGCGCCTTCGATGATCGACGAATATCCGGTGCTGGCGGTCGCAGCCGCCTTCGCCACCGGCACGACGCGGATGCGCGGCCTGCAGGAATTGCGCGTCAAGGAATCCGACCGCCTCGCCGCAGTCGAGGCCGGGCTGAAGGCTGCCGGCGTGACCTGCTGGATCGAGGGCGACGATCTGATCGTCGAGGGCTCGGGCGGCGCGCCCGTGCGCGGCGGCGGGCCGATCGCGACCCATCTCGACCACCGCATCGCGATGAGCTTCCTGGTGATGGGCCTTGCGACCCAGAACCCCGTCGTGGTCGATGACGGTCTGATGATCGCGACGAGCTTCCCGAGCTTCACCGCTCTGATGAACGGTCTCGGAGGCCGGATCGGATGAAGCCAGCCACGGGCGACCTCGTCATCGCCGTGGACGGCCCCGCCGCATCGGGCAAGGGCACGCTGGCGAAGCGGCTCGCCGCCCATTACGGCCTGCCCTGCCTCGATACCGGCCTGCTCTACCGCATGGTGGCGCGCGCCATGCTCGATGCCGGGCACGACATCCATGACGCGGCGGCGGCCGAGCACCTCGTCGGCAGCTTCGACGAGACCGGTTTTCCGGAGGAGCGCCTGCGCGGCGGCGAGATCGGCGAGGCGGCTTCCGTCGTCGCGGCGATGCCGGCGGTGCGGGCGGGGCTGCTCGCCCGGCAGCGGCGCTTCGCCGCGCAGCCGGGCGGAGCCGTGCTCGACGGGCGCGACATCGGCACGGTGATCTGCCCGGACGCTCCCGCCAAGCTCTTCGTCACCGCGACGCCGGAGGTGCGCGCGGCGCGGCGCCACAAGGAGCTCCTCGGCCGGGGCGAGGATGTCGCCTTCGAAAGCATCCTCGCCGATATCCGCCGCCGCGATGCGCGCGATTCGGGCCGCAGCGACGCGCCGCTGAAGGCGGCCGAGGACGCGGTCATTCTCGACACCTCCGCCTTGACCGTCGAAGAGGTGGTCGCCGCCGCCATCGGCATCGTCGAGCGGCGACGCGTGGCCTGAGGCGCTTTCCCGCCCGTTCTCGCGAGATTGCTATCTAAACAGGCCTGAAAGCCGGCTTTTCAGCCTTGGCCTCGTCGAGAAGCCGGCGCACACTCGCCACCGCGACGGGATGGCGGAGGTGGCGATGCGGCGCTGGCTGTACGGTCTCTCAGGTCTGGCTGCGGCGGCGCTGTGGAGCCAGGCCGCGCCGAATGCGCAGCCGGCAAATGCGCCGCCCGAGGAGGTCGACGTCGCACTCGTGCTGGCGGTCGACATTTCCTATTCGATGGATCTCGACGAGCTCGCCTTGCAGCGCAACGGCTATATCGAGGCCTTCCGCTCCAAGCCGCTGCAGGACGCCATCAGCAATGGCGCGATCGGCAAGATCGCCGTGACCTATTTCGAATGGGCCGGCGGCAATTTCCAGCACATCGTGCGGCCCTGGAAGATCATCGACGGCCCGGCCGCCGCCAATGCCTTCGCGGAGGAGCTCGGCGAGGCGCCGACGCGGCGCGGCCGGCGCACCTCGATCTCGGGGGCGATCGATCTCGGCGTGCAACTGCTCGAACAGTCCAACGTCACCGCGATGCGCCGCGTCATCGACATCTCCGGCGACGGCGCCAACAATGACGGGCGCCCCGTCACCGCCGCGCGCGACGAGGCCGGCGCCAAGGGCATCGCGATCAACGGCCTGCCGGTGATGCTGAAACAGGCGGGCTATTTCGACATCGACAATCTCGACGTCTACTACAAGGACTGCGTCGTCACCGGCATCGGCGCCTTCGTCATCCCGATCCGCGAGAAGCACCAGTTCGTCGAGGCGACGCGCACCAAGCTCTTGCGCGAGATCGCAGCCGTGCCGCCGGATGCAACGGTCCAGAAGGCGCAGGCCGGCGACCCGTCGACCTGCCTTGCCGGGGAACGGCAATGGCGCGACCGGATGGGGAATTGAAGGGTCCCGCTTCCCTTCTCCCCTTGCGGGAGAAGGTGGCTCGGCGCAGCCGAGACGGATGAGGGGTCGAGCCCAGTCCCCTGGATTGCTTCGCTGCGCTCGCAATGACGATGTAGGGTCATGAGACCCCTCATCCGCCTGCTCACGTCCCCCGTGGCTTGGCCCGCGTGGTCGGCGCTGCGCCCGCCGGGTCGTCGGGCCAGAGATGGCGGGGATAGCGGCCCTTCATCTCCGATTTCACCGCCGCCCATGAGCCGCGCCAGAAGCCGGGCAGGTCACGCGTCACCTGGATCGGCCGATGCGCGGGCGAAAGCAATTCGAGGACCAGCGGCACGCGCCCGCCGGCCAGCGCCGGATGGCTCGCCAGCCCATAGAGCTCCTGAACGCGCACCGAAATCGTCGGCCCGGCCTCGGCCGCGTAGTCCACGGCGAAAGAGGAGCCGGTCGGGGCGGTGAAATGCGTCGGGGCCTCGGCATCGAGCCGGCGCTTCAGCTCCCAGGGGACGAGGCCCGCCAGCGCCGAATCGAGATCGGCCGGCTGGATCGCCGCGAGCGAGGCACGGCCGAGGATATGCGGCGCGAGCCAGTCTTCGGGATTCTGCGCGAGCCCTTCGTCGGAGAGATCGGGCCAGCCCTGCTCGGCTTCGGCCTTGCGCAGGAAGGCGACACGCTCGCGCAACTGATTCTGCCCCTTCGTCCAGGGCAGCAGGCCGATGCCCAGCGCGGCGATGCCTTTCGCCAGCGCCCCAGCATTCTCAAGCGTCCCGGCGACGGGCAAGGGGCGTTCCGCCAAAGCGAGCGCGCCGTAACGGCGCACAGCTCGTACCCGCAAGGCGCGGGCGGCCCGGTCGAAGCTCGCCTCCTCGCGCTCGGTGATGGCGTAGGGCGCGAGGCCATGGCCGACGAGCATGCCGATTTCCGCTTCGCCGATCGCTGCGGCGGCCATGATCCGGGCCTGCTGCGCCGACCCCGTCATCTCCGCGACGACGATGTAAGATTCGCGCGCCAGGCGCTGCGATGCTTCGAGCGCGCCGCCGCGGCCATTGGCGAGGAGATACTGGCCGGAACCCGGCGCACGCGCCTTGGCGACCCGGTCGGGATAGGCGAAGGCGAGCAGGAGGCCGGGCGAGAGCGGCTCGCCCGCCAGAGCCTTGTCCGTCCGGGCATGGCGTTCGGCGGTGCGGGCCCAGCCCTCCGCCAGACGGCGCATATCGCCGGCCCGGCCGCCGCGCTCGCGGGAAAAGCGCTCCAGCCGCTCGGCCAGATCGATCGCATCGCCACCGAGGCCGCGCTCGACCAGCACGGCGGCGAGATCGGCGGCGGCGCCGGCTTGCCCGAAGCGGGCGGCGGCTATGACCATGCGCGCGAGGCGGGGCGGCAAGGGCAGGGCCTGCAAGGCGCGACCGTCCGGCGTGATGCGCCCATCCGCATCGAGCGCGCCGACCGCCTCCAGAAGACCGCGCGCCTCCTTGAGGGCGGGCGCGGGCGGCGGATCGAGGAAGGCCAGCGTCGTCGGGTCGGCGACGCCCCAGGCGGCGCAGTCGAGCAACAACGGGCTCAGATCGGCGGACAGAATTTCAGGCCGGGCGAAGGGTTCGAGCGCGCCCGTCGCGGCCTCCTCCCAGAGACGATAGCAGATTCCCGGCTCGGTGCGGCCGGCGCGGCCACGACGCTGGTCGGCGGCGGCGCGGCTGACGCGGCGCGTCTCCAGTCGCGTCACGCCGATATCGGGCTCGTAGACGGGTATGCGGGCGAGGCCGGAATCGATCACGACGCGTACGCCCTCGATGGTCAGCGACGTCTCGGCGATCGCCGTGGCGAGCACGACCTTGCGCCTGCCCGCAGGCGCCGGCAGCACGGCCCGGTCCTGCTCGCGCTGGTCGAGCGCGCCGTAGAGCGGAGCGATCTCGACAGCCGGATCGCGCAGCCTTTCGCGCAGGCGCTCCTCGACGCGGCGGATCTCGCCCTGCCCCGGCAGGAAGACGAGCTGCGAGCCGGGTTGCTCATTCAGCGCCAGCAGCACGGTTTCGGTGACCTGATCCTCGATGCGCTTCAGCGGGTCGCGGCTGCGATAGCGCGTCTCGATGGGGTAGGCGCGGCCCTCGCTTTCGATCACCGGGGCATCGCCCAGCAGTTTCGCGACGCGGGCGCCGTCGAGAGTCGCGGACATCACGAGGATTCGCAGGTCCTCGCGCAGGCCGCCTTGCGCATCGAGCGCCAGGGCGAGGCCGAAATCGGCATCGAGCGAGCGCTCGTGGAATTCGTCGAAGAGCACGGCGGCGACGCCGTCGAGCGCGGGATCGTCGAGGATCATCCGGGCAAAGACGCCTTCGGTCACGACCTCGATGCGCGTCTTCGGGCCGATCCTGGAGCCGAGGCGCACGCGCAGGCCGACGGTCTCGCCGACCTGCTCGCCGAGCGTCTGCGCCATCCGGTTCGCCGCGCCGCGCGCCGCCAGACGGCGCGGTTCGAGCAGGATGAGCTTGCCGCCCTTCGTCCAAGGCTCGTCGAGCAAGGCAAGCGGCACGCGCGTCGTCTTGCCGGCGCCGGGCGGGGCGACCAGCACGACATTCGGCCGTGCGCGCAAGGATGCGGCGAGGTCGTCGAGGACGGCATCGATGGGCAGGGCTTGGTCGAAGGCGCGCATGTCCGGCCGATGTGGCGCAGCCGCGGCCCGCACGCAAGCGGATCGCGGCTTCCGGCCCGCAGGATCAATCCGCAGCGCGGTCCTGACGGCGCGCGAAGAAGCTCACCATGGTCTCGACGAGCTCGCGCGGACGTTCTTCCGGCACATAATGCCCGCAATCCTTGATGATGGCGCCCTCGGGCTCCGTCGCGACGCGTTTCATCGTGTTCAGGGCTGCCTCGCCATAGCCATGGTCGCCACCCACGGCCAGCACCGGACAGAGCAGGGGCGATGCGCCGAGCCTGAGATTGTCGTCCCGGTCCTGGGGGATCAAGGCGCGGTAATGCGCGAACATTCCCCGCAGGCCACCCGGCGCGGCCGCGGCGCGGGCGTAATGGCCGATATCCTCCTCGGTGATGCTCGTCGGATCGAAAGTGCCCACGTTCTCGCGGCGGATCATCGCCTTGATGAAGAGATGCTCCCGGCCGCGCACGAGTTCCTCGGCAATGTCCCCGGCGCGGTTGAAGCCAAAATGCCAGCTTCCGCCATTTGCCACATCCATCGCCCGTTCCTGCCCGAAGCCCGGCAGGCCCGATTCGATGAAGACGAGCCCGCGCGTCCGCTGGGGCCAATTGGCGGCCAAGGGATAGGCGACCTGGCCGCCGAGATCGTGACCGACGATCCAGGCCGTCGCGATGCCGAGACGATCGAGCATCGCCACGAGGTCACCCGCCACGACCAGCTTGGAATGAATGCCTTCCGGCTTGCTGCTGTCACCGAAACCACGCAGATCCGGAGCAATGACGCGAAATCCCGCTGCCGCAAGCAGGGGGATGACCTTGCGCCAGGCATGGGAGGTCTGCGGCCAACCATGCAACAGCAGCACGGTCTCCCCGTGCTCGGGCCCGGCGAAAACCGCATGCAGACGTAAGTCCGCCGCGATGCGGATGGTGCGATGTTCGAGCATGATGGAAACGACGTGATCCGGCTTTGTGGCGCCCTCCCCCAAGCGATCATGCGCGCCAGCCGAAAGCAAGGCTGCGCCCCCGGATCCGGCATGCGGCGAGGTGAGGGCGAGAGAGCCACTCGCCAGCCCGCGCGCGTCATGCTAACCGCTGACCTCATGACTGAGACCGGCCAGACCCGCATCCAGAACCGCTTCCAGACCTGCGCCCGCGAGGGGCGGGCTGCGCTCGTGACCTTCGTCACGGCAGGCGACCCCGATTTCGAGACCGCGAGCGCCATTCTCGCCGCCCTCCCCGCGGCCGGCGCCGATGTGATCGAGCTCGGCGTGCCCTTCACGGATCCGATGGCAGACGGCGTGCCGGTCCAGCTCGCCGGGCAGCGCGCGCTCAAGGCCGGGCAGACCTTGCGCAAGACGCTCGCCATGGTCGAGAGCTTCCGCAAGGCCGGCCATGACACGCCGATCGTGCTGATGGGCTACTACAATCCGATCTGGGTCTATGGCGTCGAGGCCTTCCTGGCCGAGGCGCGCCGTGTCGGCGTCGACGGGCTGATCGTCGTCGACCTGCCGCCGGAGGAGGATTCCGAGCTCTGCCTGCCGGCGCTCAAGGCCGGCGTATCCTTCATCCGCTTGGCCACGCCGACGACCGACGACAAGCGCCTGCCCAAGGTGCTGCAGAACACCTCGGGCTTCGTCTACTACGTCTCGATGACCGGCGTGACCGGCGGCGCCATCGCCGATTACGGCGCGGTGGGCGATGCCGTCACCCGCATCAAGCGCCACACTGGCCTGCCGGTTGCGGTCGGCTTCGGCGTGAAGACCGCGACTGACGCCGCCACCATCGCCAAGAGCGCGGACGGCGTCGTCGTCGGTTCGGCGCTTGTGGAGCGCGTCCGACTTTCGCTCGACGCCGAGGGCAAGGCCACGGAAAAGACCGTTTCGGCTGTCACCTCGCTGGTCGCCGAACTCGCGCAAGGCGTGCGCTCGGTGGCGAAGGCCGCGTGAACGGGCTTGCACGCCGGGCCTTTGCCGGCGAAAAGCCAATCCCCATCTCTCGCCTGACGGCGCATGCCGCCGAAGGCCCATCAGGGATGATCCGATGAACTGGATTTCCGAAGTCGTCCGGCCGCGCATCAAGACGCTGTTCAAGCGCGAAACGCCGGAAAATCTCTGGATCAAATGCCCGGATTCCGGGCAGATGGTCTTCCATAAGGATGTCGAGGCCAATGGCTACGTCATCCCCGGCTCCGAGCATCATATGCGCGTCACCGCGCCGGAGCGGCTGCGGCTGACCTTCGACGAAGGCAAGTGGCTCGATGTCGCCCTGCCCGAGGTCGCGATCGACCCGCTCAAGTTCCGCGACGAGAAGCGCTATGTCGACCGGCTGAAGGATGCCCGCGCCAAGACCGGCGCACAGGACGCCTTCAAGGTCGGCTATGGCCGGGTCAAGGGCCTGCCGATGACCATCGCCGCGCAGGATTTCCACTTCATGGGCGGTTCGCTCGGTATGGCGGCCGGCGAGGCCTTCATCAAGGGCGCCGAGACGGCCCTTGAGAAGAAGACGCCCTATGTCGTCTTCGCCGCCTCCGGCGGAGCGCGCATGCAGGAAGGCATCCTCTCGCTGATGCAATTGCCGCGCACCACCGTCGCGATCCGGCGCCTGCGCGCGGCAGGCCTGCCCTATTTCGTGGTGCTGACCAATCCGACCACCGGCGGCGTCACCGCCTCCTACGCGATGCTCGGCGATATCCACATCGCGGAGCCCGGCGCGCTGATCGGCTTCGCCGGGCCGCGCGTGATCGAGCAGACGATCCGCGAAAAGCTGCCGGACGGCTTCCAGCGCTCGGAATATCTCAAGGACCACGGCATGGTCGACATGGTCGTGCATCGCCGCGACCTGCCGGAGACGCTCTCGCGCCTCGGCCGCCTGCTGATGAAGCAGCCTGCGGGCGAAACCGGCAAAGCCGCACCGGCTCTGCCGCCGCAGCCGGTCGCCGAGGCGGTCTGAGGCTCGTTCGACCGAGGGCGCGCGCATCATGGGGTCTTCCGACACGCTGCTCGCGCGCTTCATGGCGCTGCATCCCAAGCTGATCGACCTTTCGCTCGGCCGCATCCTCACCCTGCTGGAGCGGCTGGGCGATCCCCAGAAAAAGCTGCCGCCGGTGATCCATGTCGCCGGCACCAACGGCAAGGGCTCGACCATCGCCTTCATGCGGGCGATCCTCGAGGCGGCGGGCCTGTCGGTGCATGTCTACATCTCGCCGCATCTGGTGCGCTTCCATGAGCGCATTCGGCTGGGCGCGCCCGGCGGCGGGCGCTTCGTGGAAGAGAACACGCTGGTCGAGGCGCTGGAGCGCTGCGAGGCCGTCAATGCCGGCGATCCGATCACCTTCTTCGAGATGACGACGGCCGCGGGGCTGCTGCTCTTCGCCGAGCATCCGGCCGACGTGCTGCTGCTCGAGGTCGGGCTCGGCGGTCGCTTCGACGCCACCAACGTCATCGCCCATCCGGCCTGCACGGTGGTGACGCCGGTCTCGCTCGACCATTCCGAATATCTCGGCGACACCGTGACCAAGATCGCCGGCGAGAAGGCCGGTATCTTCAAGCGCGGGGCGCCTGCCGTGATCGCCCCGCAGGAGCCGGAACCGACCGCGGTGCTGGAAGCTGCGGCCGAACGGGCCGGCGCCTCGAAGATCCTGATCGGCGCGCAGGACTTCAACGTCCACGAAGCCGGCGGGCGACTGGTCTACGAGGATCAGGACGGTCTGCTCGACCTGCCGCTGCCCCGTCTGGCCGGGCGCCATCAGCACATCAATGCCGGCACGGCGATCGCGGCCCTGCGCGCCGCCGGCTATGGCGGGCTGCCCACACGCGCCTTCGAGGACGGCATGCGCAACGCCGACTGGCCGGCGCGCTTGCAGCGGCTGGCACGGGGACATCTCGCCGCGCTGGTGCCGGAACGCGCCGAGCTCTGGCTCGATGGCGGGCACAATCCCGATGGCGGGCGCGTGCTGGCGCAGGCCATGGCCGATCTCGCCGACCGCAACCCGGCGCCGCTGGTGATGATCGCGGGCCTGCTCTCGACCAAGGACGCCGCTGCCACGCTCGGCCATTTCAAGGGCCTGGCCCAGATGCTCTACGCCGTGCCGATCCAGAACTCGCTCGCCGCCCGCCCGGCCGAGGAGGTCGCGGAGGCCGCGCGCGGCGCGGGCCTGCCGGCCGAGACCGCCAGCTCCGTCGAGCAGGCGCTGCGAACGATCGCCGCCAGCGATTGGCCCGCGCCGCCGCGCATCCTGATCTGCGGCTCGCTCTATCTGGCCGGCGAGGTGCTTTCGGCCAATGGCACGCTGCCGGCTTGAGCCGCCACAGGGGAAGGTCGGCCCTGCACTGCCGCTGAGGAAACATCCATGCCCATTCCCGGTCTGACGATCCTGGCCGCGACATTTCTCTGCGGCCTGCTCGGCGGCTGCGTCACCTCCGGCGGCACGACCGCGTCCGAGGAAGGCGCCGAACGCGTGGCGGCCGGCAAGCCGACCTTCCTGCGGCAGACCTATATGACGATGGACGAGCACTGCCGCCCGGTGAAACGCCCGACGGGCGTGCTGACCGAGCCGCCCGTTCACGGAAAGGTCCGGATGGCGACGAAAAACGCCAAGGCCGAATACGGGCCGGGAGACCATCAGCACTGCGACGGCAAGCTCGGCCCCTCGCTCGCCTTCGAGTACACGGGACGGCCCGGTTATCGCGGCCCGGACGGCTTCGGCGTGCGCGTGCGCTACAATGACGGCGAGATCCGCCAGGCGCGGTTCAAGGTCGAGGTCTACTGAACAGCGAAAGGCGGTCCCCCATGCAGCGCAGCTTCGGAGCCGGCGGACCGGCCGTTTCCACCATTGGCCAGGGAAGCTGGTATATCGAGCAGGGCGACCGGCGCGCGGCCATCGCGGCGCTCAGGCGCGGGCTCGATCTCGGGCTGAGCCATATCGACACCGCCGAGATGTATGGCGACGGCCGTTCGGAGGCGATCATCGGTGAGGCCATCGCCGGGCGGCGCGATGAGGTCTTCCTCGTCTCGAAGGTGCTGCCGCACAACGCCTCGCGGCAGGGCGTGCGCGCCGCCTGCGAACGCTCGCTGCAACATCTGAAGACCGACCGGCTCGACTGCTACCTGCTGCACTGGCGCGGGCCGCATCCCCTGGCGGAGACCTTCGCTGCCTTCGAGGCGCTGAAGCAGGAGGGCAAGATCCTGTCCTGGGGTGTCAGCAATTTCGACGAGGACGATCTCGACGAGGCGCTGGCCGCCGCCGGCAAGGGCAAGATTGCCTGCAACCAGGTGCTCTATCACCTGCGCGAGCGCGCCATCGAGCACGCCGTCATTCCGTGGTGCGAGCGGCGCGGCGTCGCCGTCACCGCCTACAGCCCCTTCGGCCATCACGACTTTCCGGAACCGGGCAGCGCGCAGGGCAAGGTGCTGGCCGAGATCGCGCAAGCGCATGGCGCAACGCCCCGCCAAGTCGCGCTCGCCTTCCTGACGCGAAGGCCCGCCGTCTTCGCCATCCCGAAGGCCGGCAGCGTCGCCCATGTCGAGGACAATGCCGGCGCGCTGAATCTCACCCTGTCGGAAAGCGACGTCGCCCGGATCGATGCCGCCTTCCCGCGCGGGCGCAAACCATCCTCGTTGCCGATGATCTGAGGGCGCTGGAAACCACGATCCGCCTTATCGCTTTACAGGCCTGCCTGCCCGCGCTTTCCTAGAGTCAAGGGCAAGGCCGTCACAGAGCCCGCGAACGCCCGCTCGACAGTTGTTGCGTTTTCGGAGTCTCGGCCATGCGTCGCTTTCTGGGCATTCTTGCCGTTCTGTTCCTGTCCGTTTTCGGTGCCGCCAAAGCCCAGGCCGGCGTCGATGTGAAGGTCGACATCGCCGCGCAGCGGATGACGGTGACCGCTCCCAGTGGCGAAACCTACGACTGGAAGATCTCGTCAGGGCGAACGGGCTTCCGGTCGCCGAACGGCGTCTACCGGCCGACGCGCCTCGAAAAGAACTGGTATTCGCGCAAATATGGCGGCGCGATGCCCCATGCCGTGTTCTTCCGCGGCGGCTATGCCATCCACGGCACGACCTCGATCGCCGCGCTCGGCCGCCCGGCCTCGCATGGCTGCATCCGGCTGCATCCGGCCAACGCCGCCAAGCTCTTCGCGCTTGTGAAGAAATATGGCGCGAGCCAGACGCGCATCGCGCTCAACGGCGCCGCGCCCGACAATCTCTCGCGCTTCGCCAAGGCCTCCACGCACAAGGCCAAGGCCGCCCATGTCGCCAAGCTCGGCGGCAGCAAGGCGAAGGTCGCCAAGGCCAAGACGCAGCGCAGCCCGGCCGTCGCCACGGCGCGGCGGGGCGGGAGCCATGGCTGGGAAGCGGCACGCGGCCAGATCATGCTGCGGCCCGCCATCCCCGCCGACGCCTATGGCTATCAGCCCTATTATCCGAGCGGCTACGGTTACGGTTGGCGTTGAGGCGCGAGCGCCTCGGGCGCGATCCGCAACCAGCCTTCCAGCGTCTCGCCCGGCTGAAGCCGCTTCAGCGGCGCAGCAGTGCGGGCCGCCGGCTCGCTCGGCGCGCCGATGGCGTGGCTCTGCGGCTCGACGCAGAGGAAATCCGCGCCCGCCGGGGCCCAGACCACCGGGCAGTTCAGGCTCTCGCTCGCGGTCAGCGTGACCGCGAGGCCGGTCGAGGGCGTCTCGATCCGCGCCGTCCCGTCCCAGTCGAGAAAGCTCCAGGCGGTGACCTCGTCGCGGCGAAAGGGTTTTGGCGCGACATAGGGTCCGCCATCATCGAAACTCTGCTGCCCGGTCGCGCGGAAGGCTTCGCCGAAGACGAGCGCGCCGGCGGCCCGCATGACGAGGCGCGTATCCGCGGCGCAGGGAAACCAGGGATGGTGCCCGATTCCGTAAGGGAGTGCCGTGTCCGCCTCGTTCTCGATCGACAGGCGAATGGTCATACCGTCCCGGCCGAGTGAAATCTCCTGCCGGGCCCGGTAACGATAGGGGTCGGGGCCGTCGGTGCGGCGGTGTTCGAGCACGGTATGGCTGCGGTCATACCGCAGCACCTGCCAGTTCGCCTGCCAGCCGAAGCCGTGGATCGTACCGCCGCCTCCCGGATCGTTGGACGGGACGAGGAAACGCCGCTCGCCATCGTCGACCACGCTCCCGAAGGCGCGATTGGCGAAGGGCAGTAACGCCCATGTGCCGGAGAAGATGGGCGAGGCCGTCGAAAGCGGCGCGTCGCTGGACGGCCTCAGCAGGGGATGCTGGCGCCCGTCCGGCCCAAGCCAGTCGAGACGGGAGACGATGCCGCCCGCCTCCGGAACGATCATGGCCTTAAGGCCGGCGGCTTCGAGCTCGAGCATCGGGATGTCCAGAATCAGGGAATGCGCGATGGAGATTCGCGCCATGGCGATCGGCATACAAGTCTCGCCATGGGGCTCTTGACCGGGCCTCGCGCCGCGAGGACATTGCGCTCCCTTCTGGAGCCTGCCATGCCCAAACCACTGATCGCGCTCGACTGGGGCACAACCCGCGCGCGCGCCTTCCTGATCTCCGAAGCCGGTGAGGTCGCGATGCGACGCATGGCCGATCAGGGCATCCAGTCCGTGCCGGCAGGTGGCTATCCGGCGGCTTTCGAGGCGCTCGCGGGCGATCTCCGGCGCGCCGCGCCCGAGGCGGCGATCGTGCTGGCCGGCATGGTCGGCAGCCGCAATGGCTGGGTCGAGGCGCCCTATGTCGCCTGCCCGGCCTCGCCTGAGGCGATCGCCGCCGCCGGCATCGCCGTGGAACTCACCGCGGGCACCCATGCGACGATCCTGCCGGGGCTGAGCTGCGACGATGGCAGCTTCGACGTGATGCGCGGCGAGGAGACGCTGGTCGTCGGGCTCGGTCTCACGGACGGGCTTGCCTGCCTGCCGGGAACCCATTCGAAATGGGCGGAGGTCAAGGGCGGGCGGATCACGCGTTTCGCCAGCTTCATGACCGGCGAGATCTATGGGCTGCTGCGCAACCAGTCGATCCTCGCGCGGCTTGCCGAGGAGCCCGCCGGTGACGACGCCAACAACGGAGCCGCACGCGGCTTTGCCGCGGCGAAGCGGCCCGCCGGCCTGCTCAACGCCGCCTTCGGCGCCCGGACCGAGGTGCTCGCCGGCCGGATGAAGGGCGGCGAGGTCGGGCCGTTCCTCTCCTCGCTGCTGGTGGCGCAGGAGATCGCCGGGGCGCAGGCGCTGTTCGGCGCCGCCAACCACATCCATCTCGTCGCGGACGGCGTCATGGCGGAGAGCTATGGCGCCGGGCTCGCAGCGGCGGGCATCGCGGCCGTCGTCACGGCGCCGGAAGCCGCCTTCGTCGCCGGCGTGCGGCGCCTCGCAGCAGGCCTCACCCGATGATCCTCGTCTTCGGTTCGATCAATATCGACCTGGTCACCACGGTTGAGCGCCTGCCCGGCGCCGGCGAGACGGTGCTCGGGCCGGATTACGCGGTCCACCCCGGCGGCAAGGGCGCCAACCAGGCGCTGGCAGCGCGGCGTGCCGGCGCCGCCGTCACCATGGTCGGAGCGACCGGCCGGGACGGCTTCGGTGAAACGGCCCTG
This sequence comes from Allobosea spartocytisi, assembly GCF_014764685.1. Taxonomy (NCBI): domain Bacteria; kingdom Pseudomonadati; phylum Pseudomonadota; class Alphaproteobacteria; order Hyphomicrobiales; family Alloboseaceae; genus Allobosea; species Allobosea spartocytisi. Next base: position 255,715 of record NZ_JACXWY010000003.1, read on the forward strand.
TCCCTGCTGGCCGCCGACGGCGTCGACCTCGCTTATGTCGCGCAGGTCGATGCGCCGACCGGCGCGGCCTTCATAGCCATCGACAGCGAGGGCGCCAATCAGATCATCGTCGCCGCGGGCGCCAATGCGCAGGCCAGCCCCGACGCCCTGAGACAGATGACCCTGGGGTCCGAGGACATCCTGCTGCTGCAGCGGGAGGTGCCGGAGGATGGCTGCCTCGAGGCCGCGCGGCTGATGAAGCACGCGGGTGGCCGCGTCATCCTCAACCTCGCACCGGCCGGGGCGCCCGCACCGGCGCTGCTCGATCTCGTCGACATCCTGATCGTCAACGAGCATGAAGCGCTCGTCCTCGCGCAGTCCCTCGGCTGGCCCGAACGCGACCCCGACGCCATCGCCCAGCGCCTCGATGCCGAACGCGGCATCATCGGCATCGCCACCTTGGGCGCTGCCGGCGTCGTCGGCTGGCAAAGCGGGGTGCGGCGGCGCCTCGAAGCGCCCCGCGTCACGGTCGTCGACACGGTCGCGGCGGGGGACAGCTTCACCGGCGCCTTCGCCGCCGCGCTGGCGGCCGGCTATGGGCTCTCGGGCGCGCTGCAGCGCGGGCTGGCGGCCGGGTCGCTCGCCTGCACGCGGGCCGGCGCGCAGCCGAGCATCCCGCGCGCCGAGGAGATCGCCACGCTCGTCGGGCAGTCCTTTCTATGAATGCGGTAAGCCCGGGTTAAGCCTGACGGCGACAAAGGCGCGCTCCATTCGCGATTTCCGCCGATTTCGCGGCTCGCCGTTCACGCTTCGTCAGGCTTGACGGCGTGATGCTCCGCCCCGAGCAGTGCCGCCGCCCCATGTCGCGGGAGGCCCTGCTTGCGAGAAGCGGAGCGAGGAGCCGTGGCGAATCCGTCGAGCTGGGCTTTGGGCGTGGCAGCAACCGCCATCGGCGTCGCGCTATCCTATACGCAATGGCTCGCCCCCAAGGTCGAGGCCGAGCCCATGGCGACAGCCGCGTCGACGACCTCCCGGGCGCCGGCACCGCGTGGACCGACGACGCTCGCCGTCGCCGCCGATTATCGCGGCCACTACATCGTCCATCCGACGATCGACAACTACCGGGTCAAGATGATGGTCGATACGGGGGCCAGCATCGTCGCGCTCACGGCCGACGATGCCCGGGCGCTCGGGATCAAGCCCGACAGGCAGGGCCGGCGCATGATGCTGAACACCGCCAATGGCGCGGTGGCCGCGACCAGCACCATGCTGCGGGAAATCCGGCTCGGCGAGATCATCGTCCGCAATGTCGAGGCGGTGGTGATGCCGCCCGGAGCGCTCTCGATGAGCCTGCTCGGGAACTCCTTCCTCGGCAAGCTGCAAGGCTATGAGGTCCAGACCGGGCGGATGGTGCTGCGCGGCTGATTATCTCGCCGCGACGGTTCGCAAGGCGCCCCGCGCGCCGAAGAGGCGGCGGTAATCGGCATTCGCCAAAAGCTGCCGGCGGCCGAGCCCGAACAGGAAATCGACCTCGTCCGCTTTCAGCGACAGCTTGTAGCTGAGTTGAAGGATACGGGCTTTCTCCGCCGCGTCCCGCACATCCGCCAGCGACAGCCGCACCACCGTAACATCCAGCCTGTCGCAATCCCGCTCCGCGTCCTTGCCGCCGCAGCGCCACCGTATCAATCGCTCGCGCCAAAGCCCGGCTTCGTGCTCGAGCATGTCGAGACCGGTACGGCTCCCCGTGTCGATCATCGCATCGATCGAAGCGGTGATCGTGTCCACAGCGCCGGGCCCTTCCACAGTCTTCGAGAGGTCGCCGCCGATGCGTAGCGACGCGTCGGCGACAATGAGGATGACGCGCTGGAGGTGGCGGGCCGCGCCGGCACGCAAAGGGGCCGGAGTGGGCCGGTTCATGGCCCTGACGAGGTTGTGGACCGCGAGATTGTCGACCAGGCCGCCATCGAGCAGCTTGAGATAGCGCAGATCCGCTTCGGTTTCGTAGCGCTTCTGCGATTCCTCGACATGGCGGGCGAGGGTCGACCTTCCGGGCGTCGCTGCTTTTCGGGCCGAAAGCGGACAGTCCGGACTGAAATTCTCCAGAACGACCGGCGCGAACAGGACCGGCACCGCGGAGGAGGCGGCGACGGCATGGGCCAGCGGAAAGCTGTCATAGTCGCTGCAGATCGCCCGGAAGCTTGCGCGATCGAACGCGAAAGGCGCGCGGTTGTAGAGATCGGTCGCGTGCAGCAGAAGGAGGGGGCCCTTGCCACGGCCGAGGCTCCCCAAGGTCGCGCCGTGATAGAGGTGTGTGTCGAGCCAGGCCCCGAAGCCGGTCAGATCGTTGACGCCGCCGCGATAGCCGCGCAGCAGATTGACCGGTGTGATCGCCGTCCGCAGGGCCGCCTCGGGATCCTGGTCGAGATAGTCCCGCCTGAAGGCGCCGAGCCCTGCCGGGCCGTACAAGGCGAAATGAGCGGCGAGGATGCCGCCGCCGGAAACGCCGGCCACCGCCGCGACCTGATCCGCCAGCGTCAGCGCCGTTCCGTCGCGCGCGGGCTGCTCCGCCAGGGCCGACAGCACGCCATAGCCGAAGGCGGCCGAACGCGCTCCGCCCCCGGAGAAAGCCAGAATGATCGCGGTCGATCCCGTCTCGTCCGGGAAAGAGGACGTGTGGAGCGACGCCGTCGTTTCCGCCAGCGGCAGATTGGAGGGCTGGTTCGACGGGCTCGCGCAGGCACAGAGGCCGAGCGCGAGCATCATCGTCGTGACGCGAGCGCATTTTCGAGCAAAGCGGGCCCCGGCTTGCTCGACGAACATGCGATGGAACAGGGCGAGGGAGCGTTCCCGCGCTTCGGAAACATGCGGAATGTCTCCGGAGGCGAGAGGGCACCGCTTTCGCGTGTCGTCGGCGCCCGGTCGCCGGAGCAGTCGTGAAACCATGTCGCGTGCCATCTCCGCCGCGACAGGTCCTCATCGTCGGGATTGCGCGGGCGATCCGGCATCGCCTGCGTCGATTATCCCAGCATTATCCGCGTCGGCCCGGCAGCGCGGCACATGGTCGTCAGCAAGCAGGTCGGGGCAGGCTCAGGCGAAAGCAGGCCCCGAGCGAGCGATCCAGCACGGCCACGGACCCGCCATGGAGCCGGGCGATTTCCTGCACCAGATGCAGGCCGAGGCCAGCGCCGCGATCCCGCGGCGCCATGCGCGAGAACGGCTCGAAGATGCGCTCCCGCTCTTCGGCAGGGATACCCGATCCTTCATCGGTGACATCGACCGTGCGTTCATGGCCGACGCGGATGGTGATCGTCCCGCGTCGCCCGCCATGCTGGATGGCGTTCTGCACCAGATTGGCCAGAGCCCGCTCGAGCGCGGCCCGATCGCCAAAGACGTCAACAGGTTCGGCCTCCGCCTCGAAAGCCAGTTCGTAGCCCCCGGCGATGGCGAGGGGCGCGAGATCGACTGCGACGCGCCGCCCCAGCGCGACGAGATCGAGCGCGACGAAGACCTCCCGATCCCGCTCCAGCCGTTGCAGATCGAGCAATTGCTCGGCCATGACGGCAAGCCGCGCGACATCCTCCAACAGCCGTACACGCTGCGGTGTGTCCTCGAGCGTTTCCAACCGCGTCTGCAGGATCGCGATGGGCGTGCGCAGTTCGTGAGCCGCGTCGGCGAGGAAGCGCTTGCGCCGAGCATGGCCCTCGTCGAGCCGTTGCAAGGCGCGGTTGACCGCGTCGACCAGCGGCGTCACCTCGCTCGGGGTGAAGGTGGCGGTGAGCCGCGCGCCCTGACGGTCGAGATCGATCTGCTCCGCTTCCCCGGCGACGGCTTCGAGCCCCCCGAGCGCGCGGCTGACAACCGTCGGCGTCCCCACGACGGTGGCGAGCGCCATGACCGCAAGCGCCGGCAGGACGAAGCTTGCGAAGACGATCAGGACGGCCTGTATCAGCCAGCCCAGCGGCGCTTCGGCCCCGGGCCCGGTCACGACCTGGATCTCGCCCGCAGCACTCGCGATCCAGCGCATCTGGGCGTTGGCTCGCGGCGGATCCCCCAGGTTCCAGCCCAGACGTGCATTGCCGACATCGTCCAGACCATTGCCCATGCGCGCGAAATGAGGCGGCGGCGCACCCTCGGTCAGCTTATGTCCCTGCCGATCGCGCACGATGAACCAGAGGTCGGGCACGGTGGAGCGCAACCGCTCGAGCTCCGGCGTCGCCTGCAATGCGAGACCACCATCGGTACCGCGCACGACCGCGGTCTTCAAGGCATCGATGGTGACATCCTCGGATTCGAAATTGAACAGATGACCGCCGAGATAGAGCGCCCCAACGATCAGCAGCACGAGAAGCGACAAAAGCGCCGCCTGGAGGGCGAGCAGGCGCCGGACAAGCCGCCATTTCAAGGAATATGAAGAAGGGACGGGCCGGATCATGCCGCCCGCTTCAGCAGATATCCGATGCCGCGAATGCCGTGGATTTCCAGCTTCGCCCCGGCCTTCGCCAATTTGTGCCGGAGACGCGAGACATGCATGTCGAGGGCATTCGACTGAATCTCGTCATCGAAGCCATAGACGGCCTCTTCCAGGGCGGAGCGCTGGACGGTTCGTCCATGCCGGCGCAACAGCGTTTCGAGCACCAGCAATTCGCGACGCGGCAGCTCGAGCACGCGCCCCTCGACGGTGGCGCAGCGATGGTGCCAATCGAATTCGAGGCCGCCGATGCGCAGGATGTCCGGCGCCAGATCATGAGGCCGGCGCAGCACGGCACGCAGCCGCGCCAGGAGCTCCTCGACCGCGAAGGGCTTGGCCAGATAATCATCCGCCCCGACGTCGAGGCCCCTGATCCGCTCGCCGAGCTCGCCACGCGCGGTGAGGACGATGACGGGTGCCGTCGATTTTCGGGCACGCAGGCTGGCCAGCAGCGTCAGGCCGTCGCCATCGGGCAGGTTGCGATCGAGCAGCACCGCGCTGTGGACGCTCGTCGCGATCGCCTCCTCGCCTTCGGCCAAGGTCGATGCATGGTCCACCACCATGCCGTTCTGGCCGAGGGCAGCCCGCAGCGCCGCCGCCATCTCAGGCTCGTCCTCGACAAGGAGAATACGCATCGATGCGGCCCGGTTGCTACGTTGCGACGCAGCGGTCGCATGTCCAGCCCAGGCCGTAAAGTGCCCTGGGCAACCCCTGCCTTCACTGACCTGCGGCGCCGCGAGGCGCCCCTCAGAAGGTCGGGCAGGGGGGCGTCCCGGTGCGGACGACCTGCTCGATGCTGGCTGAGCCGACCGCCTGGCCCGAACGCGGGCGCGTATAGATCGGATCATTACCGAGCGTAAAGGTGCCGGTCAGGACATAGCCGACCATCGGCGTGTATTTGTAGCTAGCCTTCGCCATGATCACCGAGGTGCTGGGTACCCGAATGCTGTCCGGCAACGGCACCGTCGTTCCGCGCGCGAGCGCCTGGCCGTTGCGCTGGTTGCTCCAGCAGACCTTGGCGATGCCGCCGGCATCGATGACGACGCTGGAAACGACCATGCTGATATTCGCGGAGTCGAACGGCATCAGCACGGTCTGCGCCGCATCGAAGATATTCTCGACATCGGCGGGAGCGACCGCAGAGACCCGAGCAGTCAGATCGGCCAGCGCCAAGGTCAACTGCGTCACCTTGCGGTCGGCCATCACCATCTGTGCGACATCGACGGTTCCACAATAGGCGACCAGCATCACCGGCAGCGCCATGGCGAACTCGACCAGTGCAAATCCTTCCGTATTGCGCCGAAAGCGGCGCCATCGCTGCCCCATCGCGTTCCTTGACATGTTCAGGAACCTCCCGCCGTGAAAGGCTCCGCCCGGAACGTCGTCGTTGCGACGAGCGCGCGGTGGCCCGCGCCGATATTGGCCAGCGAGGTCGAAGCCCAGGCCGTCAGGAACAGGCGATAATCGAGCACGGCGCGGGCCACGATGATCTGGCCGGGCTGCGGCTGATTATAGGCAAAGCCGTTGGTGTTCAGCGCGCCATTGGCGATGGGGCTGGTCGTGCCGGAGCTCGCACCGGCGAAGTTCGTGTAGACCTTGACGTCGATGAACAGCTTGGAGCAATCGATCAGGCCCATCGGTGCCAGGGCGCAGATGTCGTTGCGGAAGGCCTGGGCGTTCAAGGCCGGATTCGACGAGTTATAGCGGCTCGTCGCCTGGCCGGTGAGCAGGCGGCGCGAGGCCTGAGACAGCGATTCCTCCAACACCTGGTTCGTCCAGAACATCAGCGCCGTCTCGATGATCGCGAAGAGCAGGGCGAAGAACGGCACCGCGACGATGCCGAACTCGATGGCGGCGGCGCCGTCCTGCGCGCGCCGGAACCTCCCGATCAGCCGCATCCTGCCGCGACCGCGAGGTCCATCGTCGTCGGCATGGGGGGGAAGAGATGTCATCCGATCCGCAATCCGCTGCTGCTCTCGAGCCCTCGCCCGATGCGGACGTCTTACAGCCAAAGAATTTCGGATCGGTTAGAGCCCGACGAGCTTCCTCGAAAGCAGCGGGAAGACTTCGTTTACCAAAGGCGGATGGCCCGCCAGCCGCTCATTGCGGCGGCGCGCCGCTGCGACCCGTGGCAAGCGCGTTGCGGCTCGACGTCTGCGCCCCCGCCTCACCGAAATATTTCTGCGCATCACCGAGTTGCACCGATGGCTGGCACTCGGGCGTGCAGGAATAGCTCTCGCGATCCATGCCGCGCTGGACGGTCAGTACGGAATCGGAAGCCGCGCTCACGCGCACGAGCGATTCCGCGAGAAGGGCGCCGCCGGCATCGAGCGCGATGAGATTGGTGACCCCGAAGCTCTTGCCGGTCACAACCATCACCCCGTTGCGCTGAACGGCGACATCGGCAATCGCCGGATTTCCGACGATGACGGTCTGCGCCCTTTCCGGCAGGCGGACGACCTTGGCGTGGTCGACCAGCACCACGACGCTTTCCAATGTCGCGGATTGCGGCGCCGCGAGCGCGGCCTGGATCGACAGAAACGGCACAAGCAGCAGGCCTGCGAGGGTCCGGCACATGCGGGAACGATGTCCTGCCGAGCTCCGGAGAGTGAACATGGGCGGCGCCTCGAAGTTTGCGACCCGGCCAGCAAAGCGCAAAATGATGAACCAAACCCTAAACCTCGCTGGCGCAACGTTCTTTCGAGCGTCAGCCGAGCGTGACCGAGGGGAAGAAATCGCGAGAGGCTTTTCGTCATGGGAAATACCCGCGAATCAACTCCGTTCTTGCAAATCCTTAAATTGAATATTTACCGAAATTGATTTAGATTTACTCAAATATAATTGCGGATCTTTGGTATTTAATCTTGTAAATCGCGCGTTAACCACGGAACAATTGCTTTTTATTCCACTCGAATTCTTCGTTCCGTTTAACCGTTCGGCAAGACGCTCCCGCTAACGTCGTTCCTGTCGCTGACCGAAGCCAGCTAGAGCGAAGGCAGCAGTCAAACCGTGGTAAGGAGTTCTCACATGACCAACGTTTTCGCTCGCTTCGTCAAGGACGAGTCCGGCGCCACCGCCATCGAATACGGCCTGATCGCAGCCCTCGTCGCCGTCGTCGCCATCACCGGCATGACCGCCCTCGGCACCAAGCTGAGCGGCCTGTTCACCGGCATCAGCAACAAGCTCGTCGCTCCGACCTGATCGCATAAGGGCCGCAAAACACGGCCTTGCCTGTCGAACGCCCTGGCCATGCCGGGGCGTTCTTCTTTCGTTAAGAGCAGCAGTTCCTCTCCATCAGCGTAAGGCTTTGGTGAGACCTGCGTGACATCCTTCGGGTCGCATCGAACGGGCCATGCCATGTCGCTTCCGCTCATCATCCTGCTGGGGGTTTTCCCGTTCCTGATGGCTTATGCCGCGGCCAGCGATCTCGTCTCGATGACGATTTCAAACCGGCTCTGCCTTGCGTTGATCGCAAGCTTCGCCGTGAGCGCGGCGCTGCTCGGGCTCGACCTTCGCGAAATCGGCTGGCATCTGGCGGCCGGAGGGCTCGTCCTCGTCGTCGCCTTTGGCCTCTTCGCCGCCGGCTGGATCGGCGGCGGCGACGCCAAGCTCGCGGCCGCCACGGCCCTGTGGTTCGGCTTCGACCAGTTGATGCCCTATCTCACGGTCGCCGGCCTGTTCGGCGGTGTCCTGACCCTACTCATCGTTCAGCTTCGCGCCCGGCCGCTGCCGGCGCCGGCCGAGCACTGGAGCTGGGCCCGGCGACTCCACGCTGCCAATCAGGGCGTCCCCTACGGAATCGCGCTGGCCTTCGCGGCCCTGTTCGTGCTCCCCGAGACCGCGATCTGGCGAGCGGCGATCGGCCTCTGAGACCGCCCCCCCAAGCCCGGCGGTAGATTCGAAAAATATACGTCCGATTAACCATAAGTTGACGTTTCGAGACGACGATCCCGGCTAGGAGCCAGCCATCTCGGCCGGGGGATCAGTCCGAATGAGTCCTGCACGCATCATTATCCTGGCGGTCGCGCTGGCGGCGGGGCTTGGCGCGGCATTGCTCGTCCAGGGCCCCTCCCAGGAACCGGCGCCGGTCGCCAAGGTCGAAGCCGCCCCGACCGTGTCCGTCCTCGTGGCAGCCGGCGACATCCCCGTCGGCAACACCGTTGCGGAGAACGACCTGCGCTGGCTCGACTGGCCGCTCGCCAGCGTGCCGGCCGGCGTCATTCGCAAGGACGAGACTCCGGAAGCCGAGAAGGAGATCGTCGGGCAGCTCGCGCGCTATGCGGTGCTCGCCGCCGAACCGATCCGTCGCGAGAAGCTCATCAGGACCGATGGGACCGGCTTCCTTTCGGCCGTCCTTCCCCCCGGCATGCGCGCGCTCGCCATCTCGACCGACAGCCGCGGCGCCAGCACGGCCGGCGGCTTCATCCTGCCGAACGACCGCGTCGACGTGATCTGCACCTGGAAGGGCGAATCGACGACGGGCCGCGGGGAAGCCTTCGTCAGCGAAACCCTGCTGCGGAACATCCGCGTCCTCGCCATCGGCCAGAACGTGCAGGAGCGCAACGGCGAGAAGGTCGTCGTCGGCGAGACCGCCACCCTCGAGGTCGATCCCGGACAGGTCGAGATCCTAGTCCAAGGCCAGAAGACCGGAACGCTCTCGCTGGCCCTGCGCAGCCTGAAGGACGCCGGCGACAATGCCGCTCTCCCGGCCCGGAACGACAACTCGATGACCCTCGTGCGCTATGGCGTCACCAGCAAGAGCGTGAAGCCATGATCCGATCGCCCGCCTGCCTCGCCTCCACCGGCCTCGCTGCCGCGCTCCTGCTGTCGGCTTCCCACGCCTTCGCGCAGGCGACCGGGCCGGCGCCCGTCCTGAATGTCGGCACCAGCGAATACGCGCTCTCGCGCAAGCTCGACCTCTCGATCGGCCGGTCACTCGTCGTGGAACTGCCGCGGGATGCCAAGGAGGTCTTCGTCGCCAACCCGAAGGTCGCCAACGCCGTGGTCCGGACAGCGCGCAAGCTCTTCGTCATCGGCATCGCCGACGGCGCGACCTCGATGTTCGTGATGGACAGCGAGGGGCGCCAGATCACCGCGCTCGAGATCAATGTCGGGCGCGACCTGAACGTGCTGCGCCAGACGTTGCGGACCGCACTGCCGAACTCGCAGATCGAGATCAAGCCGGCCGGCGACTCGATCCTACTGATCGGCACCGTGCCCAACGCCTCGGAGGCGACCCAGGCTGTCGACATCGCCAATGCCTTCGTCGGCGTCTCCGACAAGACCGACAAGAAGGGAACCGTGATCAATTCGCTGACAATCCGGGATCGCGACCAGGTCATGGTCAAGGTCGTGGTGTCCGAGGTGCAGCGCAAGGCGATCAAGCAACTCGGCATCAACTCTACCGGCGAATGGAAGCTCGGCAATTTCTCGGTCACGCCCTCGATCGACAATCCGCTGCCGATCCAGCCGCAGGCCCTCTCCGCCACGGCGATTACCGCGGGTCTCGGCAACGCCAAGAACTTCACGCTGCGCGCGCTGGAGCGCGCCGGCATGGCCCGCGTCCTGGCCGAGCCGACGGTGACCGCGATCTCGGGCGAGACGGCGAAGTTCACGGCCGGTGGTGAGGTTCCGGTCCCGAAGGGACAGAGCTGCTCCTATGATACCTTCAACCGGCAGACCTGCACGGTGACGATCGAGTACCGGCCGATCGGCGTCACGCTGAATTTCACGCCAATTGTCCTGTCGGACAACAAGATCAGCATGCGAATCGCCACCGAAGTCACCGAACTCGACTTCGAGAACCAATTCCGCATCAGCGAGTCGAACCAGTCCGGCCTGAACGCGCCCGGTTTTCGGGTGCGCAAATCCGACACGACAGTGGAGCTGCCCTCCGGCGGTACGCTGGCCACGGCCGGCCTGATCCAGCGCATCTCGAAACAGTCCCTCAACGGTCTGCCCGGCCTGATGAACCTGCCGGTCATCGGCACGCTGTTCCGCTCGCGCGACTACCAGCGCGAGGAGACCGAGCTGATGATCACAGCGACGCCCTACATCGCCAAGCCGATGCAGCCGACCCAGGTTCAGCGCCCCGATGACGGCTTCGTCGAATCCCACGATGCCCAGGCGATCCTGCTCGGGCGTCTCAACAAGATCTATGGCAGCGGCGGCGGCGCGGTTCCCCAGGCCTATCGGGGCCGGGTGGGCTTCATCGCCGACTGAGCGCGTCACAAGAAGTGGATGGCCTGACGATGACCGCACGCTCCCGATCCGGCTCCCCGCCCTCCGCGCGGATGGTCGCCGCTCTTCTCGTCACCGGTGCACTGGCGGCCGGATGCGCCGGCAAGGCCGAGACAACCGCCTCGCTCGCGCCCGTCGACGTGCGTGAAAGGCATCCGATCGTGCTGAAGGATGCTCCCCGCTCCCTCGACGTCTTCGTCGGCCGTTCGGGCGCTGCGCTCGACCGGCGCCAGAGCGAGGACGTCGTCGATTTCGCCCGCGAATATCGCCGCTCCGGACGAGGCGGAATGGTCGCTGAGGTTCCGACGGGCGACCGGCGCGACCTCGCGGCCCGCGACACGCTGGGCGGCATCCGCGCCGCGCTGGCGCGCGGCGGCGTCTCTCCCGGCGCGCTCTCCGTCCGGACCTACCCGGTCCGGGATCCCGGCCTGGCCTCGCCGATCCGGCTGACCTTCGCCTCGCTGCAGGCGACGCTGCCGCATGAATGCGGGCAATGGCCGACCGATCTCGGCAGCTCGGACTTCAAGTTCTCCGCCTCCAACGAGCCCTACTGGAACTTCGGCTGCGCGACGCAGGCGACGCTCGCCACGCAGGTCGCGGATCCGATCGATCTCGTGCGCTCCCGCAACGAGGGCCGGCCCGACATCGTCAAGCGCATGGGCGCCATTGCCAAGATCCGCGAAGGCAAGGATCCGTCGACGGAGTATCGGTCGTCGACGCCGCAGATCAACTCTACGGTCGGAGGCGGGACATGACGTTTCCCGAATCGGGCGAGATCCAGCCGGGTACGACCAGCAACGAGGAGATCGTGGCGCCGCTGCCGCGCATCACGCTTCAGGCCTTTTGCGAAACGCCGGCGGTGGCCGCCGCCATGCAGGGGGTCGTGGCGGACCGGCGCATGGACAAGGCCCATGCCCGCATCCAGATGGGTGGGCCCGCCGCAGCGGTGGAAGCCTTCCGCGCCGCGCCCACGCCCAATGTCATTGTGCTCGAAACCGTCTCCGATCCGGCGACGCTGGTCGCCAATCTCGACGCGTTGTCGGAGAGCTGCGATGCCGGCACCAAGGTCGTCGTCATCGGCCATGTCAACGACGTCCAGCTCTATCGCGACCTGATCCGGCGTGGCGTCAGCGAATATCTCATCGCTCCGCTCCAAACGCTCGACGTGCTGCGCACCCTGTCGGAGCTCTATATCGCGCCGGAGGCCCGCCATCTCGGGCGCGTCATCGCCGTGACCGGCGCCAAGGGCGGCGTCGGCGCTTCGACGGTCGCCCACAACATCTCCTGGGCGATCGCCCGCAGCCTCGACGCCTCGACCGTCATCGTCGATCTCGACATCGCCTTCGGGACAGCCGGCCTCAACTTCAACCAGGATCCGCCGCAAGGCATCGCCGAGGCGGTCTTCGCTCCCGAGCGCCTCGACGCCAATATGCTCGACCGGCTGCTCTCGCGCTGCAGCGACAACCTCGCGCTGCTCGCGGCGCCGGCGATGCTCGACCGGACCATCGATCTCGGTGAGGAAGCGCTCGAGCAACTGCTCGACCTGCTGCGCGCGAGCGTGCCCTACATCGTGCTCGACGTTCCACATCAATGGGGCGCCTGGGTAAAGCGCACCTTGCTGGGCGCGGACGAAATCGTGATCGTGGCGGAGCCTGAGCTCGCCTCGCTGCGCAACGCCAAGAACTTCATCGACCTCGCCCGCGCCGCGCGCCCCAACGACACCGGCGCCAGGCTGGTTCTCAACCAGGTCGGGATGCCGAAGCGGCCGGAGATCGCCGCCGCCGAATTCGCCAAGACACTCGGCGTCGAAGTGCTGTCGACGATCCCCTTCGATGCCCAGCTCTTCGGAACGGCTGCGAACAACGGCCAGATGATCGCGGAGGTGCAAGCCGGCAGCAAGGCGAACGAGGCCTTTACTCAGATCGCCAGCGCGCTCACCGGGCGTGGCGAGGCACGGCGCGGCAGGCGCAGCCTGCTTGAGCCGCTGGTTTCCAAGCTGAAGCGCCGCAAAGCCTCATGACGCGCCGCGGCCTCCCAGATTTCGACTTCATCGCGGCGCCCGGCGCCGCGAGCGCCCGCGCCGGAGACGATTGAGATGTTCGGCAAGCGATCCGCAGGCGCTGCGACCGCGCCAGTCCTGGCCCCGAGAGCTCCTGCCGCCGCCACGGCGCCGCGCAAGACCGAGCCGGTCGCGTCCCTGTCGGAGGAGCGCAAAGTCGCGGCCCAGGAGACGCCGCGTTCCGAAGAATACTACCAGATGAAGAGCATGATCTTCGGGGCGCTGATCGAGGCCATCGATCTGTCGCAGCTCGCGAAACTCGATGCCGAATCGGCGCGGGAGGAAATCCGCGACATCATCAACGAGATCATCTCGTTGAAGAACGTCGTGCTCTCGATCGCCGAGCAGGAGGAACTGCTCGACGACATCTGCAACGACGTGCTCGGCTATGGCCCTCTGGAACCGCTGCTGGCACGCGACGACATCGCCGACATCATGGTCAACGGCGCATCCCGCACCTTCATCGAGACCGGCGGCAAGATCCAGCTCACCAATATCCGCTTCCGCGACAACGCACAGTTGATGAACATCTGCCAGCGCATCGTCAGCCAGGTCGGCCGGCGTGTCGACGAGAGCTCGCCGATCTGCGACGCGCGCCTCGCCGACGGCTCCCGCGTCAACGTCATCGCCCCCCCCCTGGCCATCGACGGGCCCGCGCTTACCATCCGCAAGTTCAAGAAGGACAAGCTGACGCTCGACCAGATCACCAAGTTCGGCGCAATCTCGCCGCCGGGCGCCGAGATCCTGAAGATCATGGGCAAGGTCCGCTGCAACATCGTCATCTCCGGCGGCACGGGCTCCGGCAAGACGACGCTGCTGAACTGCCTGACCAACTATATCGAGCATGACGAGCGCGTCATCACCTGCGAGGACGCCGCCGAGCTTCAGCTCCAACAGCCCCATGTCGTGCGCCTCGAGACCCGCCCGCCCAATCTCGAGGGCACCGGCGCGGTGACGATGCGCGACCTGGTCAAGAACTGCCTGCGCATGCGCCCTGAACGCATCATCGTCGGCGAGGTGCGCGGGCCTGAGGCCTTCGACCTGCTGCAGGCGATGAATACCGGCCATGACGGCTCGATGGGAACGCTGCACGCCAATACGCCGCGCGAGTGCCTGAGCCGTATCGAATCGATGATCACCATGGGCGGCTTCTCGCTGCCCTCGAAGACGTTGCGCGAGATGATCTGCTCCTCGGTCGACGTGATCATCCAGGCCCAGCGCATGCGCGACGGCTCGCGCCGCATCACCCACATCACCGAGGTGATGGGCATGGAAGGCGAGGTCATCATCACCCAGGACCTGATGACCTACGAGATTCTGGGCGAGGACGCCGCCGGAAAGCTGACCGGGCGCCACCGCTCGACCGGCGTCGGACGGCCTCGCTTCTGGGAACGCGCCCGCTATTTCGGGGAGGAGCAGCGCCTGGCTGCAGCCCTCGACCAGCTCGAACAGATGAGCGAGGGCCATGTCGCCTGATCGCAGCAGCCCCGGCAGGATCGGCAGGCCATGAACACGAGCGTCCTCGCCGTCGCCGTTCTGGCCATGCTCGCGGTCGGCGGCGTGTTCTATGCGCTGTTCTACCCGATGCTCAGCGGCGAGAAGCGCGCCGAGAAGCGACGCAAGGAGTTCGCGACCCCGGTCGCGGCGCGCGGCATGGACCGGGAGACCCAGGCGCGGATGAAGCGTGGCCAGATCGCGCAGAGCCTGAAAGAGATCGAGAACCGGGAAAACGCCCGCCACAAGGTCACGCTCGAAAACCGCATCAGCCAGGCCGGGCTGAGCTGGTCGCGGCAGAAATACTACGTCATCAGCGCGGCGACGGCCGTGGTGCTGGGCTTGCTGCTGCTCATCGCCGGCGGCAGTCCCTATCTCGGCGCCGTCGGTCTCTTCATCGGAGGCTTCGGTCTGCCGGTCTGGTTCCTCAAGCGCTGCAAGACCCGGCGGCTCAAGAAGTTCGGGATCGAGTTCCCCAATGCCCTCGACGTGATCGTGCGCGGCATCAAGGCCGGCCTGCCGGTCAATGACTGCCTGCGCATCATCGCCAGCGAGGCGGCCGAGCCGGTGCGCGGCGAGTTCCGCCAGATCATCGAAGCGCAGGCGCTCGGCCTTCCGCTCCCGGAGGCGGCGGTAAAACTGTTCGAGCGGATGCCCTGCGCCGAGGCGAATTTCTTCGGCATCGTCATCGCGATCCAGCAGAAGACGGGCGGCAACCTATCCGAGACCCTCGGGAACCTCTCGCGCGTGCTGCGCGAACGTCGCAAGATGCGCGACAAGATCCAGGCGGTGTCGATGGAGGCCAAGGCATCGGCGGCGATCATCGGGTCGCTGCCGCCGGTGGTCGCCGCGCTCGTCTATCTGACGACGCCGAAATACATCGAGTTGCTCTGGCTGACCCAGGTCGGCCAGTTCGCACTGGTCGCCAGCGGCATCTGGATGCTCATCGGCGTGCTGGTGATGCGCAAGATGATCAATTTCGACATCTGAGGCGATGCGATGCTGTCCCTAATCATCACCAAGGCCACCGATCCACAGTTCCTGCTGGCCTTGCTGGCGGCTGTCGCCGCGGCGGCCACGGTGCTGACCATCGCGATCCCGCTGACAGAGGGCAACAGCCTGCAGAAGCGGATGAAGAACGTCGCGACCGAACGGGACAAGATCCGCGCGCGCGAACGCGAGAGGCTGAACCGCCAAGGCGAGAAGGTGAGCCTGCGTCAGGAACCCAAGGCTTATATGCGCCGCATCGTCGAACAGTTCAAACTGGGCGACTGGCTCGGCACCGAGACTGCCAAGCGGCAACTCTCGATGGCGGGCTACAGGGGCCCGCAAGCGGAGATCGGCTTCCTGTTCTTCCGGCTTGCCGTCCCGGTCGGCCTCTTCCTGTTCACCCTCCTCTACGTCTTCGTGCTCAACGATTTCGGCCAGCCTTTCATGATCCGGTGCGGTATCGCCATCGCGGCCGCCTATCTCGGCATCAAGGCTCCCGAGCTGTTCCTGTCCAACCAGATCGGCAAGCGCCAGGCTTCGATGCGCCAGGCCTTTCCCGATGCCCTCGACCTCCTGCTGATCTGCGTCGAATCCGGCATGTCGATCGAGCATGCCTTCCGCAAGGTCTCGACCGAGATCGGCAGCCAGTCCGTGGCGCTGGCCGAGGAATTCGCGCTATGCACGGCCGAACTCTCCTATCTAGCCGAACGCAGGCTCGCCTATGAGAACCTGGCGCTGCGAACCGGGCTCGAGGGCGTCAAATCCGTCTCGACCGCCCTGATCCAGGCGGAGCGCTACGGCACGCCGCTCGGCACTGCGCTCAGGACGCTCGCTCAGGAAAGCCGGGACCAGCGCATGAACCTGGCTGAGAAGAAGGCCGCCGCCCTGCCGCCGAAGCTCACCGTGCCGATGATCCTGTTCTTCCTGCCGGTGCTGTTCGTCATCATCATGACACCGGCGCTGGTCCAGGTCTTCAAGTGGCAGTAAGCGCGCCGAGTGTAGGATCTCACCCAAAATGAGCCTGTCTCATTTAACCTGAGCCTGACAGTGGCTCACCTCAGCGCGATATGCACAGGGCGCATATGGAAATTACCTTTGTAATTCAAAGCTTTAAATAAAATCGAATTGCCCAAACTTTCTGTGCAATCCATTGAACCCGTTGCCACTGGTGCTTGCAGACCCGTCCTTTTGCGTAGCCCGCAGCACGACACTGTTGTGATGGGATGGCGCGAGAAGCGCCCATTATTCCAATCACGCGGCTCTTCTAGGAACGCGGAATGACTGGCGCAGCGAGGCGCAAAGTGGCGCAGAAATTCGAACAGTTTTAGCACTGCTGCGTATCGGAACATGGTGGGATCGCAACGGATGTGGACTACGACCGAGCTGTTGAAGAGCGAGGCATAGTGTTACCGCGATTGTCGGAAAAGTTCCGCAGTCTGACATGCGACGCCCGGCCAAGTCGGGCTTCGCCCCGTTCCGGCAGTCTGGAGGTCTGTCGACGCGAGCATTCAGCCCGATCTGTGCCCGAGCGCCAATTAGCTGAGAACCTCGGGGAAACCGCATGCTCCTTTAGCGTACGATTTCGCACTGCTCTTGTTCGGACCCCTGGCTGCAGCGACTCTGCTCCTGTGGTGGCTAAGGCCGAGCATTGCCCTCTGACGTTGGTAACGTGCCCTCCAGACACCGCTTACTCCTCTTCGCCAAGCCGGGCGGGAGCTGCTACGGGACGTAGGTCCGCTTTGCCATGGCGAGCGAACCATCGATCTCAGGATTTCAGCCGAGGGGCGGCGCAGGCAAATAGATATTGCCTATGCTTGCCATCGGCGCGTCAGCGTCGGCTGGCGGCTTGCTCGGCTGCGCGCTGCCGTGGCCGGACGATCACCCAGGAGCCGATGAGCACGATGACCTCCGAGAGCGCGCCGCCGAGCAGGGCCCAGGACGGTGAGACGGTCAGCAGCAGCACGAAGACGAGCAGCAAGCCGGCCGCGGCGGCGATGGCCGAAAGAATGGCGATAGAGCGGTAGTCCTGCGCGATCTCCAGCCAGATGCGCGGCATGACATAGAGCATCGGCAGGCTGCTCATCACCCAGGCCAGGACGGAAATCTTGAAGAAGCGCGTGCCTTCGAGGCTGTCGGGCTCGATGAAGGGTAGGGCGATCAGGACGACGATGCCGTAGAGGATGCCGAGGCAGGCGAGCGGCAGGGGCCAGCGCCGCAGCCGCTGCCCGACCTTGGCGAAATCGCGATGCGCCATGAGCTTTGAGAGCTCGGGATGCATCATGTTGGCGAAGGCGGTGGAGACGATACGCAGCGGCACGAAATTGACCAGCGCCGCCGCGATCGGGGCATAGGCCGCGGGACCCGCCATCGCCGCGACCATCAAGGCCATGCCCTGGCCCTGGAGGTTGGTGATCGTCACGCTCAGCACCGACCATTTGAGCTCGCGCCAGAGCTTGCGGTAGCGCCGCCAGACATGCCGGCCGAAATTGATCCGCAGGGGGCGCCGCCGCGAGAGGATCAACAGCACCGCGATGCCGAGCGCGTTGGCTGCCGTCATCACCGCGAAGGTGTGCTGGAGGATATGCGTGCCGTCCCATATCACCCAGGCGGTCCCGGCAGCGCCGCAGAGGGTGAAGGTGAGATCGCTGAGGCTCACCAGCATCTGGCGATTGCGCGCAAACAGGACCGTGCGGACATGCGCGCGCATCGACCACAGCCCGATGAAGGCCCCGCCGAACAGCGCGCCCTCGTCGAGCCAGACGCCGAGGACGCCGGTGACGACGAGGCCGAGCAGCAGCGACAGCAGCATCGCAGCCGAACCGAAGCTGACCTCATAGGCACCGGCCGCGCCTGAGCCGCGGCTCTGGGCGATCGCGATGCTGGCAGGCAGCGCCGTGAAGGCGCGGATATAGGTCAGGCCAAGGCCGCCGACGACCATCACCAGGGCGAAGATGCCGTAGTCGCGGGCGGATACGGAATGCAGCAGCGCGATATTGAGGCCGAGATGGAAGGCGCTCTGCATCGCCTCGCCGCCGACCATGACGACGAGTCGCAGCACGATATGGCGGAGGGCCTGGAGGTTCATCGCGGGCGGCTCGAGCCCTGGCGAAGTATGTCGGCGGCGACTGCTGCAATCGCCTGCGCGACGGCCTGCTCACTGAACAGGGCATTGAAGCGTTCGCGACCGGCCTGCGCCATCGGCGCGAGAGCCTTCGGATGGCTGACGATGGCGGCGAGAGCCTGTGCCAGCGCGTCGGCATCGCCCGGCGGCAGGAGGCGGCCGGTGACGCCGTCGGCCACGACCTCGCGCAACCCGCCGATGGCCGAGGCGAGCGGCGGGCGGCCGAAGGCCATCGCCTCGATCGCGACGCGGCCGAGCGATTCCGGCCGGCGCGACGGCACGGTGACGATATCCGCCCAGCGATAGAGCGGGGTCGGATCGTCGAGGAAAGGCTCGACGCTGACATGGGAGGCGAGGCCGGCGCTGGTCACGGCTTCGCGCAGAGCAATTTCGAGGCCGGGATCCTCGAAGGCGCTGCCGACGATGCGGGTCTCGATGCGGTCGCGGATCTCCGGCGGCAGGGATGCCAGCGCGGCGAGCAGCACCTCCTGCCCCTTGATGCGGTTGATCCGGCCGAGCATCAGCACGCGCAAGGAGCGCTGCCCGTCATAGTCGGTCGGTGCCCAGTCGGCAGGACCGGCGACGCCGTTATAGATGACGTCGGAGGGGATACCGGGCGGAGCCTCGAAGGCCTCGCGCGTCGCACGGGAGTTGAAGATCAGGCGGGCGCGACCCCAGAGGATCAGCCGCCGCAGCAGCGTGCGGGTCGCGCCTTCCGGGATCTCGTGGATGTGCTGGAGTGCCTTGCCCGGAAAGAACCGGGCGGCCAGCACATGGTCCACGATGACCGAGGTGTTGATGTAGACGAGGTCCGAGCGCCTGAAGCGGCGGGCAGCCCGGAAGATGGCGCGGGGCAGGGCGATCGGCGCGGTCGCGACCAGCCGCGGCAGGTCCTTGCGGCGGAGCACCCAGAGCGGCTCGACGACGATCCGGCTCGCGTTGCCTTCGAGCAGCCGGCGGATCGGCCCATCGCGCGGCAGCACGACTTCGATCTCAGCCGAAGGGTAGGCTTGGCGCAGCGCCGCGACGCTTTCGGCGAAGCTGCGGTCCGAGCCGTAGAGTTCGTACCCTTGATGTATGCAGGCGATACGGAGCGTCACGATCCAATTCCGTTCGAGGCCGCGTCGGTCCGTTCTGGACAAAGTCGCAATCGGGAAAGCCCGTCCTAACCATTCCGGATGAAAGGAAGATAAATCACGGAAATTCAAGGCATAATGAAATTGCGACGCTTTGCCTGCGCCGGTGCGTGGGTCGGTTTGGACAGATTGAAAATGGACACTCCTCCCACCCTGCTGATCCTTGGAACACGCGGGATTCCGGCAGCGCATGGCGGTTTTGAGACCTTTGCGGAGAAACTTGCTCTGTTTCTCGTCGAGCGCGGCTGGCGCGTGGGCGTCTACTGCCAGGACGAGGTTCCGACCGTCACGCAACGGTTTCGCAGCGAAATGTGGCGCGGCATCGAGCTGATCCGGACGCAGGTCGCATCGGACGGACCGAAGGCGACGCTCGAATTCGACTGGCATTGCGTGCGGGATGCGGCACGACGCGACGCGGTGAGCCTCGTGCTCGGCTATAACGGGGCGGTCTTCCTGCCCTATCTGCGGCTGGCCGGGCGCAAGATCTTCACCAACATGGACGGCATCGAATGGCGCCGGCCGAAATGGTCCTTTCCGGTCCGCGCCTGGTTCTGGCTCAACGAATGGATCGCGGCCTGGTCGTCCAACCGGCTGGTGGCCGACCATCCCATCATCGCCGACCATCTGGCAACGCGGCGCCCGCGCTCGGCGACAGCCATGATCCCCTATGGCGGCGTGCCGATCCCGTCGGCGCCGATGGCTCCCCTGGCGAAGCTCGGTCTCGAAAGCGGCCGCTATCTCATCTCGATCGCCCGGATCGAGCCGGACAATTCGATCCTGACGCTGGTCGAGGCGTTCTCGCGCGAGCCGCGCGGCATGAAGCTCGTGGTCCTCGGCACGTTCTCGGACAAGATCGCGTATCACCGCGAGGTCATGGCCGCGACCGGGCCAGAGGTGCTGACGCCCGGCGGGATCTATGATGCCAGCATCGTGCAGGCGCTGCGCTTCCACGCACGCGCCTATATGCATGGTCATACGGTCGGCGGCACCAATCCGTCGCTGGTCGAGGCGCTCTGGGCCGGCAACCCGGTCATCGCGCATGACAATCCCTATAATCGCTGGACGGCGGGCGAGGCCGGGCTTTTCTTCAAGGATGAGGCCAGCTGCTCCGAGGCGATCGGCAGGCTGATCGCCGACGACATTCTCGCCGGGCGTCTGAAGAAGGCGGCCTTGTCGCGGGCGCAGGAAAAGTTCAAGTGGCAGGCCGTGCTCGAGCATTACGAGCGCGAGGCGCTGGCCTTGACGGGTGGGGCCGCGGCACCCGAACTGGCTGCCGTCAAGCTGGCCGACAAGAGCTCCGGATGAGCTTCAGCCGCCGGGCCGTCCTGGCGGGAGGCGTCGGGGCAACGCTGCTCGGCGCGAGGCCGGCGCAGGCCGTACAGCCGCTCGTTCTTCGGCGCGGGATCAATCTGTGGCCGTGGTTCTCGCTGACGCGGGAATTTCCGGCGCCGCGTACCGATTACGATTGGCCGCCCTTCCAGCTCGATCGTCCCGTTCCGACGGCGCGCGATCTCAGCCGGTTGCGTCGGGCGGGCTTCGATTTCGTGCGCATTCCCGTCGATCCCGGGCCGATCCTGGCCGCTGCGCCACGTGAGCGGGCGATCCTGCTGGACCAGGTCATGGCGGCGGTCGCATCGGCGCTCGGCCAAGGTTTCGCCGTCGTCCTCAATCTCCATGCCAATGCGGCCACGCATCACTGGACGCCGGCCCGTCTCTTCGGCAGCGAGGCCGCGCCGGGCTTTCCTGGCTATCTCGCTCTCATCGCGGAACTGGCGAGGCGGCTCGTGCGGCTGGGGCCGGACCGTGTCGCGCTCGAACCCGTCAACGAGCCGTTCCAGGCTTGCGGCGCCACCGAATGGGATCGGCTCCAGCGACGCATGCTCGGCGCCGCGCGAAGTGCTGCTCCCGATCTCACCCTGGTCGCGACGGGGGCTTGCGGCAGCATGATCGCCGGGCTGGAGCCGTTGAAGGCGAGCGCGCTCGCCGCCTTCGAGCCGCTGCTCTTCACCTTCCATTTCTACGAGCCCTACCTGTTCTCGCATCAGGGCGCGAAATGGATGAGCGAGCCGTTCTATCCCGCGCTCAACGCGGTGCCCTGGCCCGCGTCGCGCGGCACGCTGGAGACGACGCTTGCTGCCGTCCGCGCCCGGATGATGGAGCTCGGCCAGCCGGCATCGGGGAGCGGCGCCGCGACCTATCGGGAGACCGAGCGGGTGCTGAAGGAGTATTTCGACGCCCGGCCGGACCGCCCCTTCATCGAGGGTTATCTGCGCCAGGTCGGGGCCTGGGCGCAGCGCGAAAGCGTCGCGCCCGGCCGCGTCCTGATGGGCGAATTCGGGGCGGTCCGGACAGGCGCGGGCATCGCCGCATCGGCTCCCGCCGACCGCGCGCGCTATGTCAGGGATGTTCGAACGAGCGCCGAAGCGCTCGGTTTTCCCTGGGCATTCTGGAACCTGTTCGACAGCCTGGGGCTGCTGGTCGACGATGTCAGCCGGCAGCTCGACCCGGCCATGATCGAGGCGCTCGGGCTGAAGATGCCAGGCTGAGCGGCGCTGCCTTGGTCTGGCGCTCCGGGCGATAGAGGCAGAGTACGACGATCGCGAACTTGGCGGGCAGGTTCGTCTTCGTCGCGATGCTCTCCGAGCCGTTCAGGAGGACGATCCAGACGAGCATCGGCAGCCAGACGCCGCCCGCCCGCCCGATCCGCGCGAGCTCGTACATGAACAGGCCGAAGGCCACGGTCACCAGCGCGGTGACGATCGCGCCCTGGTAGAGCGTCATGCGGATGAAGGGGTTCTCGATGCCCCATTCCAGGCCGTTGACGCGCCGGAGCGTGTCGACGAGGTCGTTGTCGGGACCGAAGACGAGATCGCCCAGCGAGAACATGCCGAGCAGGTCGAGCATCTCCTTGCGCGCGTTGGCGCTGCCGCCATCGGAGACGAAGCGCGTCGCGAGGTCGTCGAAGAAGCCGATGGTCGCCAATCCGCCGATCGCGACCGGCAGCAGCGCCGCCAGCAGGCAGGCGATCGCGGCGCCGACGAGCGAGACCCGCCCGCCGCGCAACGAGGCGAACAGCATGGCGACGCCGTAGCAGAGGCCGAGCGCCAGCGAGACCAGCAGCGCCGTCCGGCCACCGAAGACGACGAGGGCGGCGCTCTGCAAGGCGATCAGCGTGCCGCGCACGGCCGGCGAGAGCGGGCGGGAGCCGCTGATCAACGCCATCAGATAGCACGCGGTGATCATGGCATTGGCCAGCGGATGGCCGTGCAGCGCGGCGGAGCGTGTGTCGGTCTCGAAGGCGATACCGTCGAAGCGGTAGGGGAAGAAGCGGGTCTGGGTGACGAATTCGACGAGCGCGAGCAGGGCGTTCAGCGTCATCACGACATGCAGCAGCGTGGTCAGTGTCGCCATGGTCTCGTCATCGGCGTCGGCGAGCAGGAAGACCAGCAGGCAGGCGGCGACATAGGTGTCGACCATGCCGCCGATGCCGGCGCCGCCGCGCAGGATGGTCACGACGATCACGGCGATGGTGACGACCAGCATCAGGAGCGTCGCCGGCCGGGCGCTGGCGAGGTGGATGGCGCGGCTGACCGGATCGCCGCTGGCGAGCACGCTCCAGCAGAAGAACAGAACGACCATATAGGTCGAGGGATGGATCTTGGTCGCGGCCGAGCCGGCGAGGCCGTCGTAATTGTAGCCGACGAGCCAGAGCATGCCGCCGGAGATGCAGAACAGCACGAGCACCGTGGCGACGAGGCCGATGCGGCTGATGCCGTCGAGCCGGGCCCAGCCCGGTGCCGCCCGCAGCCCGGCGGCGCGCATGAGGAGATTTTGCTGCATTTTCTTCACGCGAACCGGTGTCCACTTCGCTTGAAAATGCTCTAGCCGCGCCCGCCGGGATCGACGAGGATCGTGGCCGTGATCGAGCGGCCCATGATGCGCGCGGCCTCCATGGCCTGGACGATGTCCTGCTGGCGCGTGCCGTAGAGGCGTGCGACCAGCACGATCTCCTCGACCATGCCGACGAGCGGAGCGATCCTGACATTGCGGCCGAGCGCGCCGCCATCCATCACGACGAGGTCGAAATGCCGGCTGGCATCGGCGAGCATCCGCGCCGCGAAGGTCCGGCCGACATGCTTCTGCGGCGGGGCCTTGCGGCGCCCGCCGGACATCATCGCGACATCCTTGCTGGCGCCGAAATGGATCGATGATTCCAGGCTGCTTTCGCCGCGCAGCAGGTCCATCAGGCCGAGGCCGGTTTCCTCTGGCTCCTTTTCCAAATCGGCATCGATCAGCAGGAGGCGCTCGCCCTGCCCGAGGGCTGCTTCGGCAAGCTGGTCCGTCACACGCTCGCGATCGACAGCGTCGCTTTCGACCGAGGTCAGGAGCAGGCTGCGCGCCGCAGCGGCAACCGCTTCCGACGTATTGAACAGTCTGAGCAGGGCAAGCCCGGCCTCGCCATCGGGCCCGGACGGCACGGGCGGCACCTTGCGCAGGCGCCAGCGCTGCTTCGAAGCAGGCTTGCCCGGCCGCAGCACGGCGATAACCGGCGCGCCGATGAGCGCTTCGGCCTGGGCGCGGGAGATGAGATGGGGCGCGGCATATTCGCGAATCAGGGCCAGGCCTGCGCCAAGTCCGAGCCCGAGCATTCCGGCTGCGGCGACGAGCGGCAGGGTCGGCGGCCAGCTCGCCTGCTGCGGCGCCTGGGCGCGGCTGATGATACGGGCATTGGTGGTGTCGAGATTGGCCTGCTCGCGCGTTTCCTGCGCGCGCAGCAGGAAATTGGCATAGACGGTGCGGGCAGCCTCCAGGTCGCGCTGAAGATCGCGCAGCCGGACCGAAGCCTGGTCCGCTCCCTGTGTCTGCTGTGTCAGGGCTTCCAGCTTGCTGGCGAGGAGCTTCTCGTTGCCCTGCGCGCGCTCGTAATCGGTGCGGACGGATTGTTCGACGCGGGTGATCTCGGTCGCGATCATCCGGCGGATGGTGACGAGCTGGCTCTGGGCCGCCCCAATCGAGGGGTGGCGCGGGCCAAGCTGGCTCTGCAGGTCTGCCCCGCGCAGGACGAGCGCCGCCTCCTGCTCGCGCAGTTTGGCGATGACGGGAGACTGGATCGCCTCGGTCGAGTTGCCGGCGAGGCTGCCGCCACGGTGCTGCTGGGCGATCTGCTCGACCTGGGACTTGAGCGCAGCCGTCCGGGCCTGCGCCGCCGAAAGCTGATTGCTGATTTCGCCGAGTTGCTGGTCGCTGATCAACCGGCCTGAGGAGGCGACGAGATTGTTTTCCGCACGGTAGCGTTCGACGGCGTTCTCGGCCTTCTCGACGCGCTTGCGCTGTTCGGCGAGCCGGGCAGTCAGGGAGTCGGCTGCCTCGGTGGCCGCCTTGCTGCGGGCGTCAGCCTGGTCGGCGAGATAGGCTTCGGCGATGGCATTGGCGAGCCTGGCGGATTTCTCCGCGTCCTTCGTCGTCACGACGACGTCGACGACGAAGACCTTGTCGGCGCGCCGCACCGAGAATTTGCGGCGCAGGTTGGCGAGCGCCCGCGCCTCCGCGGGCGTCAGGCTCCCATCGGCGTTCGGCGGGTCGGCCGCGACCCGGCCGAGCAGACGCGACAGCAGGCCCTGGCCGTTGAACTCGCTGTCCTCGGCGAGCTTGGTCGTGCGGATCGCGCGCATCAGCACGCTGGTGGACTGGATGACGCTGGCCTGGCTCTCGACCTGCGCCAGCCCGCCATCCGGCGAGACGGAGCTCGGATTGACGTCGTTGCTGACGACGTTGCGGTCGCGCGGGTCGATCAGGAGCTGGGCTGATGCCGTGTAGAGGGGCGAAGTCACGACGCCATAGGCCAGTGTCAGGCCTGCGAGCAGGCCGGCAATGGCCAGAATCATGAAACGGCGGTGCCAGAGGATGCGCCAGAGCTCGGAGATCTCGACAGCGCCATCCTGACGCCGGCGATAAGCCTCCCGAGGAGCCGGCTGCACCGCTTCCTCCTGCCGATGATCGCTCGCAGCCAGGCTGGCCATTCCTCTACTCTACCAACACAACAACGCCGGCACCGCGGCCTTTCCCGGTCGCGATACCGCTGGGGACAATGGCATCGAGTCCTTAACAAGCCCCGCTCTACCCCCGCGCCACTGCGCCGGCAGGGCTAACGAAATCGAAATCCCGACATGGCAGGCTACCCTTCGCTCGCGGGCCGCCTGGTGCGCGCGGCCGCGTGGGATGGGGCATGCGACTGAGGTTGACTATCGGTGCTTCGCCGTTGCGGCGATGGCATCTGCTGCTGATCGATCGCCTGCGGAGCCTTCCGGGCCTCGAGCTGTCGCTTTGCCTGCCGGAGAGAGCTCCTGTCGACGGGAGCGGGCTCGGCCCTCTGTTTCGCGTCGAGGGCCTGCTCCATGGCTTGCGCCCCGACAGCCTGTTCGCCGTGGCTGAGCCCGGCGATGCGGCCGTTCCGATCAGCCGGCGGGCCGGCCTCGCCGATCTGGTTCTCGATCTCGGGGATGGGAGCGTGGCGGAAGCCGGGCGGCGCTGGACGCTGCATTTCGACGGCAAGGCGGGAGAAGATGCTCTGGTCGCCGCCCTACTCGGCGGCGGGATTCCCCTCGTCGAGCTCAGGGAAAGCGGCGATGTCGTCGCGGCGGGCCGGCCGGGCTCTGAAAGCGGCCGCATCCTCCTGGCGAAGCTGGACGATATCCTCAACCGGATCGTGACGCTGATCGTCGCTGCCATGGCCGGCGGACGATTGCGCGTTCCGGTTCTGCCTGCGACCGAGACGGGGCCGCCGACGCCGCCCGCCGCGCCGGCCGGCATCGCGAAGACGGTCGTCAAGGCCGGGATCGGGAAGGCGATCGAGCTGGTCTACCGGACCTGCTTCCACGCGCCGCATTGGCGGGTCGGCTGGCGCAAGCTCGACGGGCCCGACCTGTTCACCCTGCAACGGCATCCGGATAGCGGCTGGACCGACCTGCCGGATGACGGCACCCGCTTCTATGCCGACCCCTTTCCGATCCTGCACAAGGGCCGGGTCACGCTCTTCGTCGAGGATTTCGCCCATGCGGCCGGCAAGGGCATCATCTCGGCGGTCGCGTTCGGGCCGGACGGACCGCTGGGCCGGCCCGAACCCGTGTTCGAGCAGCCGGGCCACCTGTCCTATCCCTTCGTCTTCGCCCGCGACGACGAGGTCTGGATGATCCCGGAAAGCTGCAGCGCGGCGCGGGTCGATCTCTTCCGCGCCACGGCTTTTCCGGGTGGCTGGGTGAAGGAGGCGACCCTGATCGAGGGCGTGGTCGCGAGCGACGCCACCCTCATCGAGCAGGACGGGCGGTGGTGGCTGTTCGCAACGGTGCGCGACGGCGGCGGCTCGTTCTCGGACGCGCTGCACCTGTGGTCGGCGCCGGATTTCCGCGGCCCCTGGACGCCGCATCCGCGCAATCCCGTGCTGATCGACATCGCCTCGGCGCGGCCAGCCGGGCGGATGGTGCTGCGTGACGGGCAGTTGCTGCGCCCGGTGCAGGATTGCCGTCAGGGGTACGGCAAGGCGCTCGGCATCGCCCGCGTGACCCAACTCGACGACACGGGTTTCGCGCAGGAGGTCGAGACCATCCTGGAGGCGGGAGGGCCGCTCTGGCCCGGCCGGCGCCTGCACAGCCTGAACAGTGCCGGCGGGTTCGAGTTTATCGATGGCTCGGCGATGGTTCGGCGGAATCCGCTGGCGCGCCGGTAGCCGCCGGGCGCGAGCGCCAGTTCTTGATGGCGTGGCCCGCGCTGTCGGCGAGCATCGCCAGCCGGCCGACCAGCGTGCGCGCGCCCGTCACCGATTCCAGCGTCGCGGATTCCGTCGCGAAGCGCCGCTTGAAATCCTCGCCGCCGCACATGAAATCGACCATCTCGAGCCCCTGGTCGATCGACCACTGGATATAATCCATCATCAGGACCATGCCGGGCGAGGCACGCTCGAATTCCGGATCGTAGGTGGTGATGAACGCCATCATCCGGCGGCGCTGGACGACATTGATCGAGACGGCGACGATCGCACCGGCCAGTTCCAGCACGAAGACATGCAGGATGCCGAGCCGGGCCATGACGTCGACCAGCGCCGCGAGCGCAGGCGCGCCCTCGTCGAACAGATCGGAGGCGCGGCCATGCCGCTCCAGCCATTTGCGCTTGAGCGCGGCAACGCGAGTCAGCACCGGCTCCAGCGGCTCGTCGGGTCCCATCAGGCGGAAGCGGAGCTCGCCGCCTTCCTCCATGAATTTCCGGCCGCGCCGGTAGTTCTGCCGGGTCTTCTTCGACTGTGCCTCGAACCAGTCCGTGCCGCGCCGCCAGGGGCCGGCGACGCGATAGCTGATCTCGCTGCGGTGATTGGGGCGCAAGCGGCCGCTCGCGACGTCGGGCGCGATGATCCCCCGGATCGCCGCATCCGGCAGGAGGCGGTTGAGATACAGCATGTCGAAGCCGCCGGCCGCGGCGATCTCCCACCACAGGGCGGTGACGGCGTCGCGGTTCCGGTCAGGCGCGAGCAGGGCGTCGCCGTAGTCGCTATGCTCCTTGGCGGCCCATTCGAGCACGGTGACGCCGCGGCGGCGGATCGTGGCGAAGGGCAGGACAGCTTCGAGCGCGGCGCCGTTCCAGACCAGCCCGATCAGCAGGTCGCGATCGTCGCGGCGTGTTGCGGTGCGCCACCAGGCATCGACCCAGGCATGGCTCTGGAACACGAGCCCGTCGGCGCGCCGCCACAGGTCGTCCCAGGCCGGCGCGAGCACCGCGAGCCGCTCGTAGGAGGTGACGATCTCCAGTTCGCGGCCGGCTGCTGCGGTAACGCGCTTCCGCCCGGTCACGACTGGGTTTCCTCGATCTCGGGCGCGGTCTGCCGGGCCGCGCGGGGGCGCAGACGCAGCTTGATCTGGCGCCACATCCGCTTCAGCGGCATGAGATAGAGGCCCGAAAGCGACTGGTAGTCGCGGACATTGCGCTCCATCAGCCCGAACTTGAAGTCCTCGTCCGGCTTCGGCACGCAGAGCGTCCCGAAGAAGCGATCCCAGAACGAGAAGAGCAGGCCGAAATTCTTGTCGTAATGGCGCGGGTCGACGCTGTGGTGCAACTGGTGCCAGTGCGGGCAGAGCACGACGCTGTTGAGCGGCCCGAACGAGATCTTGAAATGCGTGTGCCTGACGAAATCCATCATCAGGATATTGCGCATCACATAGACGTTGATGCCAAAGACGGTAAGCTCGACGAGGTTGAGCGAGACAAGCGACCAGATGCCAAAGCAGATGCCGGGAATGACCCCGTCCCAGGCGCGGTTCATCAGTTCGTCCAGCGGGTGGACGCGGTCCTTGGTGATGCCGACCATGACTTCGGCGGAGTGATGGACCTTGTGCAGCTCCCACAGGATCGGGAAGCGATGCTGCGCGACATGGTACAGGTAATAGGAGATGTCGTAGGCGAGCAGCATCGTCACGGTGAAGATGACCGTGGTGAGCGGGCCGGCCGGGCCCGGGATCAGGGGCGGATCGATGTGGAAGAGCGTCGCCAGCACCCGGTTGGTCGCATAGCCGACCGCGACGACGAAGGTGATCCCCGCCGGCAGCATCAGGAAGGGCATGATCGCCTTGCGCGTGACCCAGAACAGCAGGTCCGCCTTCGCCGAAGGATGCATGATGATCTCATGCGGGAACACGAAATCGAAGAACTCGCGGAAGCTGCGCTCCTTCGTCGTCCTGAGATAGGCGACCAGCGCGCTGACGAGCGCCGTCAGCAGGAGCATTCCGGTCGCGATCAGGCTCGTCGCCGAGATCTTGTCGAGGATCTTTCCGACGAAGTCGGTCATTTGCGCAAACATCGGCATCTCAATCATCGATGCGGGGCCACATCTTTGGCACGCAGGTGATTAAGGCTTCGGCCGATGCGATGAAAGACCGTTGCTCAGGGTTAAGCCATTTCTGGTTAAGCCCGGGCGACCGCACTCGCAGAATAAAGAGGCGGCCCTGCGGCCGCCTTTTAAAATCTGCACAGCCTCACCTTGAGTGAGACGAATTCCGCACAGGCTCAGCTTAAGCGAGATAGGCCTTGAGCTCCTATGAGATTTGGGGCGGGGATAGCCGTCTCCAGGCTCATTTTGAATGAGATCTTACAGTAGGCGCGCCGGGCGCCAGGCAAGACGCACGCCAGAGCGAATTGTCGCTTGTCTCGCATGGTTACTCAGCCGCGTGCGCATAGGCGAGTGGCGAAGTCTCGGCGCTCGGCCCGGCCTCGACCTCATGGGCGGTTGCGACCGTCGGCTTGATCCGGAACCACGCAGCATAAAGCGCCGGCAGGAAGAGCAGGATGAGCACCGTCCCGACCGCCGTGCCGCCGATCAGCGTATAGGCCATCGAACCCCAGAAGACGGAGTGGGTCAGGGGAATGAAGGCCAGGACCGCGGCGAGCGCCGTCAGGATGACCGGCCGCGTGCGCTGAACCGTCGCTTCGATGACGGCATGATAGTCATCGAGCCCCGCGATCTGGTTCTCCTTGATCTGGTCGGTCAGGATCAAGGTGTTGCGCATCAGGATGCCCGCCAGCCCGATGAGGCCCAGGATCGCGTTGAAGCCGAAGGGCTGGTTGAAGGCCAGCAGCGTCGGCACCACGCCGATCAGGCCGAGCGGGGCTGTGAACAGCACCATCGTCATCATCGAGAACGACCGCACCTGGACCATGACGACGATCAGGGTCACGGCGATCATCAGCGGAAAAATCTTGCCGAGAGCATCGTTCGCCTTGGCTGCCTCCTCGATCGAGCCGCCCATGTCGATGCGATAGCCGGCCGGCAGCGCGTCGATCAGCGGCTGGAGCGCGGCCCGCACCTGCTTGGAGACCTCCGGAGGCTGCGTCGCCTCGTTAACTTCCGAACGGACCGTGATTGTCGGCATCCGATCGCGCCGCTTCAGCACCGGCTCCTCGTAGCGGATCTCAGAGTGTCCGATCTGGTCGAGGGGGATCTGCCGCCCGTCCCGACTCATCAGGGAGAAGTCGGCGAGGCGCGTCGGGTCGAGACGTTCGGCGCCGGCGCTGCGGGCGATGACCGGCACGTTGCGGATGTCTTCCCGGACCTGTGTGACCGGCACCCCGCTCAGCAGGAACTGGAGCTGCTGGCCGACCTGCGCCGGCGACAGGCCGATCAGGTTGAGGCGGTCCTGGTCCGGCACGAAGCGCAGGACCGGCGTGCGGTTGCCCCAGTCGCGGTTCGCTTCCCGGACATCGGGGATGCCCCGCATGACCTGCAGGGCCTGTTCGGAGATCTTGTAGAGTTCAGCCGGGTCGGGACCGACGATGCGGAACTCGACGGGGAATACCGAGGGAGGCCCGAAGACGAATTGCGTGGCGCGGACATAGGCCTCGGGCGCGAGCCCGTTCGAGATCTCCTCTCGCAGCCGAAGCTTGAGCTCTTCACGCGCATGGGCATCCGGCGTCAGCACGACGATCTTGGCGAAAGCCGGATCGGGCAGCTCCGGCGAAAGCGCGAGGAAGAAGCGCGGCGCGCCCTGACCGACATAGCTGGTGACAATCTTGGCTTCGGGCTGCCGTTCGAGCCAGCGCTCGAGCTTTTGGACTGCGGCGGTCGTGGTCTCGATGCTGCTGCCTTCCGGCAGGCGGATTTCGACGAGCACCTCGGGCCGGTCGGAGGTGGGGAAGAACTGCTGCTTCAGCCCGCCCATGCCGACGCCGGAGAGAGCGAAGGCGATGCCGACGATCGCGCAGGTCAGGAACTTGTGGTCGACGGCGAAGGTGATGAGCCGCCGCAGACGCCGATAGTTCGGCGTGTCGTAGATCGCGTGCGTACCGCCTTCGATCGGCTTGATCTCCGGCAGCATCTTGACGCCGAGATAGGGCGTGAACACCACCGCCACGATCCAGGACACGATCAGCGCGAAGCCGACCACCCAGAAGATGTTGCCGGCGTATTCGCCGGCCGTGGAAGAGGCGAAGCCGACGGGCAGGAAGCCGGCGATCGTCACCAGCGTGCCCGAGAGCATGGGCGCGGCAGTATGGCTCCAGGCATAGGCGGCCGCCTTGATGCGGTCCATGCCCTCTTCCATCTTCACGACCATGACCTCGATGGCGATGATGGCGTCGTCGACGAGGAGGCCGAGCGCCAGGATCAGCGCGCCGAGCGTGATGCGGTCGAAGAACCGGCCGGTCTCCAGCATGATGAAGAAGACGGCCGCGAGCGTGATGGGGATCGCCGCGGCAACCACGATCCCGACGCGCCAGCCGAGGCTGAGCAGGCTGACCAGCAGCACGACGCCGAGCGCCATCGCGAACTTCATCATGAACTCGTCGACGGACGCGGCGATGTTGACCGCCTGGTCCGTTACCTTTTCGAGCGACATGCCGAGCGGTAATGTCCGGCCGATCGCGGCGGTCTTGCTCTCGAGATCCTTCCCGAGCGTCAGCCCGTTCCAGCCGTCCTGCATCACTGCGGCGAGCATGAGACTGGGCTCGCCCTGATGCCGGATGATGAAGCTCGGCGGGTCCTCGTAGCCGCGGCGGACATCCGCGATGTCGGACAGCTTGAGGGTCCGGCCTCCGGCGACGATCGGCGTGTCGGCGATGGCCTGGACGCCCTCATAGGCGCCGTCGACCCGGATGAAGACGCGCGGGCCCTTGGTGTCGACCGAGCCCGCCGCCGTGACCGTATTCTGACGCTGCAGGGCGGTGACGATGTCCTGGGCGGAAACGCCCAGCGTCGCGAGCTTCGCATAGGAAAACTCGACGAAGATCTGCTGGGGGCGCTCGCCAAGGATGTTGACCTTCTTGACGCCGGGAACGTGCAGGAGATCCTGCCGAATGGTTTCGGCTTGCCGCGCCAGCTCCCGCATGGGCAGACCCTGCGCCTTCAGCGCATAGAGCGCGAAGCTGACGTCGGAATACTCGTCATTGACGAAGGGACCGAGCACGCCGGGCGGTAGGTTGCGCGCCTCGTCGGCGAGCTTCTTCCTCGCCTGATAGAACTCCTCCTGCACCTTGGAAGGCGGCGTGGCGTCCTTCAGGTTGACCGTGAGGTAGGCATAGCCCGGTCGTGTCGTCGTCTCGACGCGGTCGTACCAGGCGAGCTCCTGCAGCCGCTTCTCCAGCGGCTCGGCGACGAGGTCCTGCATCTCGCGGGCCGTCGCGCCAGGCCAGACGGAGGTGACCGTCAGCGTCTTGATGGTGAAGCTCGGATCCTCGGCACGCCCGAGCTTGACGAAGGCGTAGGCGCCAGCCGCGACGAGCAGGAGGATCGTGAAGAGGGTGACGGCGCGTTCGCGGACCGCGATGGCCGAGAGATTGAAGCTCATCGCGAGGCCGCCTTGACGTTCGAGGAAGTCCGGACCGGCTGGCCTTCGCGCAGGAGATGCGCCCCGAGCGACACGATCTGGCGGCCGGCCTGCAGCCCCGAGACGACCGCCGTCTCGCTTGTGACGCGAACGAGACGCACGGGTTGGAACGTCACGGCGGAGCCCGCATCGTCGAGAAGCCAGACGCCGGTCTTCTGGCCGTCGTCGAGAACTGCTCCGAGCGGAATCTCCGTCTCGGCGTCAGTCGCCATATCGGACAAGCGGACCGTAACGGTTGCGCCCAAAGGCGCCAGCGCAGCCTCGCTTTCGAGGACATAGCGAGCCTCATAGGTCCGGGTCTGCGGATCGGCCGAGTCGGATAGCTGGCGCAGAGTGGCGCGGAAGCTGCGCCCCGCGACGCCGTAGAGCGTCGCCTGCGCGGCGGAGCCGATCGGGGGCCTGACCGTTTCGGGCAGGACCACCAACGCCTCTCGCGGGCCCGTCTGCGCGAGCCGGGCGACCACCTGCCCTGCCGCGACGACCTGCCCGGGCTCCGCCAGGGTCTCGACGATGATCCCGTCCGCGTCGGCGACCAGCACGGCATAGTTGAGTTCGTTTTCCGCGACATTCGCCTCGGCTTCTGCCGCGGCGGCCTGGGCCTTGGCGGTGTCGAGCGCGGCCTTCGCCTGCTCGTAGCGCTGGGGGCTGGCGGCGAACCCGTTCTTCACGAGCACCGCGTAGCGCGCCTCGTCGGCCGTCGCCTGCGTCAGCACGGCCCGGGCGGCGATGGCCGCGTTGCGCTTGGCGGTGAGCGCCAACCGCAGATCGGTCTCGTCAACCCGCAGAAGCGGCTGTCCCGCCTTCACGGACTGGCCGATATTGACCAGCCGTTCGACGACCTTGCCCGGGACGCGAAAGCCGAGATTGCTCTGGACGCGTGCCGCAATGACGCCCGTAAAGCGCCGGTCGGCGCCTGTGACCGGGCTTGCCGTCGACACGCGCACGATCGGCGGTTCCTGCCGGGAGTCGACAGCCGCCAAAGGAGCGGCTTTGTGCCCGATCAGCATAACGGCGCCCCCGATCCCGGCGGCGACCACGATGCCCCCGACTGCGAGCAGGGCGAACCGGGATTTCCTTGTCATGATGCTTACCAAATAGATTGCGTCCGACATCTATGACGGTTATAGAGTGTGAACGCAATCTAATTTTTTGGAGCACGGCATGCGGGTCTCCCGAGAGCAAGCGGCACAGAACAGGGAGCGGGTGATCGAGACGGCGAGCCGGCTCTTTCGCGAGCACGGCTTCGACGGCATTGGCCTCAAGGACCTGATGGCCGGAGCCGGCCTGACGCAGGGCGGCTTCTACAAGCAGTTCGCCTCGAAGGATGAATTGACAGCGCTGGCATCGCGGCGAGCGATCGCCAGTTCGGCCGAGCGCTGGTCGTCCGCAGCCGCCTCTCGCCCGGACGACCCGCTCTCGGCCGTGGCGGAGTTCTACCTCAGCCCGGAGCACGTCGCGGAGCGCGCCGAAGGATGCGCGTTCGTCGCGCTCGCATCCGACGCGGCCCGGCAGGGCCCGGAGGTGAAGGCCGAGTTCGAAGCCGGCATCCGCGCGAACCTCGACATGATCGCAAGCCTGTCCGGTGAGGAGAACAGCGATGCGCTTCTGGCAAAACTGTCGATGATGGTCGGTGCGGTCCTGCTGTCGAGGACGGTCAACGACGAAACGCTGGCGCGCCGGATCCTGAACGCAGCCGGCTCCCAGCTTGAGGGCCATGCGAAGACGACCAACGGCGTGCAGTAGGCGCCGCAGAAACCGCGCTCGACGGACCGCAATCGGGCCTCAATCCGCTTCGATCCGAGGTCCACGTCGTCAGTGGCCCCCATCGTCCTGCTTCCCGCGGATCCAGCCGCCCTCGGCACGCTGGCGGGCCTGCCGGTCCGCCATGCCGCGCCAGGTACCGTGCGACTTCGCCACCACCGGTATGGCAGATATCGCCGACCGGTTTTCCCAATCGGACGGCGAACATGGGGTGTCGGTGTTGAGCGGAAGCGATTGATCCTCGATGCGGATCGCTCGTAAGCTTGCAACCGGACACAGCATCGACCGCACGGACTATGCCGCCGCCTCCGGTCGGCCGGGACATCGGCAAAAGCAGATCTGCTTTTTCGACACTGGTCGGGCTCGGTTTGCAGATCTTCCGTCGACTCGGGCTGGATTATCGCACACAGGCAGCGGTCAAATCGGCAATCTCATGAGGCCACTCCACAAATATTGGCTCGATGGAGACGAAGGCCTCTTGCCATGCGGGGCCACGAACAGCCGCATCTGAAAGGCAGCGTCATGGGACTTCGCTTCATCTTCATGCTGACGCGCAACGACCGCACGGTCGAGGACGCCGCGCAGCAGCTGCAGATTGCGCTCAGCCTCGGCGTCCGCCATATCGGCTTCAAGGATATCGGTCTCCCGATCTCGCAGCTCAAGGCACTGAACGCTGCGATCAAGGCGGGGGGAGCGACCTCCTATCTCGAGGTCGTCTCGCTCGACCGCGACAGCGAGACCGCATCGGCCAGGGCCGCCCTCGACATCGGTGTCGACATGCTGCTCGGCGGCACCCACGCCGAGGATGTGCTGCCGATCATTGCAGGCTCGTCGATCCAATACTGCCCCTTCCCTGGGCGCATCGTCGGCCACCCAAGCGTGCTGGAAGGCAGCATCGAGGAGATCGTCGACAGCGCGAGGTCGCTCGCCGCGCGCGACGGCGTGCATGGGCTCGATCTCCTCGCCTATCGCTCCAAGGGCGACGTTCCAGCCCTGATGATGGCGGTCTGTAAGGCGGTCTCGAAGCCGGTCTACATCGCCGGGTCGATCGACACGCCCGAGCGCATCGCCATCGTGAAGGAGGCTGGTGCAGCCGGCTTCACCATCGGCACTGCCGCTCTTGACGGCAAGTACCCCGCCGGCAGCAAGAGCGTGCCCGACCAGCTCTCCGCCATCATCCGCGACGTCGCGCGGCTGAACAACCATCTCTCGCCGTTCAGCAAGAACAACCTCGCCGCCTCCTTCGCGGGGTTGCCGACCTCCGGCGAGGCCGTCGTCCCCGGCCGCATCAACGGAATGGCGATCAAGCTCGTCCGCATCGAGTCCCCCTCTGCCTGGCGCTTCGAGCTGAACGACGACAAGCTCGTCTTCGTGCACAGGGGCACCCTGCTCATGGAGTTTCGCGATCGCGAGGAAACCGTAGGCGAGGGCGAATTCATCGTGATTCCGCATGGCGTCGAGCATCGGCCGGCTGCGTCCACGGGCTCCTGCGAGGCCGTGGTCATCGCGCCGGCTTGAGGCCCGCCGAGGCGTTGGACGACCGCGATTGGCATACCCGCCTCGCGGAGGTCGCTTTTATGATCGCGTGACCGAAGGCACGGTCCCTGACCTAAGCGAAACCCGAAAGCTCATGGGCGACATAGGGCTCCTCCAGGGCGGCGATCTCCGTCTCGGAGAGCCTCAAAGGCAGCGCCGCCAGCGCATCATCGAGCTGCGCCATCTTGGTGGCACCGATCAGAGGCGCCGTGACGCCGTTCTTGTGCAGCAGCCAGGCCAGCGCGATCTGGGCGCGCGGAACCCCGCGCTGTTCTGCGATGTCCCCCACACGGTCGACCACGGCGCGGTCGGCGCTCTTTGACTTGTCGTAAAAGCCCTTGCCGACCTCATCGGCCGCGGCACGCGCCGTCGCCGGCTCGTCCTGCCAGGGCCGCGTCAGCCGGCCGCGCGCCAGCGGCGACCAAGGAACCACGCCGATGCCCTCGGAACGGCAGAGCGGCAGCATCTCGCGCTCCTCCTCGCGGTAGAGGAGGTTCAGATGGTTCTGCATCGAAACGAACGGCGCCCAGCCATGCTGGCGCTGCAAGCCCAGCGCCTTCATGAATTGCCAGGCATGCATGGAGGACGCGCCGAGATAGCGCGCCTTGCCCGCCTTCACGACGTCGCTCAACGCCTCCAGCGTCTCCTCGATCGGTGTCTCGTAGTCCCAGCGATGGATCTGGTAGAGATCGACATAGTCGGTGCCGAGGCGCTTCAGGCTGGCGTCGATCTCGGAGAAGATCGCCTTGCGCGAAAGGCCCTGGCCGTTCGCGTCGGGACGCATCCGGCCATAGACCTTGGTGGCGATGACGACGGCCTCGCGCGTCGTGAAGTCGCGGATGGCGCGGCCGAGCACCTCCTCGCTGGCGCCGTCCGAATAGACATTCGCCGTGTCGAAGAAGTTGATGCCGGCTTCCAGCGCCTTGCGGATGAAGGGGCGCCCCTCCTCCTCACCCATCACCCAGCTGTGATTGCCGCGGGTTGGGTCGCCATAGCTCATGCAGCCCAGGGCGATGCGCGATACTTTGAGGCCGCTGCGGCCGAGATTGCGATAGTCCATGATGTCCTCGGAACGGATCGAAGGCCGGTTCAGTCGGTGAAGATCGCGCTGTCCATGAGCTGCGGATCGCGGGGAATGAGCGGCATGAAGTCCATCCGCTCGAGGATGTCGCGGCGGATATCGACGCCGGGCGCGACTTCGCTCAGGACGAGCCCCTCGTTTTCGAGGTTGAAAACAGCCCGCTCCGTCACGAACACCGCCTTGTGGCCGCGCTTCAGCGCCTGTTTGCCGGAATAGGTGATCTGCTCGACCTTGCCGACAAGCTTTCGCACATGGCCGTGCTGTGCGATCGTCAGCTTGCCGTCGCCGAGCTGAAGCTTGCTGCCCTTGGTATCGAAGGTTCCGCAGAACACGACCTTCTTCGCGTTCTGGGCGATGTCCATGAAGCCGCCGGGCCCGACGGTCAGGCCGCCGAGCTTGGAGACGTTGACGTCGCCCGCCTCGTCGAGCTCGCCGAAGCCGAGGAAGGCGGTGTCGAGGCCGCCGCCGGCATAGAAGTCGAACTGCGAGGGGCCGTCGATCATGGCCGAGGCGCTGCGCGCGAAGCCGAAGAGCAGGCCCACGAGCAGCGAGCCGCCATAGGTGCCGTGCTCGATGGTCTGGTAATAGCGCCCGACCTCGCCGCGCTCGGCGACCATCTTGGCGACGCCCTCGCCGATGCCGACACCGAAATTGATGACGTCGCCCTCGGTCAATTCCTGGTAGGCGCGCCGGGCGATCAGCGAACGAATGTTGAGCGGCTCCGGCGGATCGAGCGGGGTGGGCCCGCGGCGCTCGCCGGAGATCAGCGGATCATAGGGCAAATCGTAGCTCATGCGCTGGTCGGGATCGACCACCACCGCGTCGACGATGGCGCCGGGAACCCGGACCGACCGCGCCGGCAGCGAGTTGACGTCGACGGCCGTGCGGACCTGCGCGATGACGATGCCACCGGAATTATGCGCCGCGAGGGCAGCCGCATAGACATCGACATTCGCCGCCTCCTGATCGAGGCTGATATTGCCGTCGGCATCGCCGAAGGAGCCGCGGATGATCGCGACATTGATCGGGAAGGACTTGTACCAGAGCAGCTCCTGCCCGCCGAGATTGACCACCTCGACCAGATCCTCCTTGGCGGAGGCGTTCATCTTGCCGCCCTGGTGGCGCGGATCGACGAATGTTCCCAGGCCGACATGCGTGAATAGCCCCGGCCGCTGCCCGCCGATCTCGCGATAGAGCTGCATCACGCAGCCGCTGGGCAGGACATAGGCCTCGATCTTCTCGTCGCGCGCCATCTCCTGCATCTTCGGCGACCAGACCCAGTGGCCGCCGATGACGCGCTTCACCAGCCCTTCATGGGCGAAGTGGTTCATCCCTTCCGTCTTCTTGTCGCCGATCCCGAGCGCATGAAGCACCGTGAGGTTGCGCGGATAGCCGGTCGAGAGAAAGCGGCGCGAGACCGCGCGGAAGGTATGCGTCGCCTCCATCAGGCCGCCGCCGCCGCCGACCAGCGCGACGGTGTCGCCATCCTTGATCAGCCCGACGGCCTGATCGGCGCTCATGAACTTGTTGCGGGCCATCAGTTGGCCTCCGCCTGGCCTGCGTCCGGCTTGCGCGGCACCATCAGCCGGTGCTCGCCCTCCTGCACCACCTCGCCATGCTGGTTGAGGAGCGCGATGGCGATGGTCAGGATGCCCATGTCGCTGCGGCTCTTCGGAATGCGCATATCGGCGACGCGGAACTTCACCTGCAAGGTGTCGCCGATCCGGATCGGCTTCTTGAAGTTCCAGCTCCAGCCGAGCGCGATGCCGTCATGGAAGAAGCCGGACTGCACCTTCATGCCGTCGGTCAACGACAACCCCATCAGCCCATGGGCGATGCGCCCACCGAACACCGTCGACTGGGCATAAACCTCGTCCATATGGATCGGCGAGAAGTCGCCGGCGACGCCGGCATAGGCCAGGACATGGCCCTCGGTGACGGTGACACGCGGCGTCAGGCGTTCGTCGCCGATCTGGATCTCTTCGTAGAACTTGCCCGGAAGCATGATGGGTCCCTTTGGAAAACGTCTGCGGCGATGGGCGCTGCCCGCGCGGCTTGCGATGCGTCAGTGCAGGAGCTGCCCGAGGAAGGCCTGCGTCCGGGGATTCTGCGGGTTCGCGAAGAAGGGCTCAGGCTTGCCCATCTCGACGATCTGTCCGGCATCCATGAAGATCACGCGGTCGGCGACCTTGCGGGCGAAGCCCATCTCATGGGTGACGCAGAGCATCGTCATGCCGTCCTCGGCGAGGCCGACCATGGTGTCGAGCACCTCCTTGACCATCTCGGGGTCAAGCGCCGAGGTCGGCTCGTCGAACAGCATGATCTTCGGCGTC
This sequence comes from Allobosea spartocytisi, assembly GCF_014764685.1. Classification (NCBI taxonomy): domain Bacteria; kingdom Pseudomonadati; phylum Pseudomonadota; class Alphaproteobacteria; order Hyphomicrobiales; family Alloboseaceae; genus Allobosea; species Allobosea spartocytisi. Next base: position 295,271 of record NZ_JACXWY010000003.1, read on the forward strand.
ATGCAGAGCGCGCGGGCAATCGCGACGCGCTGCTGCTGGCCGCCGGAAAGCTGCGCCGGATATTTCAGCGCCTGATCGGCGATCCGCACGCGGGTGAGAAAGCGCATCGCCAGCTCCTGCGCCTCCTTCTTCCGCGTGCCGCGCACCTTCATCGGCGCCAGCATGCAGTTCTCCATCACCGTCAGATGGGGAAAGAGGTTGAACTGCTGGAACACCATGCCGACTTCGGCGCGCACGGTGTCGATGTTCTTCTGCCCGGCGCCGAGATCGTATCCGTCGACGACGAGGCGTCCTTCCTGATAGCGCTCGAGGCTGTTGACGCAGCGGATCAGCGTCGATTTGCCGGAGCCCGACGGCCCGCAGATGACGATCCGCTCACCGCGCGCAACGGTCAGCGCGATGTCCTGCAGGACCTGGAAGGTGCCGAACCATTTCCGCAGGCCCGCGATCTCGATGATCGGGGCGTCGGCGGATGCGCTCGCGCGGCTTCGTTGATCGGGATTGACTGACATGGTCTTGCTCATTCCGGAGAGTGGCGGGCGGCGGGGAGGCCGCCCGCGCGCGGTCACTGCACCATCGAAACCGGGAGCGCGGCTTCGCCCTCGCCCGTCTTCGGCATCTCGGCGAGCTCACCACCGATCCACTTCTTGTAGAGCGCCGGCAACTCGCCGCTCGCCAGCTTGCGGGCGACGAAATCGCTGAGATAATCGGCCCATTCGCGCGAGCCGGGCCGCACCGCGAAGGCGTTATAGGCGCGCGCCACGATGAACTTCTGCTCGAACTTGCCGGGACCGGCCACCTGGGCGATGTTCGGAACCTGAGTCGCGGCGCCGCCGATCATGTCGACCTGTCCCGCGATCAGCGCCTGCACGGTCGCGGCGTCATCGTCGAAGCGCTGGATGGTGGCACCCGCCGGCGCCGCCTTGGTGATGGCGATGTCCTGCGGCGTGCCGCGCGGAACGCCGACCCGGACGCCCTTCAGGTCGTTCCAGCCTTTGATGTTGGCCGAGGCCTTGCCGATATAGATCGTGTCGTTGGTGGTGTAGGGCCGCGAGAACAGCACGACCTTCTGCCGGTCGGCGAAGATGCCCATCACCGCCGCCAGCACGTCGACCTGGCCGGTCAGCAGCGCGGCGACGCGGTTGCTCGACGTGACCGGCGTGACCTCGGCCTTCACGCCGAGATCCTTCGCCAGCATCTCGCCGAGCTCGATGTCGAAGCCCGTCAGCTTGCCGGAAGCATCACTGAAGCCCCAGGGCACCTGGGAGACCTGCGAGCCGATCTTGAGCACGCCGCCCTTCTTGATCGACTCCACCGTCTGCGCCGCAGCGGCTCCGGCCATCGCGGATGCGGCTGCCAGCACGATGGCCGAAGCCAGCGCCGTACGCCGGAACGTCTGAATCCAGTTCATGGGTGTTTCCTCCGGTTGATGTTGTTTTCAGGGGTCGTCAGGTCTTCACGGCGAAGCGCTTCTCGAGGCGCATGCTCAGGCGTGAAAGCGGGAAGCAGAGGACGAAGTAGACGATCGCCGCGCAGCCATAGGCGAGCAGCGGCTTGTAGGTCGCACTGGCGATGATCTGGGCGGCGCGGGACAATTCGACGAAGCCGATGATCGCGGCGAGCGAAGTGCCCTTGATGAGCTGCACCATGAAGCCGACGGTCGGCGCGACGGAGATCCGCATCGCCTGCGGCAGCACGACGTTGCGCATGCGGGAGGCATAGCTCAGGCCCAGAGCATAGGCGGCCTCGGTCTGCCCGCGCGGCACGGCCTGGATGCTGCCGCGCCAGATCTCTCCGAGAAAGGCGCTGGCATGCAGCGTGAAGCCGATGGCGACGGCGATCCAGGGGTTCACCTTGTAGCCGAGCACCGGCAACCCGTAGAACACGAGGAAGAGCTGCATCAGCAGCGGCGTGCCCTGGAAGAAGTCGATGTAGAAGCCGGCGCAGCGCTGCAGCCATGTCCGTTCCGAGGTCCGCATCAGCGCGACCGCGAGCCCGACGACACCGCCGCCGACGAAGGCGATCAGGGAGAGAAGGATCGTCGCCTGCACACCCGAGAGGATGGCAAGCGCTTCCGGCAGACCGAATTGCCTGATCATGGCGCCCTCACTTCACCGGATAGGAGAAATAGACGCGGTCGATCAGCTTGAACAAAGTCGCGAAGCCGAACGACATCGTCAGGTAGAGGATCGTCGCGACGATGTAGATCTCGAAGCTGCGGAAGGTCAGCGTATCGATCGACTGGGCGATCGAGGTCAGCTCCTCCGCCGAGATCGAGGAGACGATGCTGGTCGTCAGCAGCGTCAGCACGAACTGGCCGGACAGAGCCGGGAAGATGATCCGCAGCGCCGGCTTCAGGACGATGTGGCGGAAGATCTGCAGCGGCTTGAGGCCGAGCGCCGTGCCGGCCTCGTACTGGCCGCGCGCGATCGCGTCGATGCCGCCGCGGATGACCTCCGCCGAGAAGGCCCCGCAGTTGAGGCTCAGCGCCAGGATGGCGGCGCTCCAGGGCTGGAAGCTGATGCCGAGCGCCGGCAGGCCGAAGAAGATGAAGAAGACCTGCACCAGGAACGGCGTGTTCCGGATGATCTCGACATAGGTGCCGGCCGCGATCCGTGCCGTCGTGAACCGGCTTCGCTTGGCAAGCGCCGTCAGGATGCCGATCGTGAGCCCGGCCGAGATCGAGATCGCCGAGAGCAGGATCGTCAGCCAGCAGCCGCGCAGCAGCTGCTCCCAATAGGGAAGCAGGACCGAGAAATCGAACTGATACGTCAAGGTTTCCTCCAGGCGCCCCGGTCTTTCGCCGGGGTCGGTGTCTCAGGGGATGCGGAAGAACTCCCGGTAGAGGGGAATCTGCTCGTTCAGCATCGGAAGTCCGGGATGCGTTCGCAGGCCGCGCGCAGCAGCCTCGCGCAGCAGCCGCGTCTGCGCCGGCTTCATGATGATGTCGGCGACGATGGCTTCGGCGCACAGGCCATCCAGCGCGAAGGGCAGCGGATCATCCTCGCGCAAACCCTGCGGCGTGGCGTTCACCACCACGTCGCTCGCCGGATCGGGGGAGCTTGCGGCCCGCGCAAGACCCGGCCAGCGCTCGCCAAGACGGCCTGCGAGCGCTTCTGCCCGCGCCGGATCGATATCGACGACCGACACTGCCGATGCCCCCGCCTGCAGGACCGCGGCGGCGATCGCGACGCCCGCCCCTCCCGCGCCGACGAGGGTGAGGCGCTTGCCCGCGATGGCGTGGCCGGCGCCGAGAAGACCCCGCACAAAGCCCGCACCGTCGAAATTGTCGCCAGACCAACTGCCGTCTGCCTCGCGCCGCATCGCATTGACGGACCCCGCCAGCCGCGCGGCCTCGCTGAGCCGATCCGCGTGACGGCAGACCGCGAGCTTGTGCGGCACCGTGACGAGGAAGCCGTCGAGATTGCCGATCCGCTTCAGGCCTTCGACGACGGCAGCCAGATCGCCGGGCGACACCTCCACCGGAATCAGTGCGGCATCCACGCCCCGCTCGCGGAAGAGCCGGTTCATCATGGCCGGCGCCATGACCTGCGCCACCGGGTCGCCGAGCACGGCGAAGAGGCGCGTGCGACCGGTGATCGACTCCACGGCTGGAGCATCGCGCTTGTCGTTGACGAAGGAGGCTACCGCCACGGATCGGGCCCGTTCGATAAAGTGGAACTGGTTCCATAAATATCATAGTTCCACTGCGGTCAAGAGAAGTGACACTGCGTTCCAATTTGAATAAGCTTCCAATTGGAATGGAGGCGCCATGGATCGGGCGATCGCGATAATCGAGATGCTGTCGCGCCACGCCGGCGGCCTGCCGTTGATGGCGATCGCCGACGCATTGGCGATCCCCCGCAGTGCGACGCATAGGCTGCTCGCCGATCTCAAGGACGAAGGCTATGTCCGCCAGGAGTTCGAGGGCGGGGCCTATCGGCTGACGGCCAAGATCGTCGCGCTCGGCTTCAGCCACCTGGCTTCCGCCGGGGTGACCACCCGGATCCAGCCGCTTCTCGACCAACTCGCCGACAAGACCGGCGAGCTGGTGACGCTGGCCGTGATCCACGACGAGAAACTGATCCGCGTCGCGAAGGCGCAAGGTGCGCGGCGCGGGCTGCTCTACAACCCCGATGAAGGCGCCGAGGTCTATCTCGCCGCGACCTCGAACGGCCATGCCTGGTTGTCCTGCCTGGACGAGGACGAGGCGCTGCAATTGGCGGCCCGGCAGGGCCTGAAGCGCGAGGGATACGGCCCCAACGCGCCGCGGACGATGCGCGAGCTGCTGGGCTTCGTCGAGACCGCGCGGGAACTGGGCTACGCCAAGATCTTCGAAACCTACGAGCCAGGAACCGCGGCCATCGCCGTCGCGGCTTTCAGCGAGCGCTCGAAACGCCCGATCGGCACGATCAGCGTTGCCGGCCCCGTCATCCGCATGACGAGCGAAGCGATGGATCGCATCCTGCCGCCGCTGCGCGAAACGGCGGAGGCGATCGCCAAGGCCAGCGAGGAACTGCCCTTGTTCCCCGGGACGGCGCACTGACATGTCCAGTCGAATCCGGGCTCTCGGCATGCTTGAAACATTGGCGCAGTATCCGAACGGCCTTGCCCCGCGCGAACTGGCGCAACTGCTGAAGATTCCACAGGCCGCAGCCGAGCGGACGGTTCAGGGGCTCGTCGAAGGCGGCTTCGTCTTCCGCTCGCCCGATGGCGCGGTGCGCCTCAGCGTCAAGCTCGCGGCGCTGGGGCTCGCCTATCTCGGAACCAGCGGCATCACCGACCTCGTCCAGCCCATTCTCGACGACCTCGCCAAGCGAACGGGGGAATTGGTGAGGCTCGCGGTCGTCGAAAGCGACCATCTGACCTGGGTCGCCAAATCCCAGAGCGCGCAAAGCGGACTGTTCTACGTCCCCCATACCGAGACCGAAGTCTATCTTGCCGCCACCGCGAACGGGCAGGCCTGGCTCGCGAGCCTCGACGATGCGCAGCTGCGGATGGTGGTCGAAAGACAAGGCTTGCATCGACCGGATCTGGGGCCCAACGCGCCGCGCACGATCGATCAGCTGCTCGAGCAGATCGAGCAGACGCGCAGGCTCGGCTACGCCTGCGTGACCGAGGCCTACGAGGTCGGCACATCAGCCATGGCCACCGCGATCCGCAAGCGCGGCGTCGGGCATCCGGTCGGAACGATCAGCGTAGCAGGCCCGACGATCCGGATGACCCGGGAACGGATGGCCGAGATCGCCCCCTGGCTGCAGGCGAGCGCCAACGAACTCGGAGCGGCAGCGGCTTCATCACCCTTGTTCAGTCTTCATTAGCTGACGCTGATCGGGCCACGCTCATAGTCGGCCGATCGCCGGCGTCCTCCTCGACGGGTCAGCCTTGATCCTGCGCGCTGGCCGTGCCCGGCCCTCGCGCCAAGGGCGGCTTCGGCGCCGGTTGCACGCGGGCTTTTCCCTTCAGCAGCTCCCAGCTGTTCTGCTGGCTGACGCTGCGCTTGAGATAGGCGATGGCCGCCGCCGCTTCCGCCGGGCTCTGGTCCTGGCGAGCGAGCGTCTCCGCCTCGCCGAAGCGGCCCTGCAGCCCGAGGACGAGGACCAGATTCTGGCGGACGCGCACATCGGCCGCGGGCGTAGCCGCCGCCTCGCGCAGGACGCGCTCCGCCTCCGGCAGATTCCGCGACAGCGCCAGCGAGAGGCCGAGATTGGACATCACCGTCGGCTCGTTCGGCACGAGCTTCAAGGCGGTCTGGTAGAGCTGCTGCGCCCGGTCGTGCTCGCCGAGCTGGTCGGCGACGGTGCCCTGGGCCGAGAGAATGCGCCAATCCGGCCGCTCCGGCGAATGCGCGCGGGAGAGCACCTCGTCGGCCTCGCGCAGCCGGCCATTGTCGGCGAGCGAACGGCCATAGGCCCCGAGCAGTTCGCGATCGTCCTGATGCACGAGCACCGCGTTCTGGAGAACGGCGAGAGCCTGGGCATGTTGTTCGGAGGCGCGCAAGGCACGGGCATAGTAGAAGGCCGCGTCACGGTCCTTCGGATTGGCGTCGTAGCGCCTGGCCCAGCTATCGCGCTCGGCCTGCCAGTCGGAGGCCGTGCGCGGCTGCGCCGGCTGGCTGCGGCCGATCGAGCCGGTGATGTCGCCGGGGCCGCCGCGGCTCTGGCAGCCGGCGAGCGCCAGCGCCACAAGGCCAACGGCGAAACCGAGACCGGCACGCCGGCGACGCGGGAACGGAGGGCGGGAAGCGGGCTGTGTTTGCGACATGGGCCGGATAGCCTCGCGGACTTACGTCCTGATGGGTTCGTCTGGTCGCTCCGGTGATAAAGCGTTAACCCTAATGCATTGTTAACCAGCCGCTCCCGCCGCTCCGAAACCGGTTCCCGCCCGTGCACAGCCTCCTGACCTCCGCCGCCGCCGCCGCGATCCCCGTTCATGCCGTTTCCGCGCCGGGCTGGCCCGATCTTCAGGAACGCCTGACATCCGAGCAGGGGAGCTTCGCGCTGGCGCAGGGCTTCACGGCGCGGGCGGGGCAGCATTGCTTCCTGCCGGATGCCCAAGGGCGGCTCGCCGCCGTGCTGCTCGGCCTCGACAGGCCGGGCCGCAACCGCGATCCCTTCGCGCCCGCGCGGCTGGCGGCGCAATTGCCGGCGAGGGACTATGCGCTCGCGGGAGAGATCGACGATCCCGACCTGGCCACGCTCGGCTGGCTGCTGCAGGGCTACCGTTTCGACCGCTACCGCAAGCCGGTGCCGGCGAAGGCCCGGCTCGTCCTGCCCGCGGGCGTGGACGGGGCGGAGATCAGCCTGATCGCCGAATCGGCGATGCTGGCGCGTGACCTCGTCAACACGCCGGCGAACGACATGGGCCCCGACGAGATCGAGGCGGCGATCCAGGTGCTCGCGGCCGAATGCGGCGCGAGCGTCACCAGCATCGCCGGCGACGAGTTGATCGCCGAGAACCTGCCGATGATCCATGCGGTCGGCCGGGCCTCGCCACGGGCGCCGCGCCTCATCGATCTGGTCTGGGGCGATCCGGCCCATCCGAAGGTCACGCTCGTCGGCAAGGGCGTCGCCTTCGACACCGGAGGGCTCGACATCAAGCCCGCGGCCGCCATGCTGTTGATGAAGAAGGATATGGGCGGCGCGGCGGCCGCGATCGCCGCCGCCCGGATGATCATGCTGGCGAAGCTGCCGGTGCGCCTGCGATTGCTGGTGCCGGCGGTCGAAAACGCGATCTCCGGCGCGGCCTTTCGCCCCGGCGACATCCTGCCGAGCCGCAAGGGCCTCACCGTCGAGATCGGCAACACCGATGCGGAGGGGCGGCTGATCCTCGCCGATGCACTGGCGCTCGCCGACGAGGAGGCGCCGGAGCTGCTGATCGACTTTGCCACGCTGACCGGCGCGGCCCGCACGGCGCTGGGGCCGGAATTGCCGCCCTTCTACACGCATGACGAAGGGCTCGCCGCCGAGATCGCGCGGATCGGCCTCGCGGTGAACGATCCGGTCTGGCGACTGCCGCTCTGGGCTCCCTATGACCGCATGCTCGATTCCAAGATCGCCGATGTGAACCATGTTTCGAGCGGCGGCATGGCCGGCTCCATCACGGCGGCGCTCTTCCTCAACCGCTTCGTCGAACGCACGCAGTCCTACGCCCATTTCGACATCTATGGCTGGAACCCCACAACCAAACCCGGCCGCCCGGAAGGCGGCGAATGCCAGGCGGCGCGATTGAGCTATGCGCTGGCGAAGCAACTCTACCCGGCCGGTTAAGGCTGATCGGCGAAGCCGATTGCGCCTTTCCCCCTGCAGGATAATGATACGGGTCCGTAACGATCTGGAACCCCGTCCGCATGCCGTTGGAGATCAGGCCCTCGCAGGCACTCAGGCTCTGGCGGCAGGTGCATCTCGATCTGGTGCGAGACGAGCAGGCCGATCTCTCGGCCCGCCAGACCGCGATCCTGCTCACGGTCTATCTCGAATTGCCGCCACATACGGTCAGGGGACTGGCGAGGCAGCTCGGCGTGACCAAGCCGGTCATCACCCGCGCGCTCGACACGCTCGGCAAGCTCGGCCTGCTCACCCGCAAGCGCGACGAGGAGGACCGGCGCAATGTCGTGATCCAGCGCACCGTCGCAGGGGCGCTGGCCGTGGAGCGGCTGGGAGACCTCGTCACCGAGCATGCGAAGGAGATCGGGGCGGGTTGAGACCTCCTCCGCCCTGGATCGCTTCGGTGCCGGCGCTCCCCACAATGACGATCTCGTCCGACATGCTCTAGATTGCCGCCATGACCGTGATTCTCGACCGTCGCATCACCGCCTTCCGTCCCGATCTCGCCGCCAGCCATCTGCGCGGGCAGGTCAAGGCACCCGCCTTCGCCGAGCCGCAGCCGATGCGCGTGGTCGCAGCCTCCGCGCCGCTGCGGCGCGAACCGCGACCGGACGCCGCCCTCGATACCGAGGCGCTCGCGGGCGAGCTGGTGCAGGTCTATGAGCGTTATGAGGGCTGGGCCTGGGTTCAACTCGCAGGCGATGGCTATGTCGGCTATCTGCCGGATGATTGCCTGCGAGCCGATGCTCCGGCTCCGACGCATCGCGTCAGCGCGCTCAGGACCTTCGTCTATCCCGGCCCCTCGATCAAATTGCCGCCGCTCGCGGCGCTCTCGCTCAACGCCGCGGTCACGGTGGCCAGGGAAACAGGCGACTTCGCTGTCCTCAGCGATGGCGGCCATGTCTTCCTGAAGCATCTCGCCGCGCTCGACCGCTTCAAGCCCGATTACGCCGGGGTCGCCGAGCGCTTCCTCGGCGTGCCCTATCTCTGGGGCGGCAAGACCAGCCTCGGGCTCGACTGCTCCGGGCTGACGCAGATCGCCCTCGCGGCCGCCGGCATCGCCGCGCCGCGCGATTCCGACATGCAGGAAACCGGGCTCGGCACGGCCGTCGCCTTCGACGAGAGCCTGTCCGGGCTGAAGCGCGGCGACCTGGTCTTCTGGAAGGGCCATGTCGGCATGCTGACCGCTCCCGACACGCTGCTGCACGCCAATGGCCATACGATGGACGTGCATCGCGAGCCGCTGCGCGAGGCGCGCGACCGCATCCGCGACAAGAGCTTCGGCGCGATCACCAGCATCAAGCGGCTGGGATAGAGCAGGCTTCAGGCCAGCCCCTTCAGCCGATAGAGCGCTTCCAGCGCCTCGCGCGGGGTCATCTCGTCCGGCTCGATCCCGGCCAGTTCGTCGCGCAAGCCGTCGGGCTGATCTTCCGTGACCACGGCCGTCGGGCGCCGGAGCGGCGCGGCGAAGAGCGGGAGATCGTCGACCAGCGAAGCGACCGGCTTCTCGCGCTCGGTCTTCTCCAGCTCGCCGAGAATGGCGCGTGCACGCTCGACCACCGCCGGCGGCAGGCCGGCGAGCTTGGCGACCTGGATGCCGTAGGAACGATCGGCCGCGCCCGGCACGACCTCGTGCAGGAAGACGACCTCGCCCTTCCATTCGGTGACGCGCACGGTCGCGTTGGCGACGCGGTCGAGCCGGTCTCCCAATGCCGTCAGCTCGTGATAATGCGTCGCGAACAGGCTGCGGCAGCGATTGACCTCATGCAGATGCTCGATCGCCGCCCAGGCGATGGAGAGGCCGTCGAAGGTCGCGGTTCCCCGCCCGATCTCGTCGAGGATGACGAGCGCGCGCGGGCCGGCCTGATTCAGGATCGCGGCGGTCTCGACCATCTCGACCATGAAGGTCGAACGGCCACGCGCCAGATCGTCGGCGGCGCCGACGCGCGAGAACAGACGGTCGACGATGCCGATATGGGCTTTTGCCGCCGGCACGAAAGAGCCCATCTGCGCGAGAACCGCGATCAGCGCGTTCTGGCGCAGGAAGGTCGACTTACCGGCCATGTTCGGACCGGTGATCAGGCAGATGCGCCCGCCAGTCGCCTCGGTGCCGGGCGGTGACAATTCGGTATCGTTGGCGACGAAGGGCTTTCCATCGCGCTTCAGCGCGGCTTCGACGACCGGATGGCGGCCGCGCTCGATGGAGAAGGCCGCGCCCGCATCGACGATGGGTCGGCTCCAGCCCTCGCGGGCGGCGAGATCGGCCAGCGCCGCGACGACGTCGAGCGCCGCCAGCGCCAGCGCCGCCGCCTTGACCGGCTCGGCCTGGGCCAGCACCGCCTCGGTCAGCCGGGCGAAGATGGCGAGCTCGAGCTTCAGCGCCCGGTCGGCGGCGGAGGCGATCTTGGCCTCGAGCTCGCCGAGCTCGACCGAGGAGAAGCGCATCGCGTCCGACATGGTCTGGCGATGCACGAAGGTCGCGCGCCAGGGGTCCTTCAGGAACTCCTCGCCGATCGCCTGGGGCACCTCGACGAAATAGCCGAGCATGGCGTTGTGCTTGATGCGCAGGGTGCGGCAGCCGGTCTCGGTGGCGTAGCGCGCCTGGAGCTGGGCGATGACCTTGCGCGAATCGACCTGCAGCAGGCGCAATTCGTCCAGCGCCGCATCGTAGCCCTCGCGCACGAAGCGGCCGTCGCGGCGGTTGAGCGGCAGCTCCTCGGCAAGCGCCTCGGTCAGACGCAGGGGCAGGTCGGGGTCGGTCTCGCCGAGCGCCCGGATGGCGCGGGCGAGTTCGTCCGGCAGGTCGCCGCGGCGAAGGAGCAGGGCTGCGACGTCGCGCGCCGCGGTCAGGCCGGCCCCGAGCGCGGCCAGATCGCGCGGGCCGCCCCGGTCGAGCGAGAGGCGCGCCAGCGCGCGCGCCACATCCGGCACCTTTTCCAAAGCCCGCCGCAGATCCTCACGCAACGCGCCATCCGCGACCACCAGCTCCACGGCGTCATGGCGCGCGGCGATCGCGCCCTGCTCCGTCAGCGGCCCGGCGAGCCATTCGGCCAGCAGGCGGGCGCCGCCCGGCGTCACGGTGCGGTCGATCGCGGCGAGCAGGCTGCCCTGGCGCTCGCCGCTCAAAGTGCGGGTCAGCTCCAGATTGGCGCGGGTCGCCGCGTCGATCAGCATCGTCGCGGAACCCGAATCGCGCACCGGGGCGGAGAGCGGCGGGCGGGCACCGAGCTGGGTGCGCTCGACATAGGCCAAGGCCGCACCCGCCGCCGCGATCTCGGCGCGGCTGAAGCTGCCGAAGGCATCGAGCGTCGCGACGCCGAAGAATTCCTTGAGGCGGCGCTCGGCGGAAGCCGCATCGAGCCCGTCGCGGGCGAGCGGCGTCACCGGCACTGCGATCTCGCGCCAGAACTCCTTCAGCTCGGGATCGTCATGGATCGCATCGGGGCAGACGATCTCGCGCGGCTCCAGACGCGAGAACTCGATGGAAAGCCGTTCCTGCGGCGTCTCCATCACGGTGAAGCGGCCAGTCGAGATGTCGATGGCGGCGACGCCGTAGAGGGCGACGGCCTCGCCGGTCTTGCGGCGCGCCACGGCGACGAACAGGCTGGCACGACCGGGCTCGAGCAGGCGCTCCTCGGTGATGGTGCCGGGCGTGACGAGGCGCACGACATCGCGCTTCACCACCGATTTGTTGCCGCGCTTCCTGGCTTCGGCCGGATCCTCGGTCTGCTCGCAGACGGCGACGCGATGGCCGGCGGCGATCAGCCGCTGGAGATAGTCGTCGGCGCGGTCCACGGGGACGCCGCACATCGGGATGTCGTCGCCCTGGTGCTTGCCGCGCTTGGTCAGGACGATGCCGAGCGTGCGCGAGGCGATTTCCGCGTCCCGGAAGAACAATTCGTAGAAATCGCCCATCCGGTAGAACAGCAGGCAGTCCGGATTCGCGGCCTTGATCTCGACATACTGCGCCATCATCGGCGTGACGCGCTCGGGCGCAGCCTCGGCCGGGGCGGCGGAACGGGTGGCTTCGCGGGGAGGGCTGTGACGCATGGGCCGCGCAAGCTAGCAAAATGCGCGGCCAAGGCCATCCGTTAGGACGGCTTTCAACAATTGAAAGCAGGGTGGCTCCATCGTTTCCGGCGGAAGGCCGCCCGCTTGCTGATCAATCTCGTCCAGAGCCTGTTCTTCCTGCTGTTCGCCGGGCTGGTGCTGACAGTGATCGCTCCCTGGTTCGCCGGGCGGAGCTGGCTGCGCTCCTGCGTCGTCGGCCTGCTCTTCGCGGGCGGCGCGCTCGTCAGCATGGCCAACCCGGTCACGCTCCAGCCAGGGCTGGTGGTCGATTCGCGCAACACCTTCGCCATTCTGGCAGGCCCGATCGGCGGCCCATGGGCCTCGGTGCTGACCGCAGTGCCCCTCGTCATCGCGCGCTACCTGACGGGCGGCGTCGGCGTCACCACCGGCATCAGCGGCATCGTGATGCGCATGCTGATCGGCATCGCCTTCGCGATCTGGCTGGCACGGCGCAGGCGCCCGCTGATGGCGCGCGACCTGATCCTGCTATGTTCGCTCGATGCCGTCTGCCTGCTCGCCTCCGTGCCCCTCATCCCGGGCGAGGCGGGAGAGCGCTTCCTGCGCGAGGCCGTGCCGGCCATGATCCTGGTCAGCACGGTCGGCATCATCCTCACCGGCATCGTCGTCATCCACGACAATGATCGCCGCGAAACCGCCTATCGGCTGCGGACGCTGATCCGGCGCGCGCCCGGCACGCTCTACCAGTGCATCCTGAAGCCGGACGGCCGGCTGTTCTATCAGTTCGCCTCCTTTGCCATCGACAAGGCCCTCGGCATCACGCGAGAGGAGGTCGAACGCGATCCGGAGGTCTGGCTCAGCAAGATGTTCGCCGAGGACCGCGCCCGCTTCGACGGCCAGCGCCGCGAGGACATGACCGATGACGGGGTCTGGCGCTTCGAGGGGCGCTATCACGCCCCCGATGGCGGCACGGTCTGGCTGCGCAGCGAATCGACGCGCCGCCGACTCCCCGACGGAACCTATGTCTGGGACGGCATCCTGCTCGACGTCACCGCCGAGAAGACGCTGGTGACGCGCCGCGACGAGATCGAAGCGCTGCGCCGGACCGCGCTCGACGAGCTTGCCGGCGACCTCGAACGCACGGTCGGCAGGGCGCTGGGCGATGTCAGCGAGGCGATCCACGACATGCATCAGGCCGCCGGCCAGATGGTCGACAGCGCCAACAAGACCACCCACCGCGCCGACGGCGTGACGCAGGAGGCGGGCACGGCCTCCCTGCGCGTCGGCAGCGTGGCGCGGGCGGCCGAGGAGATCGAGGCCTCGATCCGCGAACTGACCCGCCAGACCGGCCATGCCGACGAGACGGTGCGCGCCGCCGCCAGCTATGTCCGCAGCACGCGCCGGGACGTGGCCGGCCTCGCGGAAGCCGCCGACAAGGTCCGCGCCGTGCTCGACTTCATCGAGGAGATCGCGGCCCGCACCAATCTGCTCGCGCTCAACGCCACGATCGAGGCGGCCCGTGCCGGAGCGGCCGGTCGCGGCTTCGCAGTGGTCGCAAGCGAGGTGAAGACGCTGGCCGAGCAGACGCAGAAGGCGACGCGCGACATCGCCGCGACGCTGGGCGAGATCCGCCACGCCGCCGCCACGACCTTCGAGGCCGTGGCCCATATCCAGGATACGATGACGACGATCGAGGAAACCTCCGGCGCCATCGCCAGCGTGGTCAATCGCCAGGCCGACATCGCGACCGGCATCGCGGCCGACGCCCAGGCCGTCGCCGCGAGCGCGAACACCGTCAGCGCCAATATCGGCGCCGTGGGAACCGAGGCGCGCGTCACGGGCGACGCCGCCATCCGGGTCGCCGCCGCCGCGCGCAAGGTCGACGAGCAGACCGAGGCGCTCGACCGCTATGTCGGCGAATTCGCGCGGCGCGTCCGCAGCAGGCTCTGACCCCTCCGCGATTTTATCCATTCCGGCATGGGTATTGTCGAACGGCGCTGCTTGTGGTGCGGCCGCGCGCTGCCCTATGGTCGCGGCCCCCGAGGAAACGCTCAAGAACAAAGACGCCTTTCATGACCGACCGACCGACGAAGCGCTCACGCCCGACCTTCACCGACCAGGAGGCGCTGCTGTTCCACTCGCAAGGGCGGCCCGGCAAGCTCGAAATCGTTCCCACCAAGCCGATGGCGACGCAGCGCGACCTCTCGCTCGCCTATTCGCCGGGTGTGGCCGTGCCGGTGCTGGCGATCGCGGAAGACCCGTCGCGCGCCTATGACTACACGACCCGCTCGAACCTCGTCGCGGTGATCTCGAACGGCACGGCCATCCTCGGCCTCGGCAATCTCGGGGCGCTCGCCTCGAAGCCGGTGATGGAGGGCAAATCCGTCCTGTTCAAGCGTTTCGCCGATGTCGACTCGATCGATCTCGAGGTCGATACCGAGGATCCAGACAAGTTCATCGACGCGGTGCGCTATCTCGGCCCCTCCTTCGGCGGCATCAATCTCGAGGACATCAAGGCGCCCGAGTGCTTCATCATCGAGCAGCGCCTGCGCGAATTGATGGACATCCCGGTCTTCCATGACGACCAGCACGGCACCGCGATCATCGCCGCCGCCGGCCTGATCAACGCGCTCGACCTGACCGGGCGCGACATCACCTCGGCGAAGCTCGTGATCAACGGCGCGGGCGCTGCCGCCATCGCCTGCATCGAGCTCCTGAAGGCGATGGGCTTCAAGCCCGACAACGTCATCCTCTGCGACACCAAGGGCGTGATCTACCAGGGCCGCACCGAGGGCATGAACCAGTGGAAATCGGCCCATGCCGCCGTCACCGACCGGCGCACGCTGGCGCAGGCGATGGAGGGGGCGGACGCCTTCTTCGGCCTGTCGCAGAAGGGCGCGGTGACGCCGGAGATGGTCGCCTCGATGGCACCGAACCCGATCATCTTCGCCATGGCCAACCCCGACCCGGAAATCACGCCGGAGGAGGTCCATGCCATCCGCGACGACGCGATCATGGCGACGGGCCGCTCGGACTATCCCAACCAGGTCAACAACGTCCTGGGCTTCCCCTTCATCTTCCGGGGCGCGCTCGACGTGCGCGCCACCACCATCAACATGGAGATGAAGATCGCCGCCGCCGAGTCGCTGGCGGCGCTCGCCCGCGAGGACGTGCCCGACGAGGTCGCCGCCGCCTATCAGGGCACCCGCCCGCGCTACGGCAAGGATTACATCATCCCGGTGCCGTTCGATCCGCGGCTGATCCATGTCGTGCCGATGGCGGTCGCGAAGGCCGCGATGGATTCCGGCGTCGCCGGCAAGCCGATCGTCGACACCAAGGCCTACAAGGCCCAGCTCTCGGCCCGTCGCGACCCGATCGCGGGCACGCTGAACGGCATCTTCGAGCGTGTCCGGCGCTATCCGAAACGCGTGGTCTTCGCCGAGGGCGAGGAGGAGCAGGTCATCCGTGCCGCCGCCTCCTTCGTCAATCAGGGGCTCGGCCAGGCCATCCTGGTCGGCCGCGACGAGCGCATCTACGAGACGGCGACCTTCCTCGGCGTCGATCTCGAAGGCAAGGGCATCGAGGTCCAGAATGCGCGGCTCTCGCACCGCAATTCGGCCTATGCGCAATATCTTTACGAGCGTCTGCAGCGCGAAGGCTATCTCTTCCGCGACTGCCAGCGCCTGATCAATCAGGACCGCAACCATTTCGCCGCCGCGATGGTGGCGCTCGGGGATGCCGATGCGATGGTGACGGGCGTGACCCGGAACTATTCGATCGCGCTCGACGAGGTCCGCCGCGTCATCGACGAGAAACCCGGCCATCGGCTGATCGGCGTCTCGGTGGTGATCTCGCGCGAGCGCACCGTGCTCGTCGCCGACACCGCGATCACCGAGATGCCGACGGCGCAGGAGCTGGCCGAGATCGCAATCGAGGCCGCCGGCGTCGGCCGGCGGCTCGGCTACGAGCCTCGGGTCGCGATGCTCGCCTTCTCGACCTTCGGCCATCCGGCCGGCGAACGCTCCGAGAAGGTGCGCGAGGCCGTGAAGATCCTCGACGGCCAGCGCGTCGATTTCGAATATGACGGCGAAATGGCCGCCGATGTCGCGCTCAACCGCGAGATCATGAGCCAGTATCCGTTCTGCCGCCTCTCCGGGCCGGCGAATGTGCTGGTGATGCCGGCCTTCCACTCCGCCTCGATCTCGACCAAGCTGCTGCAGGAGCTCGGCGGGGCGACCGTGATCGGCCCGCTGATCGTCGGGCTCGACAAGCCGGTGCAGATCGTGCCGCTCGGCGCCAAGGATTCCGACATCGTCAACATGGCCGCGCTCGCCGCCTTCAATATCGGCGGCTGAGGCCCAACGCATGGGGCGGGCCGGCGCCCGCCTCATGCGCTCCATTCGCTTCGACGGCTTGTGCATCGCCGTCGAAGCGCTATGTCTCGGGCCGGGACGCCATCGGCGACCTCGCTTCCGCAACCGCGCCGCCTTCCCCGCCGGCGGCGCGCAACCGACCAAGAGAGCGTATGTCCTTCGGCCCGCATGAGCCAGGAATGCACCTGCGCAGGCGCAGCCGCTGGTGGTGGCTCGGGCCGCTGGCGAGCATCCTGATCTTCGGCGCCTCGCTCGCGGTTCTCTGGCACATCATCGGCCAGATGAATCCGGGCGATCTCGCCGCGGCCTTCTCCAACGCCAGCCCGCGCCAGCTCGGCCTCGCCGCCTGTTTCACGGCGCTGAGCTATCTGCTGCTCACCGGCTACGACGCCCTGGCGCTGCGCCGGCTGGGCTTGTCGATCCCCTACCGAACCACCGCGCTGGCCTCCTTCACCAGCTACTCGGTGTCCTTCACGCTCGGCTTCCCGATCGTGACCGGCGGCACGGTGCGCTACTGGATCTATGCGCCCAAGGGCGTGCGCGCCTCGGAAGTCGCGAGCCTGACCGTGATCGCCGGGCTCACCTTCTGGCTCGGCCTCGGCGCCATCCTCAGCGTCAGCCTGTTCTATTCGGCCGATTCGGTCGCGATGCTGGCGCGCACCTCGCCGCTTGTCGTCCAGGCGGTGGGCGGGCTGATCTCGGCCGGCATCCTCGGCTATCTCGTCTGGGTCGCGACCGATGAGCGGACGCTGCGGGTCAAGGGCTGGAACCTGCACCTGCCCGGCCTCGGCACGACGCTCGGCCAGATGGCGCTCGGCGCCAGCGAGGTCTGCGCCGCCGCAGCCGTGCTCTTCGTGCTGCTGCCGGGCGGCTACAATCTCGACTACCCGACCTTCCTCGCCGCCTATATCTTCGGCTGCCTGATCGGCATCGCCAGCCATTCGCCGGGCGGGCTGGGCGTGTTCGAGGCGACGATGCTCGTCGCGCTCAACCGGCTGCCCTTCGAATATGTGCTGGGCGCGCTCTTGCTGTTCCGGGTGATCTACTACCTGCTGCCCTTCATCCTCGCGCTGGTGCTGCTGGCGCTCAACGAGATGATCCGCCGCATCCGGCGCCGCGAGCGCTGAGATCTATTTCATCGCGATGATGATCAGCATGAAGGCCAGAACGAGCAGGAGCTGCTTGAGGCTCCAGTTGATGCGGCGGAGCTGGTCGGCGCTGTCATCCAGATGGTGGTCCTCCGACTCGGCGTGATCGAGCGGAGCCATCGGTTCCGATCCGGCCGGATGAGGCGCCTCGGCCGCGGCGGCCTGGCACCACTCGATGCTTTCGATGAAGCCACGGGCGGGCGCGCTGCCCTGCCCATCCGCCGCCGGCCCCAGATACCAGTCGACCGGCTGCCCCGCCGGGGTGTCGCGGTCCTCCTCGCGAATCCAGAGGCTGGTCGTCGCCTCCAGCGAGAGCTCCTGCGCGAGGCCGCTCAAGATGTCGGCTTTCAGGGCCTCGAAGACGGAGGGCGCGAGAAAGCCCTCGGCGAAAGGCTCGGCCTCGCCGTTCTCGTCGCGATAGCCGAGCAGCAGCAGGAGCCGCGCCGCCTCGCTCGAGGTCGCAAGCGGTCGCAGCGTCAGGCGCAGCCGGCCCGCCGCTCCATCCAGCCCGGCTCGGCGCAGCGCGCCCCCGACGATCCGCGCCTCCGCCTCGAGCCGCTGCACATCCTCGAGCCGCCCGTCGCGGCTGGCATAGCCACGGATGACGCGCAGCGCCGCTGCATCGAGCCGGAAACGGCGCGCCGCACCCTGCTGATACCGATGCGGCAGCCCGTCGATCGTCATCCATCCATCGCTGACGGAGACGCTGGGTATTGGCTGTGATTCGTTCATGCTCCCGCCCTGCTTCGCGCGCAGACTAACAGTTCGGCACCGGCGCGTCAGGCACGCTCCTGACAGGAGCGTGTCACTATCGCAGGATAGAAGCCGCGCGATCTCTCAGGAGCTGAACCCATGTCCGACGAACTCGTGCTCTACACCAACCCGATGTCGCGCGGCCGCATCGCGCGCTGGATGATGGAGGAGCTCGGCCAGCCCTACCGTGCCGAGATCGTCGGCTTCGGCGGGCCGATGAAGGGTGCCGCCTACAAGGCGATCAACCCGATGGGCAAGGTGCCGGCCCTGGTGCACGGCGCGACGGTCGTCACCGAATGCGCCGCGATCTGCGCCTATCTCGCCGACGCCTTCCCGCAGGCGGGGCTTGCGCCCGCGCCCGGCGACCATCGGCGCGGACCATATTACCGCTGGATGTTCTTCGCCGCCGGGCCGGTCGAGGCTGCCGTGACCAACAAGGCCTTCGGGCTGGAAGCTCCGCCCGAACGGGCAAGATCGGTCGGCTATGGCACCTATGCCGATGCGATGGACACGCTCGAATACGCGGTCTCGCAAAGCGAATATATCGCTGGCGACCGCTTCAGCGCGGCGGATGTCTATGTCGGCTCGCAGGTCCTGTGGGGGTTGCAGTTCGGCACGATGGAGAAACGCCCCGCCTTCGAAGCCTATGGCGCGCGGCTCGCCGCACGGCCGGCGGCCCTGCGGGCCAAGCAGATCGACGACGAGCTGATGGCGCAGATGCAGAAGGCCGGATGACGCCCGGCCTCGCGCCCAGCGCATGGCGCGCCGCCGACATCGCGGGTTGCCGCGTCTTGCCGGCCGATTTACACGGTGAAGGCAAGCTGGGCAGCTTGCCTTTGCGCGCCATTTTGCGCGCCTACCTCGCAGTTTCGCCATGAACGACATGACAGCCATCGTCCGGCCGCGCCACGGCATGGGCTTTTATCCTTTCGTAGGGCTGACCGCCGCGCTGATGGCGACGAACGCGCTCGCGATCGATTCCATGCTGCCGGCCCTGCCGGAGATGGCCGAGGCGCTCGGCATCGCCGCGGCCAATCAGCGGCAATGGATCATCACGGCCTATCTGCTCGGCTTCGGCGTCTCGCAGATCTTCTACGGCACGATCTCCGACCGCTACGGACGGCGGCCGGTGCTGTTGTTCGGGCTCAGCGTCTATGTGCTGGCGAGCATCGGCGCGGCCCTGTCCGGCTCCTTCGAGGCGATGATGATCGCCCGGGTGGTGCAGGGCATCGGGGCGGCCGCGACGCGCGTCCTCACCGTCTCGATCGTGCGCGACTGCTATTCCGGCCGCGACATGGCGCGGGTGATGTCGCTGGCCCTGATCGTCTTCCTGGCCGTGCCGATTCTCGCCCCCTCGATCGGCCAGGCGATCCTGCTGGTGGCGCCCTGGCGCTGGATCTTCGGCATCCTGACGGCGTTCGGCGCCGCGGTGATGATCTGGGTGATGTTCAAGCTGCCCGAGACGCAGCACCCGGAGGACCGCAAGCCGATCGACGTCGCCAATGTCTCGGCCGCCTTCCGCACCACCCTCACGAGCCGCATCGGCGTCGGCTACATGCTGGCCATGGCCTTCGTGCTCGGTGGGCTGTTCGGCTTCATCAACTCGGCGCAGCAGGTCTTCGTCGACGTCTTCAACGTGCCCCACCTCTTCACGATCGTCTTCGCGGGGATCGCGCTGTTCATGGCCGCTGCCTCGCTGCTGAACTCGCGCATCGTCGGGCGGCTCGGCATGCGTCGCGTCTCGCATGGCGCGCTGATCGGCTACATCCTCTTCACCGGAACTCATGCGCTGGTCGCGCTCTCGGGCCATGAGACGCTGCTGCTGTTCGCGCTCTTCCAGGGCGGCGCCATGTTCTGCTTCGGCCTGATCGGCCCGAATTTCGGCGCACTCGCCATGGATCCGCTCGGCCATGTCGCCGGCACGGCTTCCTCGGTCCAGGGTTTCGTGACCACGGTGGTCGGCGCGCTGCTCGGCTTCTATATCGGCCAGCATTTCGACGGCACGGTCGTGCCGATCACGCTCGGCTTCTTCCTGTGCGGGCTGGTCGCGCTCGGCATCGTGCTGATCGTCGAGAAGGGCCGGCTCTTCCATCCGGCGCCCGGGCGCTCCTGAGGCGCCTCCCCTTCGTTCCGCCGCCATAGGCGACGGACAGGCCCGGAATCCTAGCAATCGAATCCGTGCGATCGAGATTCGCCGTGGCTTGGGAAACGATGCCGCCGCCGCCCGTCTTCCCGTAGTCGTTGGTCGCTAGATCGCCATGCGCCCTTATCAGGCGCAAACTGGCGATCTATCCTGTTGTTTCAGCGCCGGATGTCTCCGGAAAGCGGATTGCGCTTTCCGGTCCGCCGCTTCAGGCTACCTTCAGATTGACCGCCGAGCTCTTGCCGGTCTTGCGATCGGGCTCGAGATCATAGCTGATCTTCTGCCCCTCGTTCAGACCGCGCAGGCCCGAGCGCTCGACAGCGCTGATATGAACGAAGATGTCGCCGCCGCCCTGATCAGGGGTGATGAAGCCGTAACCCTTCGTCTCGTTGAACCATTTGACGGTTCCCGTGCTCACGTGTGTTCCCTTCCTATACGCGTCAGCCGGATCGACCCGGCGCGACACTGTAGGGGGCATTTCGCCGAGGTTGCAACGACGCGGTGCACAAAACCTTGCCGCGAGAGCGAAAAGCCCCTCGATCTTTAGGCGCAATGCCTCCCGCGCAGGCCCGTTCCCGGAACGGGAGCCCTTGCGGCAACGCGGCCGCTCCCGCATGAACGGCGCGGAGATAATCGAGAGGGAGACATCCGATGAGCAACTATGTGATCGACCCGCCGGCGATCACCGCCGTGCCGGTTGCCGGCGGCGGCTCCTTCCCGGTCCGCCGCGTCTTCTGCGTCGGGCGCAATTATGCCGAGCACACCCGCGAGATGGGCGGCGACCCCGACCGCGAGGAGCCGTTCTTCTTCACCAAGCCCGCCGACGCGCTGCTGATCAACGGCGCCGACATGCCCTATCCGACGAAGACCGGGGATCTCCACCACGAGATGGAGCTCGTCGTCGCGATCGGCACCGGCGGCAGGGACATCCCCGAATCCGAGGCGCTCGCCCATGTCTACGGCTACGCCGCCGGGCTCGACATGACGCGGCGCGACCTGCAGAACGCGGCGAAGAAGACCGGGCGCCCCTGGGACATGAGCAAGGGCTTCGACCTGTCCGGCCCGGTCGGCGAGATCGTGCCGGCAAGCCAGGCCGGCCATCCCAGCGCCGGCAAGATCGCGCTCACCGTCAATGGCGTCGTGCGCCAGAGCTCCGATCTCGCCAAGCAGATCTGGAACGTCGAGGAGACGATCGCCTATCTCTCCGGCCTCGTCGAGCTCAAGCCCGGCGACCTGATCTTCACCGGCACGCCCGAGGGTGTGGCCGCGGTCGCCAAGGGCGACGTGCTCGAAGGCGAGATCGCCGGCGTCGGCACCGTCCGCACCCGCATCGTCTGATCACACGCGCAGGACGAGGAACCATCATGCCGCTGACCTCCGACGCCTCGGGCGTCTTCCCGATCGCGCCGACCCCGTTCAACCCGGATGGCAGCATCGACTGGGCCTCGGCCGACCGGCTGTTCCAGTTCTATCACGACATCGGCTCGGACGGCGTCACCGTGCTCGGCATCATGGGCGAAGCGCCCAAGCTCGAGCCGGAGGAATCGGTCGAGCTGGTCAAGCGTTGCGTCGCCAGGATGGGGGCTAAGCCGATCATCGTCGGCGTCTCGGCACCGGGCTTCGCGGCAATGCGCTCGCTCGCCCGGCAGGTGATGGATCTCGGCGCCGGCGGCGTGATGATCGCCCCGCCGCCTTCTCTGCGCACCGACGACCAGATCACCGGCTATTACGCGCAGGCCGTCGAGGCGATCGGCAGCGACATCCCCTTCGTCATCCAGGATTACCCGCTGACGCTCTCGGTGGTGATGACGCCGGCGGTGATCCGCAAGATCGTCATGGACAATCCCTCCTGCGTGATGCTGAAGCACGAGGACTGGCCTGGGCTGGAGAAGATCTCGACGCTGCGCAAGTTCCAGAAAGAGGGATCGCTGCGGCCGATCTCGATCGTGACCGGCAATGGCGGCCTCTTCCTCGATTTCGAGATGGAGCGCGGCGCCGATGGCGCCAATACCGGCTATGCCTTCCCGGAATTGCTGATCGACGTGGTCAGGCTGCAGAAGGCCGGCCAGCGCGATGCGGCGCATGACATCTTCGACCTGCATCTGCCGCTGATGCGCTACGAGCAGCAGCAGGGCGTCGGCCTGGCCGTGCGCAAATATGTGATGGCCAAGCGCGGCATCCTGGCCCATGACGCCCAGCGCAAGCCGGGCTCCGCCTTGAGCGCAGCGGCGAAGGCCGAGGTCGACTATCTGCTGGCCCGGATCGCCAAGCACGACCCGCGCGCGAAGATCTGAGACGACAGCGTCATTCTCGGGCGCCGCGTCGCGGCGACCCGAGACTCTCGTCGGGGAGATGCCCGGGTCGAGCCCGGGCATCTCCCCTGAAGCTTGACTCAGTGCCCCTTGTGCTCGCCCTCGCCGCCCTTGGCGGCGATCGAATCCACCTTGAACTCGACATCGACCGTGCCGGCCTTCTCGAAGGTCAGCGAACCCTTCATCATCTCGCCCTGCTTCAGCGGCTGCTTCAGCTCCATGAACATGATGTGGTAGCCGCCGGGCTTGAACTCGACCTTGCCGCCGGCCGGCACCTCGATGCCGTTCTCCAGCGGGCGCATGGTCATGATGCCGTCCTTGGTCGCCATCTCGTGCATTTCGGCGCGCGCGGCGAAGGGAACCGCGATCGAGACCAGCCGGTCCGGGGTCGTCCCGGTATTTTCGAGGGTGAGGTAGCCGCCGCCGACCTTGGCGCCAGCCGGCGTGGCACGCGACCAGGGATGGCCGATCTTGAGCGGCCCGACCTTGAAGTCATGGGCGGAGGCGAAACCGGCCGAGAGCGCCAGCATGGCGGCGGCGAGGGAAAGCGAGAGCTTCATCGGAATGGTCCTGCGGAACGGCGGCCGGCGCGACAGCGCTTTCGGCGGCACTTCGGCATCAAAGGGAATCACGAAAAGAAAAGACGTGCCGCTCAGATGGCAGGCGGCGCACGCGACGGCGGCAGGCCGGTCGCGGCGACGGAGAGCTGACCCTCATCCCATTGCCGCGAAAGCGCCTGACGGACACCCGGGCGCGCAACGAGAAGCGCCGCGAGCACGGGAGGGACACCGAGAACGGGATTATGCGGACAGCCCTTGCAATGGGCGAGATCGCCGAGCGGCGTCGCGGGGATCTCCGAACGGCCATCCGGCGCCGGCACGCCCGAGCAGAGCAGAACGCCGCCGGGCAGCCCGAACGCGACAGAAGGCGTCGGCGCCAGAGCGAGCGCCAGCACCGTCAGCGCATAGGCGGCAGCGAACCACGCCCCGAGAACGGAGCGGCGCAGCCGTTGGAAAAGGCGTGCACGGGCCGGCATGCGGCATCCATGGCGCCCGTTCGAGGCTGTGGTCAAGCCCACCTCTTGCCGCAGCGCACCTATCACGAAGCCCCCCGCTCTCTCGTCGCGGAGAAGATTATTCTCCGCCGGCTCGTTTCTTTAAAAGAACGGAGCGATTGACAAACAGGACTTCCTGAACCAGATTGGCGGTGCTTCCGGCGTGCCGGGAGCCGCGGAGATTTGAGCAGCAGCTTGCGCCGCGTCACCAAACGCTAAAGCGCCACGACTGGGTCGTGGGCTCCAGACCGAGGAGACTGACATGACCGACGCGAACGACCTCCGAAACCGACCGCGCTTCCGTTCCCCGCTCTGCCGCTGTCGACGCTGAGACCATCGGGCGCCTCAAGCCCCTTCGTTCCATCGTCACCCTGAACGCCGCAACGCGGCCCGAGAGCAGAGCCATGTCCCTTCCATTGCCATCCGCCGGCCGGCACAGCCCGGCCCAGCAAGCCTATGTCATCGAGGTCGGCGAGACGCAGGCCGGCCTCGTCAACCGGCGCGCCGATGAGCGCTTCTTCACCTTCATCGCGGCGAGCGCCGCCTTCCGCGCCCTCGACGGCCACCGCTTCGCCACCCCCGGCGCGGCGGAGCTGGCCGCGCGCATGCTGGCCGGGCCCCGCCGGGGTACGCCGGCCTTTCGCCTGGCGTCGTAACGGCCATGCGGATTGTCTTCTCCCTGTGGCAGGCGCTCAGTGCCTGGTTCCGCCGGGCGGTTCCGGAAACGGGGCCGGCCGGCAATGAGGATCAGCGTTGCTCGGTGCAGGCCGTGACGCTGGAACAGCTCGGCATCAGCCACTGGTCCTGCCATCCGCATTTCTGAGGACATGATGAACGCCCCCGTCAAACCCGATGCTCTGGGCATCGGCGCACGGCCTTTTGCCGTTCCCGATCCGATCATCCGTTTCGAGCAGGTCGGCAAGACCTATGCCGGCCGCAGCCGGCAGCAGGCCGTGGCCGCATTGTCGGGCATCGACCTCACCGTGCCGGCCGGCGCCATCGTCGGCGTCATCGGCCGCTCCGGCGCCGGCAAATCGACACTGATCCGGCTCGTCAACGGGCTGGAGCACGCCACCGCCGGCCGGATCCTGATCGAGGGCGAGGATGTGACCGCGCTGAACGAGGCCGGATGGCGTCGCCGCCGGCGCGAGATCGGCATGATCTTCCAGCACTTCAACCTGCTGTCCTCGCGCACGGTGTTCGACAATGTCGCCCTGCCGCTCGAGATCGCCGGCACGCCGAAGGCGACCATCGCCAGCAAGGTCGAGAAGCTGCTGGCGCTGGTCGGGCTCGCCGACAAGAGCGGGCGCTACCCGGCCGAGCTCTCCGGCGGGCAGAAGCAGCGCGTCGGCATTGCCCGCGCGCTCGCGACCGACCCGAAGCTGCTGCTCTGCGACGAGGCGACCTCGGCGCTCGATCCCGAGACGACGCAATCGATCCTCGCGCTGCTGCGGCAGGTCAATCGCGAGCTCGGCATCACCATCCTGCTGATCACCCACGAGATCCCGGTGATCAAGGAAATCTGCGACCGCGTCGCGGTGATCGAGGGCGGCCGGATCGTCGAGGAGGGCGAGACCTTCGCCGTCTTCACCAACCCGCAGCATCCGACGACGGCGCGCTTCGTCGAGGCCGTCACCGGCGTCGAGGTTCCCGCCCATCTCGCGGATCGCATCCGGCCGGAGGCCCGTCCCGGCTCCGAGATCGTGCTGCGCATCACCTTCACCGGCGAGAACGCCACCGCCCCCGTCATCAGCCGGCTGAGCTCGGTGGTCGGGGTTGACGTCAACATCCTGGCCGGGCGGATCGACGCCATCGCCGGCAAGCCTTTCGGCAGCCTGCTCGTCTCGGTGCCGTCGCGCATCCCGGAGAGCGAGGCCGTGCTCGGCGCGCTCCGGAATCTCGGTCTCAAGGCGGAGGTGATCGGCCATGTCTCCTGAAATCCTGCGCCTGATCGGGCAGGCGACGCTCGACACGCTGAGCATGGTCGCCGTCGCCGCCGGCATCGGCACACTGCTCGGCCTGCCGCTCGGCGTCTTCCTCGCCACCAGCAAGCGCGGCGAGCTCTTCGCGGCGCCGGCCCTCAACGCCGCGCTCGGCGTGCTGGTCAACGCCACGCGCTCGACGCCCTTCATCATCCTCGTGGTCGCGATCATCCCGTTCACGCGGCTGATCGCCGGCACCTCGATCGGCACCACGGCGGCGATCGTGCCGCTGACGGTCGCATCCGTGCCCTTCATCGCGCGGTTGATCGAAGGCGCGGTGCGCGAGGTCGACCAGGGGCTGGTCGAGGCGGCGCGCGCCATGGGGGCGACGCCCCTCCAGATCGTCAGAAAGGTGCTGGTGCCGGAAGCGCTGCCCGCCATCGTGCTCGGCCTGACGCTGGCCATCGTCAGCCTGATCGGCTTCTCGGCCATGGTCGGCGCGGTTGGCGGCGGCGGGCTCGGCGATCTCGGCATCCGCTACGGCTACCAGCGCTTCATGCCCGAGGTGATGGCGACCGTCGTCGCCGTGCTCATCGTCCTCGTCCAGTTCGTGCAGAGCTTCGGCGACCGCCTGGCGCGCCGCCTCAACAAGCGCCTGCGCCAGGCCTGATCACCGCCAAGCCTGATTCCAGCCATCCCGTCTTCCATCCAAAGGACCATCGACCATGACGATCTCCCTCACCCGCCGCCTCACGCTCGCCGCCGGCCTCGCTTTGGCGCTCGGCCCAGCCGTGCCCGCGCTCGCCCAGCAGAATCAGGTCGTCCGCATCGGCGTCTCGCCCGGCCCCCATGCCGAGATCCTGGAGAAGGTGAAGCCGCTGCTGGCCAAGCAGGGCGTCGAGCTCAAGATCATCGAGTTCTCCGACTACGTCGTGCCGAACCAGGCGCTCGACGCCGGCGAGCTGGAGGCCAATTCCTTCCAGAACCAGCCCTATCTCGACAATCAGGTGAAGGATCGCGGCTTCAAGATCGAGACGGTCGGGCTGACGGTGAACTTCCCGCTCGGCATCTACTCGTCGAAATACAAGAGCTGGAGCGAGGTGCCGGACGGCGCGAGCGTCGCGATCCAGAACGACCCGACCAATGGCGGCCGCTCGCTGCTGCTGCTGCAGGACAAGGGCATCATCAAGCTGAAGGACGGCGTCGGCTTCAAGCCGACCGTCGCCGACATCACCGCCAATCCGAAGAAGCTCAAGATCATCGAGATCGAGGCCGCCCAGACGCCGCGCTCGCTCGATGACGTCGCCGCCGCCGCGATCAACACCAACTACGCCGTCGACGCCAAGATCGACCCGGCCTCCGCCATCCTGCGCGAGGACGCCAAGGGTCCCTATGTCAACGTCATCGCGGTGCGCAGCGCCGACAAGGACAAGCCCTGGGTCAAGACCCTGCTCGGCGCCTACCACACGCCCGAGATCAAGGCTTTCGTCGCCGAGCGCTTCAAGGGCGCCGTCCTCGCCGGCTGGTAACCCTCTCCTCCCACCTGGCTTTTCGATCATCAGCCAGGCACCTGCCCGGATGCTCACGCATCCGGGCTTTTTTGTTTGCGCGTCATGGTCGGGCTTGCCCGGAGCATGACGCGATGGATTCGCTCAGTTCCCGAGCTTGCCGAAAGCGAAGAACTGCGTCTCGCCCGAGGAATCCTCGACGCCGTCATTGTCGGTCACGACGAAGAGGTGGCCGGCCTTGTCCACCGCCATGCCCTCGACCTTGTCGAGACCGTAGCCGCCAGCCTTCATCAGGTCCGGCGTGAGATCACGCAACAGGGTCTTGGAGACCGTCGGGATCTCGCTTGCGCCGATCGCGGCCGGTTTCAGCCCCTTCACCGAGAAGGCCTGGATCGTCTTGAAGGCCTTGGGCCCGAAAGCGTTGTCGCGCTCCAGCACGGCGAAACGGTCGTCGCCGAGCGCGACGAGCTCCGAGAGGCCCATCCAGTGCCCCTTCGCCGGCTGGCTCAACGGATAGTGCAGCACGCCCCATTCCCTGGTCGCGGGCTTGTAGGACAGGATCTTGGTCTTGCCCTTCGGATCGTCCTGCCATTCGCGCTGCACGGCGAGCCAGACGGTCTCATCCGCGCCGGTGCCGGTGACGGTGACGCCCTCGAAACCGAAGCGCACGGCGTGCTTCGCCAGCGCCTCCGGCAGACGGATCTCCTCCTCGACCTCGCCCTTGGCCGAGACGCGCAGGAGCAGGTCGGGCAGCACGGCATCCTTCTTCTCCGGATTGCCCTCGGACGCGAGCCAGAAGCCGCCACCGCTGCGCGTCGCGATGCCTTCGAGATCGTAGGAGGCGGGCTTGCCGTCCTTCGTCACCGTGATCGCGCCGGTGATGCGGGCGGGCTTCGCCGTCGCGTCGATCTCCAGGATGCGCGAGGGCGTATAGGCGCTGTCGGTGATCGAGAAGAGCTTGCCGGGTTCATCCGCGCGGGCCGCGAGGCCGGAGAGCGCGCCCCAGCCGATCGGCAGGCCGTTCTCGTTCTCGGACTGGATGGTCGGATAAGCGGCGGTCTGCTCGGCGCGACGATAGATCATCACGGCCGAACGCGCCCCGCCCTTCTCGCCGACATCGGTTTCCGAGGCCGAGACGAAGAGGTCGCGCTGCGGGATGGCGAGCAGACCTTCCGGGCCGATGCCGGTCGGCAGCGCCTGCAAATAGCGCGGCGCCTTGCCCGGGCCCTCATCCTTGTAGACCAGCACCAGCGAGGCACGCTCCAGCCCGACGAAGATCAGCCGGTCGTTGCCGTAGGTCGCGACCTCGATGCCCTCGGGCTCGCTGCCCTTGGCGGCCGAGCGCCGCTCCGGGTAATGTCCCAGCCGCATGGCGAGGTGGTCGACATCCGAGGCGGAGTCGAACTCGATCGTGCCGTCCTTGCGGAAGATCGTGAAGCCGCGCGAGCCGCCCTTCCAGTCGCCTTCATTGGCGGTGACGAAGCGATCATTGTCGAGCCAGCGCACGGCGTCCGGCTCGCGCGGCACACCCTTCAGCTCCTCGGTCGGGCTGATCTTGCCGTCGCGGGTCTTGTCGATGTTCTTGAGATCGACCGTTCCGGCCGAGAAATGCGTCACCACCTTGCCGGTCTTGCTGTCGACGATGACGAGGTGATTGTTCTCCTGCAGCGTCACCACGACGAGGCCGTCCTGGTTGGCATCGACGAATTCCGGCTCCGGATCGGTCGGCTCGACCGTGGCGAGGCCGGTCACATCGATGATTTGGCGCGAGGCGCAGTCGATGGCGCCGTCCTTGATGCCGATCAGCGTCAGGTTGCCGGCGGGGAGCTGCGGCAGGGCGCCCTTGTTGAGCTTCTCGTCGCGCTCGTTCTCGATGGCGATGACGATCTTGCCCTTGTCCTTGGTCAGCGTGACCGAATCCGGCTGGCCGCCGAGGTCGCATGTCGCCACGACCTGCTTCGTCTTGAGATCGACCGTGGCGAGGTGGCCGGCGGGCTCCTTGAAGTTGTCGCCGGAGGTGACGACGGCGACGAAGGCCTTGTCGCCGAGGACGGTCACAGAGGTCGATTCACCTTCCAGCGACACGAAGCCGGCGGGCTTGGGATTGGCCGGGTCGGTGATGTCGATGAGGCCGAGCGCCTTCTGCTCCGCGTCGGTATAGGCGAGCAGCATGCCGTCCTCGCTGGCGGCGATGATCTCGGAGACGGTCTTCTTGCTGCGATCACGGTCGGCCGGAAGGTTGTCCGGCACCGAGAAGGTCGCGATGCGGTTGAACAGCGGCTCCGCGCCGGCGGTACCGGCGAGGAGCAACGAAGCGAGAGCCGCGAGGGCGAGGGGCTGGCGCATGGGTCGGATCCGCTGGCTGAAGGGGAAACCCGTCGGCTAGTGGGCCTGTGCGACAGCCGCGTGACGGATCCTCAGGCCGGGAGAGCGGCGCCTTCATCGGCGGAACGCTTCAGGCCGATGATCTCCAGCTCCGTCACGACCGCGACGGCGAGCGCCTGCCCCAGGACGAAGGCGATGCCGAGCGAGGAGGGGGCGAACCAGCCCGCCAGCAGGATCAGGACGCTGTCGGCGATCCAGATCAGATTGACCGCGACGACGAGATGGATCGCCCAGCGCGGCAGCGTCTCGCGGCTGGCGAACCAGGCGAGCAAGGCCGCGCAAGGCAGCAGGACAAGCCCCGCCCCACGCAGGAAGCCCGTGGGCAAGCCGAGCGGGCCGGCAAGCGCGCCGGCGGCGCCGGCGAGCACGAGGCCCATGCCGGCACAGGCGGCGGCATCGAGGGCCAGGGCGTTGCGCAGGAAGCGCGAGGAGCGGATCGTCGACATGGCAGTCTCCTTCTCGTCTGGGGGCCGAATGCCCGTTGCGATGGGGGGATGCTGGCGCCATCGCGGCGGCCCGTCGATTAAGCGGGAGGTAATTGGAACGGGCCGGCCGCCCGGCTAGCTTGTCGGCATGACGACACATCACGCTCCGCCCATCGGCTCGCTGCTGCGCGACTGGCGCCAGCTTCGCCGCTTCAGCCAGCTCGATCTCGCGCTGGAAGCCGAGATCTCCCAGAAGCATCTGAGCTTCATCGAAAGCGGCCGCGCCCGGCCAAGCCGCGAGATGGTGCTGCTGCTGGCTGAACACCTCACTGTCCCGCTGCGCGAGCGCAACGCCCTGCTGCTGGCGGCCGGCTATGCCCCGGTCTACCGCGAGCGGTCGCTGGAGGATCCTTCCTTGCAGGCCGCCCGCACGGCGATCGACCTCATCCTGAAAGGCCACGAGCCCTATCCGGCGCTCGCGGTCGACCGGCACTGGAACCTGCTCGCCGCCAACAACGCCGTGGCCGGCTTCCTCGGCCTTGTCGCGGAGGCGGAGCTGCTGAAGCCGCCCATCAATGTCCTCAGGCTTTCGCTGCATCCGGGCGGGCTCGCAGCCTTCATCGTCAACTTCGCGGAATGGAAGGGGCATCTGCTCGCAAGGCTGCGCCAGCAGGTCCGGGCGACGGCGAATACGCAACTCGGCGCCTTGCTCACCGAGCTCTCGGCCTATCCCGATCCGAAAGGCTCTGCGCCGCCCCAGCACGATGCGGGCACCGAGCCCGCCATCGCCGTGCCGCTCAAGCTCAGGCTCGGCGACGCCACGCTGTCGCTGATCTCGACGACGACGGTGTTCGGCACGCCGGTCGACGTGACCCTGTCGGAGCTCGCCCTGGAAACCTTCTTCCCGGCCGACCCGGCGACAGCCGAGGCCTTGCGCGTGCTGGCGGCGACGGGCGCGGGACGCGCTTGAGAACCGGGCCGGAACCTTTCGCGGCAAGCCCGGTTGCCTATGCGAAGGCCGCGCGAGCGGCATCGACATCGAAAGGACCCCACGCCATGGGCAGCACGACCGACAAGATCAAGGGCCTGGCCAACGAGGCCGCCGGCAACATCAAGCAGGCCGCCGGCAAGGCAGTGAACAAGCCGGAATGGGAAGCCGAGGGCAAGGCGCAGGAGCTCAAGGGCGAGGCCCAGCAGGCGATCGGCAAGGGCAAGGACGCGATCAAGAAGGTCGTCGACAAGGCTTGAGGCGCAAGCCCGCAGAAACGGAAAGGGCCGCCCTCGGGGCGGCCCTTTTTTCTTGCCTTGCTTCGGCGTGGCTCAGGCCGTGCCGCCGAGCCCGCCGAGGAAATCCTTGACCCGGCCGAAGAAGCCGGCCGTCTCCGGATGGTTGTTGTGCGAGCTCTCGCGCTCGAACTCCTCGAGCAGTTCGCGCTGGCGCGCCGTCAGCTTCTGCGGGGTCTCGATCACGACCTGGATATAGAGGTCGCCGACCTCGCGCGAGCGCAGCACGCTCATGCCCTTGCCCTTGAGGCGGAACTGCTTGCCGGTCTGCGTGCCCTCCGGGACCTTCACCCGGGCCTGCTCACCAGACAGCGTCGGCACCTCGATCTCGCCGCCGAGCGCGGCCGAGACCAGGCCGATCGGCACGCGGCAGAACAGATCTGCGCCGTCGCGCTGGAAGATCGCGTGCGGCTTGATCGACAGGAAGATGTAGAGATCGCCCGCCGGGCCGCCACGCAGGCCGGCCTCGCCCTCGCCGGCCAAGCGGATGCGCGTGCCGTCCTCGACGCCGGCGGGGATGTTGACCGAAAGCGTGCGCTCCCGCGTGACCCGGCCCGAGCCCTGGCAATTCTTGCAAGGGTCGTCGATGACCTCGCCCCGGCCATTGCAGGTCGGGCATGTCCGCTCGACCGAGAAGAAGCCTTGATTGGCACGCACGCGGCCATGGCCGCCGCAGGTCGGGCACTGGCGCGATTTCGAGCCGGGCTTGGCGCCGCTGCCGGTGCAGGCCTCGCAGGAAACCGAGGTCGGCACGCGGATCGAGGCGTTCTTGCCGGTAAAGGCGTCCTCCAGCCCGATCTCGAGGTTGTAACGCAGATCGGCGCCACGCTCGCGGGCATTGGCTCCCCGCGGCCCGCCGCGACGGGCGTCGCCGAAGAAGGAATCGAAGATATCCGACATGAAGTCGGAAAAATCGGCCCCGCCGGCGGCTCCGCCGCCATTCTCGAAAGCCTGATGGCCGAAGCGATCATAGGCGGCGCGCTTCTGGCCGTCGGAGAGGACCTGATAGGCCTCGTTGATTTCCTTGAACTTGATCTCGGCTTCGTGGTCGCCGGGATTCTTGTCCGGATGATGCTGCATCGCGAGCTTGCGGAAGGAGCCCTTGAGCTCGACATCCGTCACGGTCCGGCTGACGCCGAGGATCTCGTAGTAATCGCGCTTCGACATCGAAACGTTCTGTCCCTGTGGTCCCGACGCAAGACGGCCGGACTCGAAAGCCCGGCCATCCGCGCGTCAAGCGTCGTCAGTTGGCCTCAACGCCATTCCCGAACGTGGTGGCCGGGTCAAGCCCGGCCATCACGTCGTCATCCCGAGCGCGCGGTTACGCGCTCTTCTTCTTGTCGTCCGAGACATCCTTGAAGTCGGCGTCGATGACGTCGTCCTTCTTGGCTTCCTCGTGATGCTCGCCCTCGGCGGCAGCGCCTTCGGCCTGGCTGGCCGCATACATCGCCTCGCCGAGCTTCATCGAAGCCTGCATCACCTCGTTGGTGCGGGCCTTGATCGCTTCGGCGTCCTCGCCCGTGAGCGCGGTCTTGAGCGCCTCGACCGCCGTCTCGATCGCCGACTTGTCGGCTTCCGAAACCTTGTCGCCGAAGTCCTTCAGCGACTTCTCGGTCGAATGCACCAGGCTCTCGCCCTGGTTCTTGGCCTCGACGAGCTCGCGGCGCTTCTTGTCCTCGGCGGCGTTCGCCTCGGCATCCTTCACCATCTTCTGGATGTCGGCCTCGCTGAGACCGCCGGAAGCCTGGATCTTGATCTGCTGCTCCTTGTTGGTGGCCTTGTCCTTCGCCGTCACGGACACGATGCCGTTGGCGTCGATGTCGAAGGTCACCTCGATCTGCGGCATGCCGCGCGGGGCCGGCGGAATGCCCATCAGGTCGAACTGGCCGAGCAGCTTGTTGTCGGCCGCCATCTCGCGCTCGCCCTGGAAGACCCGGATCGTCACCGCGTTCTGGTTGTCCTCGGCGGTGGAGAAGACCTGGCTTTTCTTGGTCGGGATCGTGGTGTTGCGGTCAATAAGACGCGTGAACACGCCGCCCAGCGTCTCGATGCCGAGCGAAAGCGGGGTCACGTCGAGCAGCAGCACGTCCTTGACGTCGCCCTGCAGCACGCCGGCCTGGATCGCGGCGCCGATGGCGACGACCTCGTCAGGGTTCACACCCTTGTGCGGCTCCTTGCCGAAGAACTGCTTCACGACCTCCTGGACCTTCGGCATGCGGGTCATGCCGCCGACGAGGACGACCTCGTCGATCTGGCCCGCCGAGAGGCCGGCATCCTTGAGCGCCTTCTTGCAGGGCTCGATGGTGCGCTGGATCAGGTCGTCGACCAGGCTCTCGAACTTGGCGCGCGAAAGCTTGATGGCGAGGTGCTTGGGACCGGAGGCATCCGCCGTGATGTAGGGCAGGTTGATTTCGGTCTGCGCGGCGCTCGACAGCTCGATCTTGGCCTTCTCGGCCGCTTCCTTCAGGCGCTGGAGGGCGAGCTTGTCCTTCTTCAGGTCGATGCCCTGCTCGCGCTTGAACTCGTCCGCGAGATACTCGACGAGGCGCATGTCGAAATCCTCGCCGCCGAGGAAGGTGTCGCCGTTGGTCGACTTCACCTCGAAGACGCCGTCGCCGATCTCGAGGATCGAGACATCGAAGGTGCCGCCGCCGAGGTCATAGACCGCGATGGTGCCGGACGACTTCTTCTCGAGACCATAGGCCAGCGCGGCCGCAGTCGGCTCGTTGATGATGCGCAGGACTTCAAGGCCGGCGATCTTGCCGGCATCTTTGGTCGCCTGGCGCTGGGCGTCGTTGAAATAGGCGGGAACCGTGATGACGGCCTGGGTGACGGGCTGGCCGAGATAGGCCTCCGCCGTTTCCTTCATCTTGGTCAGCGTGAAGGCCGAGATCTGCGACGGCGAATATTCCTTGCCGTCGGCCGAGACCCAGGCGTCGCCGTTCGGGGCCTTGACGATCTTGTAGGGGACCAGCTTGAGATCCTTCTGCGTCATCGGATCGTCGTAGGTCCGACCGATGAGGCGCTTGATCGCAAAGAAGGTGCGCTCCGGATTGGTGACGGCCTGCCGCTTCGCGGGCTGGCCGACAAGGCGTTCGCCGTCATCCGTGATGGCGACGATGGAGGGCGTGGTGCGCGCGCCTTCCGAATTCTCGATGACCTTCGGTGTAGAGCCTTCCATCACTGCGACGCAGCTATTGGTCGTGCCAAGGTCGATACCGATGACTTTACCCATGGATGGGATCCCTTTCGACTGAGCAGATCGCCGACCTGCGACGCGTTCACGCCGCCTGCCGGCCCATGGACCGGCTCGCACCCGCTTCAGCGGCGAACGACCCGGCATTCCACGTTTGACGGTGGTGAAACCGCCCCTTGGGCGCGTATATAGTGAGGGTGTTCCCGCCCTTGCAAGACAGGCGAGCCGATTAAGAATCGGGGATTACACATTCCCGAGTATGCGGCGGGACTTGCCCTAACGTTATCTTTGCGGCGCTTTCCCGGCCGAGTGTGGCCTTTGCGTCCTTGCGCACGCCAAAAGCACGGCTCATTCAAAAGGGCCGTTTGGCTTGACATGAACCCGATGAAAGCACGCAAGCGCATCGTCCTCGGCCTCGCAGCGCTGCTTCCGGCAGCCGCCGGCACCGCCGCATGGGCGCAGCCGCTGCAACTGCCGGGCGCCCAGCCCTTCAACGCTCCGGGAACCCACCAGGCCGCCCCGCCGGCGGCAGGCGCGCCGGCGGCGCCGCGCCAGCAGAGCCTGCCGGCCCTCAAGATCGCGGGCGAGGAGGCGATCCTCGGCAAGACCCTGCATCTGAACGGGCACCATGGTACCGCCGTCTTCGAGAAGCTCGGCGGCGGCTACGGGCTGAAGCTCAATCTCGACGGCTATCAGGCCGCCAATCTGGTCGAACCTTGCGCCGTTTCCTTCGGCGATGCGCCCCTTCCCGTCACCCCCCTTGGCAAGCCGGCGGGCCTGCCGCGCTACAGGCTGGAGGCGCCGATCTGCCCGATCGTCTTCGACGTGCTCGACGGCGCCCTGCTGGTGACGGAGCCAGCCGCGCCCTGCATCGTCGAAGCCGCGCAATGCCGGATCGATCCGCGCGGGCTCTGGGGGCCGGATCAGGGTGTCGTCGCGAGCCAGGCCAAGGCGATCGAACGTGCGCGCGGCGCGGCCGAGCGCGCACTGCGCGACGGCTACCGGACGCTGACGGCGAAGGCGAACGCGGTCGACCAGCGGACGCTTGCCCGCGAGCAGGCCGGCTTCTCGGGCGAGCGCGAGATGATCTGCCGCGATTTCCAGCGCGAGGGCCAATACGGCTTCTGCGCCGCGCGGGTCACGGAGGCGCGCGCGGCCGAGCTGCGGGCGAGGCTCGGGCTCGGCACCGAGCCGAAGCAGGCGGCCAAGCCGAAACCGCGCCCGGCGGCACCGAAGCCCGCGCCGCTCCCGCTTACGCCCACCCAGTAGCGATTTCCCGGTCCGCGACAGCCGGCGGGTTATTCCGGCCGCCCGAAGGCCGCAACGCGAGCCGCGTCGCGACCTCCGGAGGCTCTGTTCACTCCGCCGCGGGCAGGTAGATGCTACCGCCCTTGTCGAGGAACTCCTTCGACTTGGCCGCCATGCCTTCATCCGCGAGCGCTTCGAGCGCCTTGCGCTCGTTCTCGCCCATCGCCAGAACCTCGGCGCGCAGATCTTGCGTGATCTTCATCGAGCAGAATTTCGGCCCGCACATCGAGCAGAAATGCGCGACCTTGTGGGCGTCCTTCGGCAAGGTCTCGTCGTGGAACTCGCGCGCCGTGTCGGGGTCGAGCGCCAGGTTGAACTGGTCCTCCCAGCGGAAGTCGAAACGGGCGCGGGAGACCGCGTCGTCCCGGATCTTCGCGGCCGGATGGCCCTTGGCGAGGTCGGCGGCATGGGCCGCGATGCGATAGGTGATGACGCCGGTCTTGACGTCGTCGCGGTTCGGCAGGCCCAGATGCTCCTTCGGCGTGACGTAGCAGAGCATGGCGCAGCCATACCAACCGATCATCGCAGCCCCGATGCCGGAGGTGATGTGGTCGTAGCCCGGCGCGATGTCGGTGGTCAGCGGTCCGAGCGTATAGAAGGGCGCCTCGCCGCATTCGCGCAGCTGCTTGTCCATGTTCTCCTTGATCTTGTGCATCGGCACATGGCCGGGGCCCTCGATCATCACCTGGCAGCCCTTCTTCCAGGCGACCTGGGTCAGCTCGCCCAGCGTCTCCAGCTCGGCGAACTGGGCGCGGTCATTGGCGTCAGCGATCGAGCCCGGACGCAGGCCATCGCCCAGCGAGAAGGAGACGTCGTATTTGCGCATGATGTCGCAAATCTCGTCGAAGCGCTCGTAGAGGAAGCTCTCCTTGTGATGCGCCAGGCACCAGCGCGCCATGATCGAGCCGCCACGCGAAACGATGCCGGTAACTCGCGATGCCGTGAGCGGAACATAGGGAAGTCTGACGCCGGCATGGATGGTGAAGTAATCGACGCCCTGCTCGGCCTGCTCGATGAGGGTGTCCTTGAACACCTCCCAGTCGAGCTTGATCGGATCGCCGCCGACCTTCTCCAGCGCCTGGTAGATCGGCACCGTGCCGATCGGCACCGGCGAATTGCGCAGGATCCAGGAGCGGATGTTGTGGATGTTGCGGCCGGTGGAGAGGTCCATCACCGTGTCGGCGCCCCAGCGGATCGCCCAGACCAGCTTCTCGACCTCCTCGGCCGCGCCGGAGGTGACGGCCGAGTTGCCGATATTGGCGTTGATCTTGACCAGGAAATTGCGGCCGATCGCCATCGGCTCGAGCTCGGGGTGGTTGATGTTGGCCGGGATGATGGCGCGGCCGCGCGCGATCTCCTCGCGGACGAACTCGGGCGTGACGAATTCCGGCACGCTGGCGCCGAAGCTCTCGCCATCGGCGTGGCGCTCGCGGGCGCCTTCCATCATCGCGGCACGGCCGAGATTCTCGCGATGCGCGACATAGATCATCTCGGGCGTGATGATGCCGGCCTTGGCGAATTCGTACTGCGTCGCCATCTGGCCGGGCTTCGCCTCGAGGATCGGGCGCTCAGCCGGGCAGGCCGGAACCAACTGCGCTTCGCTGATATGGCCGTTATCGGCGGCGGTGACCGCGCGCCCGGCGACCCGCTCGAAGCCGCGGGCGTCGAGCCAGGCACGACGCGGCTGGGGCAGGCCCGCATCGAGGTCGATCTTCGCGTCGGTCTCGGTAAAGGGGCCGGACGGGTCGTAGATCCGCACCGGCGGTTCGGCGTCCGTGGTAAGCTGCACCTCGCGGAACGGCACCCGGATCGAGCCATCCTCGGGTGTCGGCACGTAGATCTTGCGCGAGCCGATGATCGGTCCCGTGGTCACGCTTTGCGGCGCGGCCTTGACGCTGTTCTTCTGCGGTTTGCTGTGGGCGTTCATGCGGGATCTCCTCCTTGGTCCAAGGTTCAGGAGATCCGGGTTTGGAAGCGGTCCAGTCGCTGTCTGCGGATAAGGTACGGCCCGACCCGCGTTCCAGTCCCTCCGCCGGTATGACCCGGATCAGGTTCGACGGGTTCGGCCTCATCAGCCATCTCAGCCCTTGCGAGCACCCCTCGGAACGATTCCAAGGTTAGGGCTTCGACCGGGGAGACGCAACCGGCAAAGGAAAGCCGGCACGCAGGGGCCGGCATGCAAAAAACGTCAGGCCGTGCGATCGACCTGCAGGCCCTGGCCTGCGGGGAGGACGGCCTTCGCCTGCTCAGCGCCCTGCTCGAGCATGGCGACGACGCCGCGCTCGGCCTCGGCATTCTGCCGCAGCATCTCGGTGCCGAGGGCCTGCTGCGTCGAGGCTGACTGCATCGAGACGAGGCTTTGGGCGATGGCGGCAACGTCACTCATGCGGCAATGCTAGGCCGCAAGCGTTGAACAATCCTGAACGCCTCTCAGGGCGCGATGATCGAAGGCACGCCGCGCGGCATCGGCAGATCGCGATTGGCCTCCTGCGCCGCGCGTCCGTCCTGCGCCACGCGCCCGTATTGATGGAACAGCCCTCGCTCCTCGGACCGCAAGCGGGAAACCTCCCCCGGTTGCGGGGCGATCGGCACGCCGGGCGCCCGCTGCTTGACCGCAGGGCCGGGCGACGGGGTGCTCTGGGCCTGCGCGGCCGGCGCCAGAAGCGATCCGGCCAGAAGCAGGCATGCCAGCATCAAGGAGAGCTTCTTCATGGCTTCATCTCCCTTCGGACTACTCCTCCGGAAGATAGAACTGGCGAAACGAAGCGGCGGTTCCTTGCTTCCGACGAAGAGCGGGGCTGCACAAAGTGCAGCCCCGCTCTGTGCGATAGCGGCGTTTCGACGCCGCGCCGATCAGCGACTCTGGCCCGTCAGCAGCGGCGTGATACGCCTAAGCGTGACGCGCCGGTTCTCGCGCGAGGCAGCTTGCGTCTGCACCTTCAGATACTGCTCGCCATAGCCCTGGGTCGTCAGGTTCTCGGGCGGGATCTGGAAGTCGCGCGTCAGGATCTCGGCGACGGACTGGGCCCGGCGGTCGGAGAGCGAGAGGTTGTCGATGTCGGAACCCACGGCATCGGTATGGCCCTCGACGAGGAAGACCTCGTTCGGCGAGCCCTGCAGCACACGCCGCACCGAATCCGCGATCACCGCGAGGCGTTGCGCCTGGTCGGCCGTGACCTGCCAGGAGCCCGTCTCGAAGTTGATCGTGTCGATATCGACGCTGCGCATGCGGGCACGCAGGTCGGGCGAGTAGCGGACCTCGTCCAGCGTGTAGCGACGCGGGATCGCGGCAATCGGCGGGGCCATGATCGTCTCGTAGATCAGGCTCTCATCGGCCTGGTCCGCATTGACGATATAGCGCTCGCGCGGGATCGGCAGCGGCGGCGGGGGCAGCACCACGACATCGTCGGCAAAGCGCCCCGGACGGTCCCGCAGCGTGTTGTCGATGATGATCACCTCGCGATCGTCGCGGCCGATGCGGCTGCGGCGGATCAGCCGGCCCTCCTCGTCGGTGACGGTGACGATGCGCGTTCCGTCGGGCCGCTCGAAGACGGTGCGCGTCTCGCCGTCGCGGCGCTCGGCGCGGCCCTGCCAGCCGAGATCCCGGAAGCGCTGGTCCTCGTCGCGGCGGATGATGGCGCGGCCGTCATCGTCGCGGATGATGGTGCGGCCGGGTTCACGGATGATGGTGAGGTCACCTTCGCGCTGCTCCTGCCGTTCCCTGCGGATGTCGTCGAAGCGCTCGGCGCCCTGGGTCGCCATGATACCGCCGATGACGCCGGCCCCGAGGCCGATCGCCCCGGCGACGCCGGGCGAAATGCCGCCGCGACGCCCCTCACGCTGGGGCGGCTGACCGGGAAGTTGGCCGGGAAGACCTGCCGGCGGCTGCCCCTGCACGGCGCCAGGCGCAGGCGGGGCGACGCCGGGACGGCCGGGCACGACGGCACCGGGCGCAGCTCCCGGCGGCACGGCCGGGTTCGGCTGGCCCTGAACCGGGGCCGCAGCAGGAGGAACCGCACCCGGTTGAGCCGGGGTCGAGGGCTGGCCGGGAACGGCGGGCGGAATCGGCGGCACGGGCCGCTGATCGGGCCGGGGGCCGGGCTGGCGCGCGCCCGGCGTCGCCGCGTTGGGTTGGACCGGAGCCGTCGGCGCGGGCGGAGGCACGGGCCGCTGCACGGGTGCTCCGGGTTGCGCGGGCGCTCCCGGCGGCGGCAGGGGCCGCTGTGAGGGCTGCGCGCCGGATTGCGGGGCGGACGGGATCGCACCGGGCGCAGCCGGGCGCTGATCCGGCCTGAGGCCGGGCTGGGGCGCACCGGGCGAAGCCGCATTGGGTTGGGCCGGAGCCGTCGGTGCCGCGGGAGGCACGGGTCGCTGGGTCGGCTGAGCGCCGGGCTGCGGCGCAGGCGGAACGGCCGGACGCTGCACCGGGGCACGCCGGGCTGTGCTGCCGGCGGCGGCACGGGCGCAGGCCGCGACGGCGCAGGCGCGGCAGGCGGCGCGAGGCGTTCCTGAGGAGCCGGCGCGGCGCTCGGCGGCGCCGGGC
Source organism: Allobosea spartocytisi (assembly GCF_014764685.1). NCBI lineage: Bacteria > Pseudomonadati > Pseudomonadota > Alphaproteobacteria > Hyphomicrobiales > Alloboseaceae > Allobosea > Allobosea spartocytisi. The sequence goes on from NZ_JACXWY010000003.1 coordinate 335,480, forward strand.
GCTCGGGCCGGGGCTGCAGGGCCGGCGGCGCAGGCCGTGGCTGGCTCTGCGGCGGAGGCGGCGGGGCGGTCCGCTCGGCCGGTGCCGGCGCGGAAGGCATGGGCGGGCGGGGCGCTGCGGGCGCGCGCTCGCCAGGAGGTTGTCCCGGCTGTCCCGGGCGGCCGGGCTGGCCGGGTTGACCGCCGGCTCCGGCACGCCCCGGCTGGCCGCCGGCTCCTGGATGCCCCGGCTGACCGGGCTGGCCTCCTCCGGGACCGGGCTGGCGCTCACGCTGGCCGCGGCCACGATCGTCGTCGCCTCCCGGCGCCTGGGCGAGCTGGACGCCCAACGGCGCGAAGGCCTGCCCCGCCTGGGAGAGGATAAGGGCCGGCAGGACCGTTCCGACCAGCAGCAAGCGTTTCGTGCGCATCGCGATTCCCGTCATTCGTTCAACCTGCGCGGTATCAGGGCCCTTGCGGCCTGAACCGGCGATGAAGCGAAAACGGCGGGAATCGGGCAGCGGTTCCACCGCCCGAGCGGGTCAGATGCCGGCCTCGTCCTTCACATAGGCCGCGATCTCGGCATGGGTCGCGAACCAGCAATCGCCCTTGGCCTTGGCGAGGCGAACCAGCTCCTCGAGGATCCAGAAGCGCGAGCGGTAGGTGATGACATGCGGGTGCATGGTCAGCAGGAAGAGCCCGCCCTCGGCATAGGCGCCCTCGAATTCGCGCCGGAAGATGTCGAAGACCGCTTCCGGCGGCGTATAGGGCCGGAGCGCCTGGAAGCGGTTCATGCTGAGATAGGGCGCGTCGTCGCGAATCCACTCGACCGGCAGTTCGACGATGCCGGTGGGCTCGCCCTTCTCGACGATCTCATAGGGATCGTCATCGGCAAAGAGCGAGGAATCGTAGAGCAGGCCGAGCTCGCGCTCGATCGCGAGCGTCACGTCGGAGAAATCCCAGGACGGCGTGCGCATGCCGACCGGGCGGACACCGGTGACCTTCTCCAGCGTATCGGCCGAGCGCAGGTGCAATTCGCGCTCGTTCTCAGGTGGCACCGCCGTATTGACCTCGTGGATCCAGCCATGAAGGCCGATCTCGTGGCCGGCACCGATGATGCGGCGCTGCTCTTCCGGATAGAGCAGGGCCGTGACGGCGGGCACGAAGAAGCTTGCGGGGATATCCTGCCGCTTCAGCAGGTCGAGGATGCGGGGCACGCCGACGCGGTTGCCGTACTGGCCCCAGGAGAGGCGCCCGACCGACTTGCCGCCGTCGCGCAGTTCGTTGGTCTCGTGATCGACATCGAAGGAGAGGGCCACGGCGCAACGGGCGCCGTTCTTCCATCTGGCCGGCTTGAGATTGCGGCCGGCGCGAACCTGCTCGACCTTGCCGCGCCAGACCTCTTCCGGCCATTGCCAGGGCAGGAGTTCATCGGACTGGCTTGTCATGGTCGCTCTCCTCAGGTCGTCACAGCGCCCGGTAGCACCGGCACGGCGGCGAGCAGGCGCTTGGTGTAGTCGTGCTGCGGATGATCGTAGACCTGGCCGGCCGGGCCGCTCTCGACGATCTTGCCGCGATACATGATCGCGACGCGGTCGCAGAGATGGCGGACGACCGAGAGGTCATGCGAGATGAAGATCAGCGTGAGATCCAGTTCCTGCCGCAGGCGGATCAAGAGGTTGATGATCTGCGCCTGAATGGAGACGTCGAGCGAGGCGACCGGCTCGTCGCAGACCACGACATCCGGCTGCATGGCGAGCGCGCGGGCAATGGCGACGCGCTGGCGCTGGCCGCCGGAGAACTGGTGTGGGTAGCGGTCCGCGAAATCCGGATCGAGCCCGACCGCCGCCAGCCATTGCCGGACGTAAGTCTTCGCCTCGCCGCTTTTGATGAGCCCGTGCGCCAGCGGACCTTCGGCGATGCTGTCACCCACCCTCATGCGGGGGTTAAGCGAGGCGAAGGGGTCCTGGAAGATCGTCTGGACGCGCGTCGTGACCTTGTGCGGATGGTCGCCCGCGCTCATCACCGGCGCATCGTCGATGCGCACGAAACCGCTGTCCGGCGCATAGATGCCGGCCGCGACGCGTCCGAGCGTCGATTTGCCCGAGCCGGATTCGCCGACGAGACCGAGCGCCTCGCCGCGCTTCAGCACCAGCGTGACGTCGTCGACGGCCTGCACAGCGGCCGGTGCCTTCGACAGGCCGGCCTTCTGCGCGAGCTTCCGGAACAGGCCGGGCGTCTGGGCAAAGCGCTTGGCGACATGCTCGATGCGGACGTAATGCACGGCGTCGCCGGTTTGCGGTGCGGTCTCCTTCGCGACACGTGGCGGCGGAGCAGCCTCCGCGCCGGCGCCGCCAGCCAGCAGCGTTCCGGGCTCGGAGCGGGAGGGCAGCGCATCGAGCAAGCCCCGCGTATAAGGATGCTGCGGATGGGTCAGGACATCGAGCGTCGGCCCGGCCTCGACGATCTTGCCGTAGCGCATGACGCAGACATGGTCGGCGAGCGAGGCGACGACGGCGAGGTCGTGGCTGATCCAGATCAGCGCCGTGCCGAGCTCGGCGACGAGCTCCTTCATCTCGACGAGAATCTCGGCCTGGACGGAGACATCGAGCGCGGTCGTCGGCTCGTCGCAGATGATCAGCTTCGGCCGATGCAACAGGGCAATCGCGATGGCAACGCGCTGGCGCATGCCGCCCGAGAACTGGTGCGGGTAGAAATCGACCTTGCTCTCGGGGTCGGGAATGCGGACCTGCGCCAAGGCCGCGACGGCGCGGCGGCGAGCCTCGGCGCTGGAGACCGTCTCATGCGCTTCCAGGGCGAGCCGGATCTGCGTGCCGATGGTCAGCATCGGGTTCAGCGTCATCATCGGGTCCTGGAAGACCATCGAGATCTGCTTGCCGCGGATTTTTCGCAGTTCCGCCGAAGGCAAGCCGACGAGTTCGCGCTCCTCCAGCTTCACCGACGAGCCGGACTCAACGCGGCCGGGCGCGTCGATCAGCCCGATGATCGAGAAGCCGGTGATGCTCTTGCCCGAGCCGGACTCGCCGACGAGCCCCATCACCTCGCCGCGCTTCAGCGCAAAGGAGACGCCGTCGACCGCCTTCACCACACCATTGCGGGTGTGGAAATGGGTGGCGAGGTCGGTGACCTGAAGGAGAGGCGCGTCGCTCATCGCTTCAGCCTCGGATTGACCTGGTCGCGAATGCGGTCGCCGACGAGGTTGATGGCGACGATCAGGACGATCAGGGCGATGCCGGGATAGATCGAGATCCAGTAGCGGCCGGACAGCATGTACTGGAAGCCGTTCGAGATCAGCATGCCAAGCGAGGGCTCCGTCACCGGCAGGCCGACGCCGAGGAAGGAGAGCGTCGCCTCCAGCGCGATGGCATTGGCCACCTGCACGGTCGCGACGACGATCAAGGGCGGCAGGCAGTTCGGAAAGATATGGCGCAGGACGACGCGCCAGCCGGGCAACGGCGTCGAGAGCACAGCCTCGACATAGTCCTTGCCGCGCTCGGCCGAGGCCGCGCCATGGGCGGTGCGGGCGAAATAGGCGTATTGCGCGCAGGCCAGCGCCGCGATGAGCTGGAGCTTGCCCTGGCCCAGCAGCGCCGAAAGCACGAGCGCCAGCAGGATCGCCGGGAAGGCGAGCTGCAGGTCGATGACGCGCATGATGAAGGCTTCCCAGCGCCCGCCGATATAGGCCGCGCCGATGCCGAGCGCGACGCCGAGCGTGAAGGCGAGCGCGCCCGCCACCAGGCCCATCTCCAGCGAGATCCGCAGGCCGTAGAGGATGGCCGAGAGGAGATCGCGCCCCTGCGCATCCGTGCCGAGCCAATGGGTATAGCCGCCCTCGCCGACGAAACCCGGCGGACGGCGCGCATCGGAAAGCGAGAGATTGGCGAGGTCGTAAGGGTCCTGCGGCGCGACGAGCGGTGCCAGCAAGGCGATGCCGATCATCAGCACGACCACGGCGAGCGCCACGACCGCGACCTTGCTCTCGCGGAACTCGGCCCAGAAGCGGGCTGCTGGAGAAGCGTCGGTCATCGCGCGCCCCCCTTCCTGAGCCGCGGATCGAGCCCGACATAGGCGAGATCGACGAGGAAATTGATGGTGATGAAGACGAAGGCGACGAGCATGAGATAGGCGACCATCACCGGCCGGTCGAGCGACTGGATGGAGTCGATGATCAGCTTGCCGATGCCCGGCCAGGAGAAGATCGTCTCGGTGACAACGGCGAAAGCCAGAGTCGAGCCGAATTCGAGGCCGAAGACGGTGACCAGCGGGATCGCGATCAGCCGCAGCACATGGCGGCGCAGCACGGTCCACTCGGACAAGCCGGCGGCGCGAGCGAATTTCACGGTGTCGGAGAGCATGGTCTCGCGGGTGCCGGCGCGGGCGAGGCGCGTCATCAGGGCGAGCTTGAAGAGGGCGAGGTTGAGCGCCGGCAGGAGCAGATGGCTCAACCCATTCAGCGTCAGGAAGCTCCATTCGACGCCGAAGACGGAGACGGTCTCGCCGCGCCCGCCGGCCGGCAGCCATTGCAGTTCGACGGCGAAGGCCATGATCAGCACGAGGCCGATCCAGAAGGTCGGCACCGAGAAGCCGAGGATCGAGACCGTCATGATCAGCCGGGAGGCGAAGCTGTCTGGCCTGTAGCCCGCATAGATGCCGGCGGGGATGCCGATCAGCGCCGCGCCGCAGACCGCAGCCAGCGTCAGTTCCAGCGTCGCCGGCAGCCGCGACAGGATGAGATCCATCACCGGCATGCCGAAGACGAAGGAGCGGCCGAAATCGCCGTGCAGCACGCGGCCAAGGAAGGTGAGGTACTGCTCCCAAAGCGGCCGGTCGAGCCCGTAATGCGCGATGGTCTGGAGCCGGAGCTCCTGGCTGACATCGGGGCCGATCAGGACATCGATGGGATTGCCGATCGCGTAGACGCCGACGAAGACCAGCACCGACATGACGAGCATGACGACGAGGGCCTGAGCCAGGCGGGAGGCGATGTGGCCTAGCATGCGTGAAGCCTTCGGCGCGACGTCACGGCCAGTTCTCCACCATCGCTGCACGGGTCTCCTCGACGCCGACCTGCCAGAGCTCCAACATTTCCTCATCCGGCCGCTGGTAAAGGCCGTGGAAATTGCCGTCTCCGAGGATCTCGCGCCGCTTCGCCGGGCTGGCGGCCTGATATTCGGCGGCGTTGAAGGGCGGCTTCAGCGTATCGGGCATGGCCACGCCCGCAAGCCGCGTCCAGGGGAAGTTCTCCATCCAGGAGGCGTGCGAGGCGGCCGGATCGACCGCCTTGACCGCCGCCTGGAATTGCGGCGCCGCCCACCAATTATGCAGCCTGACGCTCGCGTCCGGGTGACGATCGAGCCATTCGGTGGCGAAGTTCTGGGCCGGCGAATTGCCGCCATGGCCGTTGACCAGCACGATCCGGCGAAAGCCCGAGCGGTAGAAGCCGTCGAAGATGTCGCCCAGCAGAGCCGCATAAGTGCTCAGCTTCAGCGAGATGCTGCCGGGGAAATCCAGGAATCCCGGCGTCAGGCCATAGGCGAGCACGGGAAAGACGGGAATGCCGAGCGGCTCGGCCGCCTCCTGTGCCACGCGCTCGGACAGGATCACATCGGTCGCGAGGCTGAGATAGGCGTGCTGCTCGACGCTGCCGAGGGGCAGGACGCAGCGATCGTCGCGGCGCGCCTGCGCCTCGATCTGCATCCAGTTCATCTCGGCAACCAGCACGGTGCGTTCCTTGCTTGGGTCATTGGAGCGACGGACAAACTACTAATGCGATAGACTAAATGGATTGCGATGGCGCGATCCCGGCACTACCCTTGACTCCGTCCCAAGATACGGTCAAGTTCCATCTGGAACTAATTTGACCGAAGAGACAGCCGACATGAGCCGCTCTCCGAGCCCCCTTTCGCCTGTCGATCCCGCACGCGAAGCGGCGCTGGGCGCGCTCGATCCCTTGATCGTGACCAAGCTTTGGGAAAACCCCTGCTGGCTATCCTTCAGGCTGAACTTCGTCGCCTTCCGCTTCAACGACCCGGTCTATCGCTGGATCGAGACGCGCTACGGCCTGGTCCGGCCGGATTTCGTCGCGCTCTATGCGGTCGGCCTCAAGGAGGGCGTGGCGGCGAAGAACATCGTCGCCTCGGCCGGCCTGCCGAAGAACACGCTCTCGCGCGCGATCCAGAAGCTGCTGCAGCGGCGCCTCCTGAAGCGCGAGAGCGACCCGGCCGATCTACGCAGCTACGTGCTGCATCTGACGCCGGCCGGGCGCAAGATCTTCGACGAGACCATGCCGCTGATGGTGGAGCAGCAGCAGGCCATGCTCGCCTGCCTCAGCTCCGAAGAGCAGCGCCAGCTCCGCACGCTGATGGACAAGCTCGTCATCGCCTCGCCCGACTGGCCGCAAGAACTCTAGACGACATCAACGCCAACAACAGGGGATCCATGATGAATCTGGCACGCAGCTTTCGTCTCGCCGCCTTCGCCGCCCTGCTCGGCGCCACCGTCTCGACCGGCGCGCTGGCCCAGACGCTGACGATCGGCGTCCGCGCCGGCCCGGAATCGATCGACCCGCACTTCACCGCGACCGGCACCCATGCCGAAGCGCTGAAGCAGGTCTTCGACACGCTGATCTGGTCGGGCGACAAGCTCCAGCTCGAACCGCGGCTCGCCACGAGCTGGAAGGCGATCGAGCCCAATGTCTGGGAGTTCAAGCTGCGGCCCGGCGTCAAGTTCCATGACGGCTCGGACTTCACGGCGGAGGACGTGAAGTTCTCGATCGAGCGCATCCCGGTCGTCGCCGGCCCGAACCCGACGACGATCTATGTCCGCCGCGTCAAGGAGGTGAAGATCGTCGATCCGCTGACGGTGCAGGTCGTCACCGACGGGCCCGCGCCGAACCTGCCGAACGACTTCATCCGCCTCTTCATCGTCTCGCACAAGGCGGCCGCCGGCCTGACCAAGGACAATGCCAACGAGGCGTTCAACTCCGGCAAGGCCGCGATCGGCACCGGCCCCTATAAATTCGTGTCCTGGACGCCGAAGGACCAGCTCGTGCTCGAGCGCTTCGACGGCTATTGGGGCCCGAAGGAGCCCTGGGCCAAGGTCGTGCGCAAGGAACTGCCGAACGACGCCGCCCGCGTCGCGCAGCTCAAGGCGGGCCAGGTCGACATCATCGTGCGCGCGCCGGCTTCCGACGTGCCGACGCTCAAGCGCGACCCGAAGCTCACCGTCACCACCATCGAAAGCGTCTATCTCTTCAACATGGAGCTCGACATGCGGGACAAGTCCCCGCAGGTCAGCGCCAAGGACGGCTCGCCCCTGCCGAAGAACCCGATGCAGGACGTCCGGGTGCGCGAGGCGATCGACCTCGCCATCGACCGGCCGGCGCTCGCCGAGATCGCCATGGAAGGGCTGGGCGCCCCGGCCAACCAGCTGGTGACGCCGACCATCGCCGGCTTCAACAAGGAGCTGCCGGCGCTGAAGCCCGACCTCGCCAAGGCGAAGAAGCTGATGGAGGAAGCCGGCTACCCCAACGGCTTCAAGGTCACCTTCTCCTTCACCAATGACCGCCTGCCCGGCGACCGGCAGGTCGGCACCTCGATCGCCCAGATGCTGGCGCGCATCGGCATCGAGGTGAACGCCAATGCCCAGCCCGGCGCCGTCTTCTTCCCGGCCCGCCTGCGCGGGGATTTCTCGATGGCGATGTCCGGCTGGGGCACGCTGACGGGCGAGGCCAACTACACGCTGTCCTCGCTGGTGCATTCGAACGACCCGGCCAAGAAGCTCGGCGCCTTCAACGTCCAGAACTACGCCAACCCGCAGGTCGACAAGCTGATCGAGGACGCGGCCATCGAGATGGACGAGGCCAAGCGCAACAAGATGCTCTCGGATGTCGCCGCGATCGTCGCCAAGGACCGGCCGCGCCTGCCGATCACGGCCGTCGGCTCTGCCTGGGCGATGCAGAAGGACAAGGTCACCATCGCGCCGCGCGTCGACGAGGACACGCTGGCGATGGACATCAAGCCTGTTAAGAAGTGACCCTTCGCCTCCGCCTCCCGGCCGGCCCCGCGCCGGCCGGGACGGACCAGATCACTTCGACGGAACCTCTTTCATGACACTTGCTCTCGCCATCCACGGCGGCTGCGGCACCTTGCCGAAGGCCGAGATGACCGAAGCCGAATGGGCGCAAGCCCGCTCCGACCTCGCCGGCGCGTTGCGCGCCGGCTGGACCATCCTCGCCAAGGGTGGGCCGGCGGTGGACGCCGTCGAGGCCGCCGTGCGCGTCATGGAGGATTCGCCGCATTTCAATGCCGGCCACGGCGCCGCCTTCAACGCCGATGGCGAGCATGAGCTCGACGCCTCGATCATGGATGGGGCGACGCTCGCTGCCGGCGCGGTCTGCGCCGCCAAGCACATCCGCAATCCGATCGTCGCGGCCAAGGCGTTGATGTTGCGCGGCGATCCGCTGCTGCTGGCCGGTCCGGCCGCCGACGTCTTCGCCGAGCATGAGGGCGTCGACACCGTCCCCAACGAATATTTCTCGACCGAGCGGCGACGTAAGAACCTCGCCTCGATGAAGATCCGCGAAATCGTCGGCACGGCTTCCGAAGCCAGCGAGGCCGAGAAGCACGGCACGGTCGGCGCCGTCGCCTGCGACGCGCAGGGCCACCTCGCCGCCGCGACCTCGACCGGCGGCTACACCAACAAGCCGGCCGGGCGCGTCGGCGATTCGCCGATCATCGGCGCCGGCACCTATGCCCGCGACGGGCGCTGCGCCGTCTCCGGCACCGGCAAGGGCGAGTATTTCATCCGCTATTGCGTCGGCCACGAGATCGCATCCCTGGTCGCCTATAAGGGCCTCACGCTGGATCAGGCGACGCACGAGGTTCTGGGCGAGCTTTCCGACCACAAGATCGGCGCCGGGCTGGTGGCTGTCGGCGCCGACGGCACGATCGTCGCGCCCTACAACACTGAAGGCATGTATCGCGGCTGGGTGACGCCGGACGGGCTTTTGCACGTCGCCACCCATGGCGATGTCGAGATGGTCGGGCAGGCCTGATGAGCCGGCGCGGATGAGCGAACCGATCCTGATCTGGGGCGCCGGCGCGATCGGCGGGACACTCGGCGCCTATTGGGCGCGGGCTGGCGTGCCTGTGCTCCTCGTCGATGTCGTACCCGGCCATGTCGAGGCCTGCCGGACACGGGGGCTCTCGACCACCGGCCCGGTTGCCGAATTCCGGCAGGTCGTGCCGGCCGTGACGCCGCAGGAGCTGGACGGCCGCTATCGCCGCATCGTGCTCGCCGTGAAGGCAGGCGCGACGGAAGCGGCGCTCGCCGCGCTGAAGCCGCATCTGGCCGAGGACGGTTTCGTGCTCTCGGCCCAGAACGGGCTCAACGAGCTCGCCATCGCCAGGGCGGTCGGCGAGCGGCGCACGCTCGGCTGCTTCGTCAATTTCGGGGCCGACTGGCTGGGCGACGGCGAGATTCTCTATGGCAATCGCGGCGCCGTGGTCGTGGGCGAGATCGACGGCTCCGTCAGCGAGCGCGCGGCCGAGATGCACCGCCTGCTCAAGCTGTTCGAGCCGGATTCGATCCTGACCGACAACATCTGGGGCTATCTCTGGGGCAAGCTCGCCTACGGCGCGATGCTGTTCGCCACGGCCCTGACCGACGATTCGATGTCGGCGAACTTCGCCGACCCGCAGCGCCTGCCGGGCTGGCTCGCGCTTGGCCGCGAAGTCGGCGCGGTGGCGAGCAAGCGCGGCATCACCTCGCTCGGCTTCGGCGAATTCGACCCGACGGTGTTCGCGCCGGGCGCGCCCGAGGGGCCGCAGGTCGCAACGATCGCATGGCTCGCCGACTACACCTCGCGGACGGCCAAGACCCATTCCGGCATCTGGCGCGACCTTGCGGTGCGCAAGCGCAGGACCGAGGTCGATCCGCAGATCGGCATCATCGCCACGCTCGGATGCGAGGCCGGCGTCGCGACGCCGGCGCTGGAGACCCTGGTCTCGCTCATCCACGACATCGAGGAAGGCCGCCGCCCGATGGCCTTCGAGACGCTGAAGGTGCTGATCGACCGATGCAGATCCGTTTCGACGGCCGCGTAGCCCTCGTCACCGGTGCCGCCCAGGGCATCGGGCGCGCCATTGCCACGGCGCTGGCAGAGGCCGGCGCGCGTGTCCATCTCGCCGACATCGATGCGGATGGCGTCAAAGAGACCGCCCGGAGCCTCGGCGCGACCGCCCATGCCGTCGATCTTGGCTCGCCCGAGGCGGCGCAGGCGCTGATCCGGACCATCGCCTCCGCCGATGACGGGCTCGATCTCCTGGTCCATGCCGCCGGCGGCGTGCGCGGGCAGGTCGGCCGGCCGATCGAGGACATCTCGGAAGAGGATTGGCGCGCCATCTTCGCCGCCAATGTCGATGCCGCCTTCTTCCTGGCGCAAGCCGCGGCTCCGGTGATGCGACGGGCCGGCTATGGCCGCATCGTCACGATCTCGTCGGGCGCGGGCCTGCGCCCGAGCCTCACCGGCATTCAGGCCTATGCCAGCGCCAAGCACGCTCTGGTCGGGCTGACCAGGCAGCTCGCCTGGGAGTTCGGCCCGCATAGCATCACGGTGAATTCGGTGGCGCCCGGCTTCGTCCGCTCCAACCCCGCGACCGAGCGGCAATGGCAGAGCTATGGGCCGGAGGGCCAGAAGCGGCTGGTCGAGAGCATCCACACCCGCCGGCTCGGCACGCCGCAGGACATCGCCAACGCGACGCTGTTCTTCCTGAGCGAGCAGGCCGGCTGGATCAGCGGGCAGGTGCTCTCGGTCGACGGCGGGCGCTCGTAGAGGCGGCTCGGAAACCCGCCGTCATCCCGGACAAGCGGCCAAGCCGCGCAGATCCGGGATCCATCACAGAGCGCAGAGCCTTACGATGGATCCCGGGTCAAGCCCGGGATGACGGCGTGTTTCCTCGGGAAACCGGCAGCGTCAACCGCAATTCGCCTGATCCGCCGGCATCTCCGCCCCGACCATCCAGCTCGTGCCGAACCGGTCGGTCAGCATGCCGAAGCGCGGCGACCAGAAGGTCTCGGCCATCGGCATGGTGACCTTGGCGCCACCTTCGGAGAGCCCTGCGAAGATGCGTTCCGCCTCCTCCGGCGTCTTGACCCCGACGCTGACAGAGACCGAGCGCATCGGGCCGTCGCTGCGATCCGGCGGCGCGTCCGAGGCCATCAGCATCTGGCCGTCGATCTCCAGGCAGGCGTGCAGGATCTTGTCGCGCCATTCCGGCGAAACATGCTCCTCGGCCGGCGTACCCTTGTGATCCATCATGGCGAGCATCTTGCCGCCGAGCACCTTCTCGTAGTGGGTGAAGGCCTCGCGGCAATTGCCGCCGAACATCAGATAGGTCGAGAGTTTCATCGTCGTCTCCTCCTTTGATTATCGCGTATCGGCGGCGTTCAGGCCCTGCGGCGACAGGCTTCAGGCGGGCCGCTCGGCGGCCGCCTTCATCGCTGCCAGACCGGATTCGAAATCGCCGCCGACCATGCGGTCCATATCCATGAAGACATGCATGATCTTGCCGATGAAGGGCGTCGGGCCGGTCATGGTCCAGGTGACATTCGTCGCGGAGCCCTGCGGGGCGAGAGCGAAGACGACGTCGTTATGCGCCTCGAATGGCTTGAGAAAATCGAGCTTGAGCGCGATCCTGGCGGGCGGGTTGGCCTCGAGGATGCGCATGCCGCCCTCACCGACATTCTTGTCGCCGGCCCAGGCATAGGTCGCGCCGACTCCGCTTTCCGGCCCGCCATAGCTGCGCGTCATGGCGGGATCCTTCTTCTCCCAGGGCGACCAGGCGCCCCAGGCCTTGAAATCGGCGATGAGCGGATAGATCCGCTCCGGCTGCGCATTGATCGTGGCCGTGCGCGTGACCTGGAAGGTGTCGGGCTTGCGGGCGGCAAGGATCAGCACCACCGCGACGGCGATCACGACGAGGCCGAGCAGGCTGAGGAGAGCTGTCTTGAGCATGACGAGAAGCCTTTTGATCCAATTGAAGAGATCTGGACGTCAAACGCCCGGTTCACCCGGCGGTTTCGCCTTGATCGCGCGCAGGACCTCGTCCAGCCGCCCCAGGCTCTGGTCCCAGAAACGGCTGTAATGCTCCAGCCATTCCGAGACGTCCTGCAACGGGCCGGGATCGAGCCGGCAGGGTCGCCACTGCGCCTCCCGCCCTCGCGTGATCAGCCCGGCCCGCTCCAGCACCTTCAGATGCTTGGAGACGGCCGGCAGGCTCATCGCGAAGGGCTCGGCCAGCTCCTTCACCGAGCTCTCGCCCTCCGACAGCCGGGCCAGGATGGCGCGGCGGGTCGGGTCGGCGAGGGCGGCGAAGGTCAGGCTGAGCGGGTCCGTCGACATCTATGAAACCGATCAGTTAATTAACTGATCGGTTTAGTAATGCCGAACTCCACCCGCGTCAAGCCGTCCTTTCCCCCAATCTGGCGGGGCGGACTGCCGGTTGTTGTCAGGACCGAGGGCGCATGGTTAGAACCGATGGGAGAGAAGGATGCCGCCGCCCATGAGCTTCGAGACCGCCGCGACGCCCGAAGCTGCCATTGACCGCCTCGAACGGCTCTATGAGGAGGCGCGCGGCGCGCTGCGCAGCGATCTCCAGCGCTTCTTCGAGACCGGAGAGCCGCCGACCCCGGAGCAGCGGGAGCGCTATCGCTACCCCATGCTGCGGGTGAGCTACGAGCCCTCCAAGCTGCCGGCGGCGACGCGGCGCGGCTACGCCAAATTCGCCGCGCCGGGCATCTACTCGACGACGGTGACCCAGCCGGCCGAGTTCAGGAGCTATCTGCTCGACCAGCTCAAGCCGCTCGTCGCCGAATACGGCGCGATGATCGAGACCGGCATCAGCCAGCAGGAAATCCCCTATCCCTATGCGCTCGAAGGCGGCGACGAGCTGGGGCGCGGCAAGATCACCGCCGCCGAGCTCGCGCGCTATTTCCCGACCCCGCTGCTCGCGCTGGTCGGGGACGAGATCGCCGACGGCACCTTCGACATCGTCGAGGGCGAGCCGCGGCCGCTTTCGCTCTTCGACGCGGTGCGTGTCGACTATTCGCTGCGCCGGCTGGTGCATTACACCGGCACCGACTGGCGGGCCGTGCAGCCCTGGGTGCTGCTGACCAACTACCATCGCTATGTCGACCAGTTCGTCCGGCTGGGCCTGGCCGAGATCGAGGCCGGCACGGCCGAGGCGCTGGTCGCGCCGGGCGGCATCCGCATCGACCGCGACGGCGTCGACGTCTCGGCGGCTGAGCGGGTGATGTCGGCGCCCTGGCACCGCTTCCAGATGCCGGCCTATCACCTGATCCGGAAGGATGGCGACGGCGTCACCCTGGTCAATATCGGCGTCGGCCCCTCCAATGCGAAGAACATCACCGACCATCTGGCGGTGCTGCGCCCCAATTGCTGGCTGATGGTCGGCCATTGCGGCGGCCTGCGCCAGACGCAGATCATCGGCGACTATGTCCTCGCCCATGCCTATCTCCGGCAGGACGGCATCCTGGACGAGCTGGTGCCGCCGGACATCCCGATCCCGGCCCTGGCCGAGGTGCAGGTCGCGCTGCAGCAGGCCGCGGCCGACATCACCGGCGAGAAGGGCGATACGCTGAAGCAGCGGCTGCGCACCGGCACCGTCGTGACGCAGGACGACCGCAACTGGGAGCTGCGCTGGACCAAGGAGCGCCGCCGCATCAACCTGTCGCGCGCCATCGCCGTCGACATGGAGTCCGGCACGATCGCGGCGCAGGGCTACCGTTTGCGCGTGCCCTACGGCACGCTGCTCTGCGTCTCCGACAAGCCGCTGCATGGCGAGATCAAGCTGCCCGGCGCCGCCAACGCCTTCTACGAACGGGCGGTGGGCGAGCATCTGCGGATCGGACTCGACGCGCTGAAGAAGCTCAAGGAGACCGGCTCGGCGATCCATTCGCGCAAGCTCAGGAGCTTTGACGAGCCGCCGTTTCGGTAACTCAGAGAGGCACGTCATGCTCGGGCTTGACCCGAGCATCTCAGGACGGAAAGGCGCCTCTTCCTGCGAGAGATTCTCGGGTCGAAGCTGTGCTTCGCCCGAGAATGACGGCTGAGGCTTGACCTAGCCGAACACGCCGTAGGCGACCAGCGCCGCGATCACCCAGAGCGCCGCCGTGCCCCAGCGATTGCGCTGCGCCTCGGCTCGGCCGATCGCGGCGACGCTGCGCTCGTCGAGCGCAAAACCGTGGCGCGAGGCGTCCTCGAGCTGCCCGAGGACGCGCTCGGCCCGAACGACCGTGTCAGGCAGCGCCGCCAGCGAGCCGAGCAGGGAGCGGGCGCCGCGCCCGGCCTCCTCCAGCTTGCCGATCGGCCCGAGATTATGGGTGATCCAGCTGCGCACGACGGGGTCGGCCGTGCCCCACATATCGAGATGCGGATCGAGCGAGCGCGCCACGCCCTCGACCACCACCATGGTCTTCTGCAGCATGACGAGCTCGGTGCGCGTCGCCATGTCGAACATGCCGGTGATCTCGAAGAGCAGGGTCAGGACCTTGGCCATCGAGATCTGGTCGGCGCGCTTGTCGTGGATCGGCTCGCCGACGGCGCGGATCGCCTGGGCGAAATCCGCGACATCGTGATGGGCGGGGACATAGCCCGCCTCGAAATGCACCTGCGCGACGCGCGTGTAGTCGCGGGTGATGAAGCCGAGCAGGATTTCCGCGAGGAAGCGCCGCTCCTTCAGGCCGAGCCGACCCATGATGCCGCCATCGACCGCGACGAGGCGCCCCTCCGCATCGACGAACAGGTTTCCGGGATGCATGTCGGCATGGAAGAAGCCGTCGCGGATCGCGTGCTTCAGGAAGGACTGGATGATCTTGCGGGCCAGCTCCGGCAGGTCGTGGCCGGCGGCGCGCAGGCCCTCGACATCGGAGAGGCGAACGCCGTCGATCCATTCGTCAACCAGCATCTCGCGCGCGGTGAGCTGCCAATCCGGCTCCGGCACGCGGAAATCGGTGTCTTCCTTGGTGTTCTCCGCAAATTCGGAGAGGGCGGCGGCCTCGAGCCTGAGGTCCATCTCCATCGCGACGGAGCGGGCCAGCGTCTCGACCACGCCGGTGAAGCGTAGCCGGCGCGCCTCGGCCGAACGCATCTCGGCCATCTCGGCGCCGAAGCGCATCGCGGCGAGGTCGCGGTTGAAGCGGTCGCGGATGCCCGGCCGCAGGATTTTCACCGCCACCTCGCGGCCATCCTTCAGCCGGGCGCGGTGGACCTGAGCGATCGAGGCGGCCGCAACCGGCTCGCTGAACTCGGGAAACAGCGTCTCCAGCGGCACGCCATGCGCAGCCTCGACGATGGCGCGCGCCTCCGCCATCGAAAAGGCCGGCATTCGGTCCTGCAGGGCGGACAGATCCTCGGCGATCTTCATGCCGACGACGTCCGGCCGGGTCGCCAGGAACTGGCCGAACTTGACGTAGGAGGGGCCGAGCCGGGTCAGCGCCGCCGCGAGGCGGGTCGCGGAAGAACCGGCGCCGCGCCGCTCGATCAGCCGGCCGACACGGATCAGGCCCCGCGCCAGCGGCGGCAGCACGGAGGGGTCGACCAAGGCGAGCGCGCCCTCACGCGCCAGCACGAAGCCGACGCGCACGCCGCGCAGCATGTGGAAGAAGGAGGAGATCATGCCGCCGCAGCCAGCATCACAGCTTCCAGCCGGAATGCAGCGCCACGACGCCGCCGGTCATCGGCGTGAATTTCGCGCGGCGGAAGCCGGCATCCTCGATCATGTTGGCGAAGGCCTGCGGCTTCGGGAATTTGCGGATCGATTCGACGAGGTACTGGTAGGGCTCGGCCTCGCCGGTGACCATCCGGCCCATCGGCGGGATCACCCTGAAGGAATAGGTCTCGTAGATCTTGTCGAGCAGCGGCACGTCGACATGGCTGAATTCGAGGCAGAGGAAGCGCCCGCCGCGCTTCAGCACGCGATAGGCCTCGGTCAGCGCCTTGTCGATGCGCGGCACGTTCCGGATGCCGAAGGCGATGGTGTAGCAGTCGAAATGACCGTCCGGCAGGCCGAGTTCCTCGGCATTGCCCTGGACGAAGCGGATGCGATCATTATCCGGGAAGCGCTTCTCGCCCCGCTCGCGCCCGACGCGCAGCATGTCCGCGTTGATGTCGAGCACGGTAACATCAGTCAGCGGGCCGCCGGCCTCCAGCACCGAGAAGGCGACGTCGCCCGTGCCGCCGGCCACGTCGAGATGATGGAAGGCACGATCCTTCGGTGGGTTGATCGCGGTCAGCAGCGCGCTCTTCCAGGCCCGGTGCAGCCCGCCCGACATCATGTCGTTCATCAGGTCGTAACGGTCTGCGACCTTGTGGAAGACGTCGTCGACCTTGGCCTGCTTCTCGGCGAGCTTCACCGTCTCGAAGCCGAAATGGGTGGTGTCGGAAGCTGCTGTCACGGTCGGGCCGGCCTTGTGCAAATCTGTCTTGTATTCGCCTGAGCCGATCAATAGCCAAAGGCGGCGGGCTTGTCGCGGGCCCTCTCGACGCAGGCTTTATTTGAGGTCGCTGATATGCCGGAGCTACCCGAGGTCGAAACCGTCCGGCGCGGGCTGGAGCCCGCCATGCTGGGCGAGCGCTTCGCGCGGGTCGAGCTGCGCCGGCCGAACCTGCGCTTTCCCCTGCCGGAGCGCTTCACTGAGCGCCTGACAGGCCGGCGGATCGAGGCCCTGTCGCGGCGGGCGAAATACCTGATCGCCGATCTCGACGACGGCGCGGCGCTCGTGATGCATCTGGGCATGAGCGGGCGCTTCATCGTCGAGGCGCCCGGAACGCCGCCGACCGAACCCGGCAGCTACTACAACGATATCGGCCGGCATCTGATCCACGACCATGTCGTGTTCGAGATGGGGACCGGCGCGCGGGTCACCTACAATGACGTGCGCCGCTTCGGCTTCATGGACCTCGTGCCGCGCGCCGAGCTGGCTACCTCCAAGCATTTCGCCGGCATGGGCATCGAGCCGCTCGGCAACGAACTCTCCGGCGAGACGCTGGCGAAGCTCTTCGCGGGCAAGTTCGCGCCCCTGAAGGCCGCGCTGCTCGACCAGCGGCTCGTGGCGGGTCTGGGCAATATCTATGTCTGCGAGGCGCTGTTCCGGGCCGGGCTCCACCCCGAGGCCGAAGCCGGAACGATCGCGACACCGACGGGCCGGCCGCGCGAGAAAGCGCATGAGCTCGCCCGCATCATCCGCGAGGTGCTGGAGGAGGCCGTCGCGGCCGGGGGCTCGACGCTCCGCGACTTCGCCCATGCCGACGGCTCGCTCGGCTATTTCCAGCACCGCTTCAAGGTCTATGACCGCGAGGGCGAGACCTGCGTCACGCCCGGCTGCGGCAAGCTGGTGAAGCGCCTAGTGCAGTCGGGCCGCTCGACGTTTTATTGCGAGAGCTGCCAGCCGAGGCGGTAGAGACACGCGTCATTCTCGGGCTTGACCCGAGAATCTCCGGCCGGAAGTGACACTGGAGCCTCCTCTTGCACGAGATGCTCGGGTCAAGCCCGAGCATGACGCGCTGGGGGAGACAGCGAATGCGCGGATGTGCGCAACGCGCATGGACCGCTCTCGCGCCGCTCGCTAAAGCTGGCGGAGCAGGACCATCCGGGAGGCCGCCATGGCTTATGAGACCATTCTCGTCGAGACGAAGGGCAAGGTCGGGCTGATCACGCTCAACCGCCCGCAGGCGCTGAACGCCCTGAACGGCCAGCTCATCGGCGAGATCAACGCGGCGCTCGACGGCTTCGGTGGGGATGACGGCATCGGCTGCGTCGTCCTCACCGGCTCGGAGAAGGCCTTCGCCGCCGGCGCCGACATCAAGGAGATGCAGAGCCGCACGTTTCCGGGCACCTATCTCGACGACAAATTCGCGGATTGGGACCGGATCGGCCAGCGCCGCAAGCCGATCATCGCCGCGGTCGCCGGCTTCGCGCTCGGCGGCGGCTGCGAGCTCGCCATGATGTGCGACTTCATCATCGCCGCCGACAACGCCAAGTTCGGCCAGCCCGAGATCAATCTCGGCGTCATCCCCGGCGCCGGCGGCACGCAGCGCCTGACCAAGGCGGTCGGCAAGGCCAAGGCGATGGACCTGATCCTCACCGGCCGGATGATGAATGCCGAGGAAGCCGAGCGCTCCGGGCTCGTCGCGCGCGTCGTGCCGCTCCCCGACCTGCTGACCGAGACGCTGAAGGCGGCCGAGGCGATCGCCACGAAGTCGCTGCCCTCCGTGCTGATGGCGAAGGAGGCGGTCGAGCGCGCTTTCGAGGTAACCCTTCAGGAGGGGTTGCGCTTCGAGCGCCGCGTCTTCTCCTCGCTCTTCGCCACCGCCGACCAAAAAGAGGGCATGTCCGCCTTCGCCGAGAAGCGGAAGCCGGATTTCAGGAACGCCTGAGCAACCGGCCATCGCCTGCCGCATGGCGGCGTCGAGCGGCCCCGCCTTGATGGACCGGCGCTCCTGCTGGCAGATAGAACACGTCTTTCGCCAGCAGGATTTCCCGCCATGAACGCCCAGACCGGACCGTCCCTCCCGACCTATGCCGATGTCGAGGCGGCGGCCGAGCGGCTGAAGGGCATCGCCCACCACACGCCGGCGATGAGCTCCGCCACCGCCAACCGGCGGACGAATGCGAGCCTGGTCTTCAAGCCCGAGAATTTGCAGCGCATGGGCGCCTTCAAGTTCCGCGGCGGCTACAACGCGATCGCCTCGCTCTCACCCGCGCAGAAGAAGGCCGGCGTCGTCACCTTCTCCTCCGGCAACCATGCGCAGGCCATCGCCTATGCGGGCCAGCTCTTGGGCGTGCCGACCACGATCATCATGCCAAACGACGCGCCGGCCGCGAAGGTGGCAGCGACGGAGGGCTATGGCGGGCAGGTCGTGCGCTATGACCGCTATACGCAGGATCGGCTCGCCATCGGGGATCGCCTCGCCAGTGAGCGCGGGCTGACGATCATCCCCCCTTACGACCATCCCCACGTCATCGCCGGCCAGGGCACGGCGACGAAGGAACTGATCGAGGATGCCGGCCCCTTCGACATCCTGATCGTGCCGCTCGGCGGCGGCGGGCTGCTCGCCGGCGCGGCGCTCGCGGCGAAGGCGCTCAATCCGGGCTGCCGGATCTTCGGCGTCGAGCCGGAGGCCGGCAATGACGGGCAGCAGTCGCTGCGCAAGGGCGAGATCGTGAAGATCGGCGTGCCTAAGACGATCGCGGACGGGGCGCAGACCGCCTTCCTCGGCGATCTCACCTTCCCGATCATCCAGCGCGACGTCGAGGACATCGTCACGGTCAGCGACGCGGCGCTGATCGACGCGATGCGCTTCTTCGCGGAGCGCATGAAGCTCGTCGTCGAGCCGACCGGCTGCCTCGCCGCGGCGGCGGCCTTCACCGGCGCCGTGCCCGTCGAAGGGCGGCGCGTCGGCGTCATTCTCTCCGGCGGCAATGTCGATCTGGCGAGCTTCGCCCGCTTCATCGCGCCGTCAGTGTGACCTCATGGTAAAGCTCACGCGGATTCCGCGTTGACGGCGGCCGCGCGAGCGATTATAGCCCCACCACTCGCGGCGGCCCGCGCAAGCTCGGCCGCCGCTCACGTGTTTCCAGCAAGGTAGCGGTCAGAACCGCCGGCTCAACGCCAGGCGACGGACCGTGATGAAGACGAGGACGTTTGGATGGCCAATACGACGTCGGCCAAGAAGGCCACGCGCAAGATCGCGCGGCGCACCGAGGTCAACAAGAACCGCCGCTCGCGCATGCGCACCTTCCTGCGCAAGGTCGAAGAGGCGATCGCCACGGGCAACAAGGCCGCCGCGGCCGAGGCGCTCAAGGCTGCCCAGCCCGAGATCATGCGCGCCGCGCAGAAGGGCGTGGTTCACAAGAACACCGCCTCGCGCAAGGTTTCGCGTCTCGCCCATCGCATCGGCGCGCTGGCTTCCTGAGCCACCTTCGCGGACCGCATCGCATCGTTTAAAAGCCCGGCTCGACGCCGGGCTTTTTTGTTGGCTTCAAGGCCCCCTGTTGCCGCCTCGCCACGCGCCGCCACGGAAGAAAAAAATCGTTACGGCAAGCCGATTCGGCAATCTTTCCACGGCTTTACGGACTTGACTCTCCGGGCGCTTTCGGGGCGCGGAATCGCTGCTTCAGCGAGAGTCTGCCGCACATGGAAAGTCATTATTTTTCATCACCTTAGCGGGCAAAGGATTTTGAGGCGAGAGAATCGCGGCGACTCCAAGGCACCCATTCGCCCCTTTGAAAAAAAAGATTCGGCCGCCGCGAGCGCGCCCGCTGTAAAGAAAAGATTAAGTTCCCCAACCAATTGCAGCCCCCCGACCCCGTTCGATCCGGGGGGCGGAAGCCACCTCGCTCCGAAGCCGGCTGAAAGGGATATTGCAGCCCGTCGAGCGCGCCCTGTAAGGTCACTTCATCGCCGGGCGGACAGCAATGAACGCGGTGGCGGTTTCCATAGATTATCGGTGTTTTGGCTCGCGACCAGGGAGGTTGGAGAATGCGGCTCTTTGTCTTCTGTATTGAGATGAAGCGCGGCTCCAGCCAGCGGCGAGCCTTCCAAGCGTAATCGACAGAACCGGGATTTCCTGACCTGTCGGGCGGATGCGCCTGCCGGGCCGGGATCCTTTTTAACCGGACAACAGCGCCGGGAAGGCGGTTGCCTCTGCAATCGCCCCTCCGAAGGCGTGTTCAATTTTGAAGCAAATGGGGCCATTGATGTTCGAGCGGCAGCAAATCGGAGATACGGTCGAGGCAGCGTCGGTGGTGGTGACAATGGCGGTCGAGGAGACTGCTCCGGTCGGAGCAGAGGACGCGTCGCTCCAGGACGCCTGGGAGCGTGTGCGCCGCCGCCTGCGCGCCGAACTCGGCGAGGATGTCTTCTCGAGCTGGTTCGCCCGGCTGGAGATTGCCGGCATCGTCGGGGGCATCGCCTATCTCACCGTCCCGACCCGCTTCCTGAAAAGCTGGCTCGAGGCCCATTACGCCGAGCGGCTGCGGGTGAACTGCATCGCCGAGCTGCCGGCGCCGAAGGGCGTGCTGCTCTCGGTCCGCCAGGCTTCGCGCGACACCACGCCGGCGCCGCTGGCGGAAGCCGTGATGCGCAGCCGCCCCGCCTCTTCGACGACACCGGTCCCGGCCGAGGCGGCCAAGCCCGGCGCGGCGACCGCCCAGTCCGGCGAACCCGAGCTGGTCGATGTCTGCGGCACGACACTCGACAGGCGGATGAGCTTCCAGAACTTCGTCGTCGGCAAGTCGAACCAGCTCTCCTTCGCCGCGGCCGAGCGCATCGCGGCGGCGCCGGCCGGACAGAGCCCTTACAACCCGCTCTATCTCCATGCCGGTGTCGGCCTGGGTAAAACGCATCTGCTGCAGGCCATCGCGCAGGAAGCCAGGCGGCTGGGCAAGCGCGTCGCCTATTTCACGGCGGACCGCTTCATGTACGGCTTCGTCGCGGCGCTGAAATCGCAAACGGCGCTGGCCTTCAAGGAGAAGCTGCGCGGCATCGACCTGCTCGTCGTCGACGACGTGCAGTTCATCCAGGGCAAGTCGATCCAGCAGGAATTCGGCCACACGATCAACGCGCTGCTCGATGCGGGCAAGCAGATCGTCGTCGCCGGCGACCGCCTTGCCGGCGAGCTCGAGGCCCTCGACGAGCGCATCCGTTCGCGGCTGGGCGGCGGTCTGGTTGTCGAAGTGGGCGAACTCGACGAAGCCTTGCGCGCCAAGATCCTGGCGACCCGGCTGGAAGCGCTGCAGAGCGCCCATCCCAACTTCCAGGTCAGCCCGGATGTGGTGGCCTATGTCGCCCGCGTCGTCGCCACCAATGGCCGCGATCTCGACGGCGCCGCCAACCGGCTGCTCGCCCATGCGACGCTGTCCGGCCAGTTCGTGACGCTGGAGACGGCGGAGGCGGCCATCCGCGACCTCGTGCGGACGCGCGAGCCGCGCCGGGTCAAGATCGAGGACATCCAGAAGCTCGTCGCGACGCGCTACAATGTCAGCCGCGCCGATATCCTCTCCGAGCGCCGCACGGCCGCGGTCGTGAAGCCGCGCCAGATCGCGATGTATCTGTCGAAGGCGCTGACCCCGCGTTCGCTGCCCGAGATCGGCCGGCGCTTCGGCGGGCGCGATCACACCACGGTGCTGCATGCCGTGCGCAAGATCGAGAAAGCGATCAGCGAGGACCGCTCGCTGCATGAGGAGGTCGATCTCCTGAAGCGCATGCTGCAGGAGTGAGGGAGCGGCCGCTCGCGCCTGTCCTGCCAAATGGTTGTGGTTGCCGGGATGCGCGGCCCTTGCGCGCCCGGCTGCTGTCCGGCAATGTCGCTGGCCATTCATTCGGGCCCGGGCCGTCATGCCTGGGCGGCTAGCGTCAGAAGACTAGACAATCATGAAGGTCACGGTCGAACGTTCCACGCTGCTCAAATCGCTCGGCCACGTGCATCGCGTGGTGGAGCGCCGCAACACCATCCCGATCCTGTCGAACCTGCTGCTCAGCGCCACTGATGGAGGCCTGCGCCTCAAGGCGACCGATCTCGACATCGAGGTGGTGGAGACGATTCCGGCCGATGTCACCGAGCCCGGCGCGACGACCGTGCCGGCACACACCCTCTATGACATCGTCCGCAAGCTGTCGGACGGCGCGCAGGTCTCGCTGGAGACCACCGGCGACACCGGCCTCGTGCTGCGCTCGGGCCGCTCGCGCTTCCAGCTCCAGACCTTGCCGGAAAGCGATTTCCCGGACATCACCGCCGGCGAGATGGCGCATCGCTTCGTGCTGCCGGCCGGCGAGCTCAAGCGCCTGATCGACAAGACCCAGTTCGCGATCTCGACCGAGGAAACGCGCTACTATCTCAACGGCATCTATCTCCACACCATCGATGTCGATGGCCGCCCGGTGCTGCGCGCCGTCGCGACCGACGGGCACCGGCTCGCCCGGGTCGACACCGCCGCCCCGCAGGGCTCGGCCGGCATGCCCGGCGTGATCGTGCCGCGCAAGGCCGTGGCCGAGATCCAGAAGCTGCTGGAGGATGGCGAGAGCGAGGTCGCGGTCGAGCTTTCCGGCTCGAAGATCCGCATCGCCGCCGCCGATGTCGTGCTGACGTCGAAGCTGATCGACGGCACCTTCCCCGACTATCAGCGCGTCATCCCCTCCGGCAACGACAAGCGGCTGACGGTGGACAGGGGCGATTTCGCCGCTTCCGTCGACCGCGTCTCGACGATCTCCTCCGAGCGCGGCCGCGCCGTGAAGCTCTCCATGGCCGACGGGCGCATGACACTCTCGGTCACCAATCCGGATTCAGGCTCGGCGACCGAGGAGATCGAGGTCGATTACGAGGCGAGCCCGCTCGATATCGGCTTCAACGCCCGCTACCTGATGGACATCGCCGCCCAGCTCGACGGCGACACGGCGCTGCTGAAGCTCGCCGACCCGGGTTCGCCGACCGTGATCCAAGACCGCGAAGGCGCCTCCGCGCTCTATGTGCTGATGCCGATGCGCGTGTGAAGGGCTT
Source organism: Allobosea spartocytisi (assembly GCF_014764685.1). Taxonomy (NCBI): domain Bacteria; kingdom Pseudomonadati; phylum Pseudomonadota; class Alphaproteobacteria; order Hyphomicrobiales; family Alloboseaceae; genus Allobosea; species Allobosea spartocytisi. Next base: position 359,057 of record NZ_JACXWY010000003.1, read on the forward strand.
TCGGCCGTGACGGCCGTTACGCGCCTGATCCTGCAGGATTTCCGTTCCTACGAGGCCCTCGATCTCCCGGTCGAGGGTCAAATCGTTGCGCTGATCGGCGAGAACGGTGCCGGCAAGACCAATATCCTCGAAGCGCTCTCGCTCTTCGCGCCCGGCCGTGGCCTGCGCCGGGCAGAGCTGCCCGGCATGGCGCGCCAGGGCGGCGACGGCAGCTTCGCCGCGTCCATCACCTTGGCCGATGAGGCCGGCCGGCTTGGTATCGGGCTCGGACCACTCGATGCGGAGGGGCGCCGCCCGCGCATCGCCCGCATCGACGGCACGACCGCCGGCTCGGCGCTGGCCTTCAGCGAATATCTGCGGCTGGTCTGGCTGACGCCCGATCTCGACGGGCTGTTCCGCGGCGCCGCCGGCGACCGGCGCCGTTTCCTCGACCGTCTCGTGCTGGCGATCGATCCCGCCCATGCGACCCGCTCGAACGCGCTGGAGCGGGCTCTGCGCTCGCGCAACCGCATCCTTGAAGAGAGCCCCAATCAGGGACAATGGCTCGACGCCGTCGAGCGCGAGGTCGCCGAGCTCGGCATCGCGGTCGCCGCCGCCCGGGCCGAGACGGTGGCGCGGCTCTCCGCCATCATCGCCGAGACGCGAGACGAGGCCTCGCCCTTCCCTTTCGCCGATATCGCGCTCTCCGGCGAGATCGACGCGCTCGTCGCGCGCCTGCCGGCCGTCGACGCGGAGGACGCCTATCGCGACCTGCTGCGTCAGGGCCGCCACCGCGACCGTGCCGCCGGGCGCACGCTCGCGGGGCCGCAAGCCTCCGATCTGGAGGTCCGGCACGGGCCGAAGGATATTCCAGCCGGCCAGGGTTCAACCGGCGAGCAGAAAGCGCTGCTGATCGGGCTCGTGCTCGCCCATGCCAGGCTGGTCGCCGCGATGAGCGGCATCGCGCCGCTGGTTCTGCTCGACGAGATTGCCGCCCATCTCGATCCGCGCCGCCGTGCGGCGCTCTACGACGGGCTGACCGGGCTCGGCTGCCAGGTCTGGATGACCGGTGCCGACGCTGCCCTGTTCGGCGATTTGCCGGCCGGCGCGCAGCGCTTTTCGGTGACGCCGGGGCGGATCGATCCGCTCGATTGATCGGTCAGGCCACGGCTTGCGATGGGACGCTTCGTCGCGTTCCTGCTAATCTCGCGGGCAGTCTCGGAGGCTTTCCATGGACATCTCCAGCCTTGCCCTGTTCGCCGGCGTCTATTTCCTCGCTGTCGCCTCGCCCGGCCCCGCCATCGCGGCGCTGGTCGCGCGCTCGCTGTCCTCGGGCTTCCGGCGCTCGCTGCCCTTCCTCGCCGGCATCGTCGCGGGCGATCTCGTCTGGTTCACACTGACCGCGCTGGGCTTGAGCGTGCTGATGCAGAGCTTCCACGGCGTCTTCGTCGCGATCAAATATGCCGGCTGCGCCTATCTGCTCTACCTCGCCTACAAGGCCTGGACGGCGCCGGCCGAAGCACCGAAGCCCTCCGCTGCCGCCCGCGGCGAGGGTGCGCGCCTGTTCCTCGGCGGCATCGCGCTGACGCTCAGCAATCCCAAGGTCATGGTCTTCTTCCTGTCGATCCTGCCGCTGGTGATCGACCTCAACGCGATGAGCACGCTGGCCTTCGTCGAAGTCGCTGCGCTGATCGCCCCGATCATCACGGGGACGCTGATGGCCTATGCCTATGCGGCCGACCGGGCCCGGCGCCTCGTCGCCAGCCCGCGCGCGATGCGCTGGATCAACCGGACGACCGGTGGCGTGATGGCGGGCGCCGCTGCCGCGATCGCGACGCGGAGCTGAGCAGCCTTGGCTCTGGCGGCCGGCCTCATCGATCTCGGCTTCGCGCTGTTTCATGCCGCGTTCCGGCGTCTGTTCGGCTGGCCGGAGCGTTTGACGCCATCCGGCGGCCTGAACACGGCGATCACGCAGACGCTCAACGCGATGCTGATCTTCGTCTTCCTCGCCTATGGTGCGACCTTGATCTGGCTGGCCGGGCAAGGCCGCGTCCACCCCGTGCTGCCGCTCGTGGGCGCCACCTTCTGGGGCCTGCGGCTGACGCTGCAATTCATCTGGTTCGACCTCAAGCCCTGGCCGTCCAAGCTGATCACGGCGGTTTTTGCTCTGGCGATTGTGATCCACCTGCTGGCCGTCAAAGTCTGAGAGCCATCCAAGCTTCACGCCGTCATCCCGGACGAAGCTCTCGGGTCCGATCTTCGATCGGCCCAAGGCTAAACTCCGCGGAGATCCGGGATCCATCGTAAAGCGCGGCGCCTTTCGATGGATCCCGGGTCAAGCCTGGGATGACGGTGGTGGCTCCGAAGGATACCGACACAGGCTTTCGGCTCGAAAGGCTGGCCAAGCGCGCCCGGCTGCGGCACATCCCTTGTCCATGTCGCCATCCCGCGAATCAGACGCCCGCGCGATCCTCAAATCCGTCTGGGGCTACGACGATTTCCGCCCCGGCCAGTGGGAGGTGATCGCAGCCGCACTCAACGGCGAAGACGTCTTCGCGGTGATGCCCACGGGCTCCGGCAAGTCGATGTGCTACCAATTGCCGGCGCTGGTTGCGGGCGGGCTCACGCTGGTCGTCTCGCCGCTGATCGCCCTGATGCGCGATCAGGTCGGCCAGCTCGTGCGAGCCGGCGTATCGGCCGCCTCGCTCAACTCAATGAACAGCGAGAGCGAGGCCAGCGAGGCCTGGGACAAGCTCAATTCCGGCGATCTCCGGCTGCTCTTCGTCTCGCCCGAACGCTTGGCCGGCGAGGGACTGGTCGGCCGGCTGAAGCGCCTCGGCGTGACCCGGCTCGCGATCGACGAGGCGCATTGCGTCTCGCAATGGGGCCATGATTTCCGCCCGGAATATCGCTTGCTCGCCAAGACGCGCGAGGCGCTCGGCGGCGTGCCCGTCACCGCGCTGACCGCGACCGCCGACCGGCAGACCCAGGCCGATATCGCCCAGCAGCTCTTCCCGCAGCCGCCGCGCATGGTGGTGCATTCCTTCGACCGGCCGAATTTGAAGCTCGCCTTCGCGCCGAAGGAGCAGCCGCGCCGGCAGATCGACGATTTCCTGCGCCGCCACCGCAACGGCTCCGGCATCGTCTACTGCTCCTCGCGCAGCAAGACCGAGCGTCTCGCCACGGCGCTCAGCGAAAAGGGCTGGAATGCCCTGCCCTACCATGCCGGGCTCGAGCAGGAGACGCGCAACCGTAACCAGGACATCTTCCTGCAGGAGGACGGCGTCGTCGTCTGCGCCACCATCGCCTTCGGCATGGGCATCAACAAGCCGGATGTGCGCTTCGTCGTCCATGCCGATATGCCGGGCTCGATCGAGGGCTATTACCAGGAGATCGGCCGCGCCGGGCGCGACGGCCTGCCGGCGGATACGCTGACGCTCTATGGCGTCGACGACATGTCTCTGAGGCGCCGCCAGATCGACGAGAAGCAGATCGACGACGAGCGCCGGCGCATCGAGCACAAGCGCCTCAACGCGATGATCGATCTCTGCGAGAACGCGCTCTGCCGGCGCAGCGCCTTGCTCGCCTATTTCGGCGAGGAGACACCGCCATGCCGGCATGGCCAAGCGCCGTTCCGCTGCGATCTCTGTAGTGCGGAGGCGCCCGCGTTGCAGGATGCGACGCTCGATGCGCGCAAGCTGCTCTCGGCCGTGATCCGTTCCGGCGAGCGCTTCGGCGCCGGCCATCTCGCCGATATCCTGACGGGCACGACGACCGAGGTCATCCGCCGGCAGAACCATGACGGGCTTAAGACCTTCGGCGTCGGCGCCGACAAGCCCAAGGCCGCCTGGATGGGCCTGACGCGCAAGCTCTTCGCCGCCGGGGCGCTGGCCGAGGCCAGCGCCGAGCATGGCGGCTTCAAGCTGACGCCGAAGGGCGAGGACATCCTGTTCGGCCGAGAGGAGATCGCGCTCCGGGCCGACCCGTTCGCCGAGCGACGCTCCCGCCGCTCGGAGCGCGACGCGGCCCGCGCCGACGGGCTCGACGAGGGCACGGCCGGCTTGTTCGAGCATCTGCGCAAGCTCAGGCTCCAGATCGCCCGCGAGGAGGGCGTGGCGGCCTATATCATCTTCACCGACCGGACCCTGATCGCGATGGCGCGCGAGCGGCCGCTGGGCCTGGACGAGATGCGGGCGATCGAGGGCGTCGGCGAGCGCAAGCTCGCGCAATATGGCGAGGCCTTCGTCGAGGCGATTTCGGAGTTTCGAGGCTAAGGCTCACCCTGTCCGTCGTCATTCCGGGCGCAGCGAAGCGGAGACCCGGAATCCATCGTCGAACGCCGGAGCCCTCCGATGGATTCCGGATCGGCGCCGCTTCGCGGCTTGTCCGGAATGACGAGGCAGGCGAACCAAACCGCCCCTCTACGCACACGCACGCGTAGGCGCGTGAAAAAGCCATCGTCTGCCCCTATATTGTCGTTTCGAATCAGGATCATCGCGGGCGCTCGCTCGCCCGCTCAGGGACCATTTCATGACCGATGCCGCGCTCAGCGCCCAGCCCGACGACTACGGCGCCGATTCCATCAAGGTTCTCAAGGGCTTGGATGCCGTTCGCAAGCGGCCTGGCATGTATATCGGCGACACCGATGACGGCTCGGGCCTGCATCACATGGTCTACGAGGTCGTCGACAACGCCATCGACGAGGCGCTGGCGGGTCATGCCAACCTCGTCACGGTGACGCTGAATGCCGACGGCTCGGTCACGGTCAGCGACAATGGGCGCGGCATCCCCACCGATATCCACAGCGAGGAAGGCATTTCGGCCGCCGAGGTCATCATGACCCAGCTCCATGCCGGCGGTAAGTTCGACCAGAACTCCTACAAGGTCTCGGGCGGCCTGCACGGCGTCGGCGTCTCCGTCGTCAACGCGCTCTCGGTTTCGCTCAAGCTGCGCATCTGGCGCGGCGGCCACGAGCACTACATGGAGTTCCGCCATGGCGACGCAGTGGCGCCGCTTGCGGTCGTCGGCCCGCAGGGCGACAAGCGCGGCACCGAGGTGACCTTCCTGCCGTCGCAAGAGACCTTCACCATGGTGGAGTTCGACTACAAGACGCTTGAACACCGCCTGCGCGAGCTCGCCTTCCTGAACTCGGGCGTGCGCATCGTCCTGACCGATGCGCGCCATGCCGAGATCGTGCGCGAGGAGCTGATGTATGATGGCGGCGTCGAGGCCTTCGTGCGCTATCTCGACCGCGCCAAGTCGGCCGTGATCGACAAGCCGATCATGCTGACCTCGGAGAAGGACGGCATCACCGTCGACGTCGCGCTGTGGTGGAACGACAGCTACCACGAGAACGTGCTCTGCTTCACCAACAACATCCCGCAGCGCGACGGCGGCACCCATCTTGCCGGCTTTCGCGCCGCGCTGACGCGCCAGATCACCGGCTATGCCGAAAGCTCCGGCATCTCCAAGAAGGAGAAGGTCTCGCTCACCGGCGACGATTGCCGCGAGGGCCTGACCGCGATCGTCTCGGTCAAGGTTCCCGACCCGAAATTCTCCTCGCAGACCAAGGACAAGCTGGTTTCCTCGGAAGTCCGCCCGGTCGTCGAGAATGTGGTCAATCAGGCTCTCTCGGAGTGGCTCGAAGAGCATCCGGGCGAGGCCAAGACCATCGTCGGCAAGGTGGCGGAAGCCGCTGCCGCCCGCGAGGCCGCCCGCAAGGCGCGCGACCTCACCCGCCGCAAGGGCGCGCTCGATATCGCCTCGCTCCCGGGCAAATTGGCTGATTGCCAGGAGAGGGATCCCGCCAAATCCGAACTCTTCATCGTCGAGGGTGACTCGGCCGGCGGCTCCGCCAAGCAGGGCCGCGCCCGCGAATACCAGGCCGTGCTGCCGCTGCGCGGCAAGATCCTGAACGTCGAGCGCGCGCGCTTCGACAAGATGCTCTCGTCGGATCAGGTCGGCACGCTGATCACGGCGCTGGGCGCCGGCATCGGCCGCGCCGATGCCGAGCAGGGCGGCTTCAACCTGGCGAAGCTGCGCTACCACAAGATCATCATCATGACCGACGCCGACGTCGACGGCGCCCATATCCGTACGCTGCTCTTGACCTTCTTCTACCGGCAGATGCCGGAACTGATCGATGCCGGCCATCTCTTCATCGCCCAGCCGCCGCTCTACAAGGCGGCGCGCGGCAAGAGCCATGTCTATCTCAAGGACGAGCGGGCGCTGGAGGAGTACCTGATCGATTCGACGCTGGACGGCGCGACCTTCCGCACCAGCGAGGGCGTGGAACGGGCCGGCGCCGATCTCAGGGTGCTGATCGAGGAAGCCCGCAACGTCCGCAACGCGCTGGGCCAGCTCCATTCCCGCTATGACCGGCGCATCGTCGAGCAGATGGCGATCGCCGGCGTGCTGCATCCGGTGAGCGAGGAGAACGAGGCCCAGGCGAACGAGGCGGCAGCCTCTGTCGCGCGCCGCCTCGATGCGATCTCGGACGAGCTGGAGCGTGGCTGGGAAGGCAAGGTGAGCGAAGGCGGCTTCGTGTTCTCGCGCATGATCCGCGGCGTGAAGCAGGCGGCGACCATCGACGCAGGCCTCCTCGCCAGTGCGGAAGCCCGCAAGCTCGATGCCGCGGCGGGTTCCCTGCAGGAAGCCTATGCCAAGCCGGCGCTGCTCACCCGCAAGGGCGATTCCTTCCCGATCAACGGCCCCACCGACCTGTTCGATGCGGTCTCGACCATCGGCAAGAAGGGCGTCGCGCTGCAGCGCTACAAAGGACTGGGCGAGATGAACCCCGACCAGCTCTGGGAGACGACGCTCGATCGCGACGTGCGCACGCTGCTGCGCGTCAAGAACGACCAGAACGACGAGGCCGACGACCTCTTCGTCAAGCTGATGGGCGACGTTGTCGAGCCGCGGCGCGAATTCATCCAGACCAACGCGCTGAACGCCACCGTCGACATCTGATCCCGCTGCAACGACCTGCGTCACCGGAGCGCTTTCGGCGCTCCGGCTTCGGCGTTATGGTCCGGTCATGGCCCAGACGGAGCAACAACCCGGTGTCGAGAGCGGCCCGCCCGGCCGGGCTGGCATCCTGCTGCTCGCCGGCGGGGCTCTCGCTCTGGTTCTGACCGGCCTGCTGCTGTGGTGGCGCGAGGGCAGCCGACTGTTCACCGACGGTCTGATCGCCGCCATCGTCGCCTGCTTCTAGCGGTCTCCAGCTTCTCTTCGGGACATCACCGTGAATCGCCGCCTCATCCTGCCCCTCGTCGTCTTCCTCGCCGGCGCGCTCGCGCTCGCCGCAGCGGCGATCCTCACCTTCTCCCCCGGTGGCCGGACGACGGGGAGCGGGACGGCCAGCGTCGGCGGCCCCTTCACCCTGACCACGCAGGACGGCAAGCCGCTCTCCGATACGGATCTGCGCGGCTCGCCCTTCCTGGTCTTCTTCGGCTTCACCCATTGCCCCGATGTCTGCCCGACCAAGCTCTTCGAGATCTCCGAAGCGCTGCGCGCCGCCGGCGAGAGCGACAAGGCCAAGAACCTGAAGGCGCTGTTCGTGACCGTCGATCCCGAGCGCGACACGCCGGAGGTGATGAAGAGCTATCTCAGCTCCTTCGATCCGCGCATCATCGGCCTGACCGGTGATCGCGCAGCAATCGACGCGACGATCAAGGCTTATCGCGCTTATGCGAAGAAGACGCCGCTCAAGGATGGCGACTACACGATGGACCATACCGCGCTGGTCTATCTGATGGGCAAGGATGGCAGCTTCGTCGGCGCCTTCAATATCGAACAGGCACCGGCGCAGGCGGCGGCGGAGTGGCTTCGCCAGAGCTGACGGCCTCGGCCGGCGGCGTCCGCCGGCGCGCCAGCCCGTGCTCCGTCTTGTTCCAGGCGAAGCGCCGGGCGAAGTATTCGTAAAAGGCCATCCAGGCCGCGACCGAGACCAGCCCGTAATAGAGCGGCAGCAACGGCAGCAGCCATAACAGGCTCGGGTCGCGCCGGCGCAGCGCGCCGATGGCCGGCGGCAGGAACAGCGAGAGCGTGCCGAAGAGCCAGATCGACAGCGCGAAGGCCGATGTCACGGTGGTCAGCGCGCTCGCCGGGTCGAAGAGCGAGCCCTCCCAATAGGCGATGAGCGTCGCGACCGCGAAAACGGGATAGCCGAGCGCCGTCACGATCGTGCCCAGCGCCAGCGAGGCGAAGGCGAAGGTCGCGGCGAAGCCGGCCTCGCGCAGCAGTTTCAACGGCGCGCGCGAATGCGTCACCGCCGTCTGCATGTAGCCCTTGATCCAGCGTGAACGCTGGCTGAGCCAGGCCTTGACCGTGACCGGGGCCTCCTCGCGCGTATCCGACGGCAGATCGCCGATACGATAGCCGGCCCTGGCCAGCCGAACCGCGAGATCGGCATCCTCGGTGACGTTCCAGGCGTCCCAGCCGCCCAGCGCCCGAAGCACATCAGTCCGGAAATGATTGGAGGTGCCGCCCAGCATGATCGGCAACCGGGCGCGCAGCAGCCCGGGATTGAGCACCTCGAAAAGCCCTGCATATTCCAACGCGAACAAGGCCGGCAGCAGGCCCTCCTCGGCATGGTCGATCACCAGCCGCGCCTGGAGGCAGGCGAGATCGTCGGAAGCGCGATGGAAGCGCGCTGCCGCCAGCCGCAATTGCTGGGGATCGGGAATGTCCTCGGCGTCGAAGATGGTGAAGAGGCTCCCGCGCGCCTCGAGCAAAGCGAGGTTCAGCGCCCGCGGCTTCGTCCGGGGCTGGCCGGGCGGCACGATCGTGACGGTGACATGCGCCGGCAGGGACATCGGCGCGAGCGCCGCCCGCATGCCGGTATCTTCAGCTTCGACCAGCAGGCGAATGTCCAGCTTGGCCGGTGGGTAGTCCAGCTCCGACAGCGCCCGGAGCATCTGCCGCAGCACCGCCTCCTCCCGGTACATCGGCACGGCGACGGTGTAGACCGGCAAACGGCTGTCATCGAGGCGCCAGCGCTGGGTGCGCCAGAGATCGGGGGAGGTGCGCTCGATCGAGGCCGCAAGCCTGAGCAGGATGAGCCCCAGAAACAGCGGCCCGAGCAGCAGGGCAAGCGCGAAGAAGCTCTCCAGCGGCGCGAAGATGCCCCCGAGCGTTGCCGTCGCGAGGCCGATGCCGGTCGCGGCGACCTGGCCGCGGCTGGCGCCGGTGCGGGCGCTGTCACGCGCAAGGCCCGGCTCGTCGAGCCCGGCAGCAGATCGGGCCAGCCCTTCGCCATTGGCCTCCCGCAGGCGGTCCGCGAAGCGACGGGGCGTGGTGACCGCGACATCGTCGCGGTGGCGCGCCCCGGCCGAGATCATATGGCGCAGGGCGGCGCCTTCGGGCGCGAGCAGGAAGCGCAAGCGCGGGTTCACCGGCCCCGCCAAAGGAGCGATGCCGCCGCGCAGGATCGCCTCATGCCGGCCACCGGACAGGAGATCGAAGGCGTCGGTATGGAAAGGCAGGCCGAGCTCGGCAGCGAGCGCCCGGTAATAGCTCTCCTGATCGATCAACCCGAGCGCGAAAACCTCGCGCACCGCGTCGGTGCCGTAGCGCCGCGCGCGACGCGCGGCAAGGGCAAGGCCGGCCGGCGCGACGCCGTGGCGGGGGAGAAAAGCGATCTCGACGGGCAAATCGGCGAAGCCGCGCCCCTGCGGATCGACAACATCGCCCCGACCGTCGCCCCCCACGGTCCAATCCCGTCCGACGCCACGCCAGCCGGGCGCCCAGCACGCCCGGCAAACCTATGGTTGCGGTTTCAGGCGCGCGAGTCGAGTCGCGAAGTCGTACGACTTTCGGAATTTCCGGGCCGACGGGCGTGCCGTCAGCGCCCCGCCAGGATCTCCGCGACCTGCGGGATGTCCTTGTCGCCGCGGCCGGAGAGGCTGACCACCATCAGATGGTCCTTCGGCTTCTGCGGGGCGAGTTCAGCGACGCGCGCCAGCGCATGCGCGCTTTCGAGCGCGGGAATGATGCCTTCCAGCCGCGAGAGAAGCTGGAAGGCTTCCAGTGCCTCTTCGTCGGTGGCCGAGAGGTATTTCACCCGGCCGACATCGTGCAGCCAGGAATGCTCCGGCCCGATGCCGGGATAGTCGAGCCCGGCCGAGATCGAGTGCGCGTCCTTGATCTGCCCGTCGTCGTCCATAAGCAGGAAGGTGCGGTTGCCGTGCAGCACGCCGGGGCGTCCGCCGGTGAGCGAGGCAGCATGCAGGCCGCTCGGGATGCCGTGGCCAGCGGCCTCGACGCCGTAGATCTCGACGCTGGAATCGTCGAGGAAGGGGTGGAACAGCCCCATCGCGTTCGAGCCGCCGCCGATGCAGGCGATCAGCGAATCCGGCAGGCGGCCTTCGGCTTCCTGCATCTGCTCGCGGGTCTCCCTGCCGATGATCGACTGGAAATCGCGCACCATCGCCGGATAGGGATGGGGCCCGGCAACCGTGCCGATGCAGTAGAAGGTCGTCGCGACATTGGTCACCCAGTCGCGCAGCGCCTCGTTCATGGCGTCCTTCAGCGTCTTCGTGCCGGATTCGACCGGCACGACGGTGGCGCCGAGCATCTGCATGCGGAAGACGTTGGGCGCCTGACGGGCGACGTCGACCGCGCCCATATAGACGATGCATTCGAGCCCGTAGCGGGCGCAGAGCGTCGCGGTCGCGACGCCGTGCTGGCCGGCGCCGGTCTCGGCGATGATCCGCTTCTTGCCCATGCGCCGCGCCAGCAGGATCTGGCCGAGCACGTTGTTCACCTTGTGGGAGCCGGTATGGTTCAGCTCCTCGCGCTTCAGATAGATCTTGGCGCCATCGAAATGCTCGGTCAGGCGCTCGGCGAAATAGAGCGGCGAGGGCCGGCCGACATAGTGCTTCAGCCCATAGGCCATCTCGGCGTGATAGGCCGGGTCGGCCTTGGCGGCGTTGTAGGCTTCCTCCAGCTCGAGGATCAGCGGCATCAGCGTCTCGGCGACGAAGCGGCCGCCGAACATCCCGAAGCGGCCGTTCTCGTCCGGGCCGTTGCGGTAGCTGTTCGGGCTGGAGGGGGCGTTCATGCCGTCAAACCTTCCTGCATTGCCGCCGCGGCCTTGCGGGCCGATGCGATGAATTCCGCGATCCGGGCCGGATCCTTGACGCCCGGCGCGCGCTCGACGCCGCTTGATACGTCAACGCCGGCCGGCCGGGCCACCCGGATCGCCTCCGCGACATTCGCCGGATCGAGCCCGCCCGATAGCATGAAGCGCAGCGCAGGGTCGAGGCCGGTCAGCAATGTCCAGTCGAAGGCGCGGCCATGCCCGCCGGGGAAGGCGGCGTCCTTCGGCGGCTTGGCATCGAGCAGGATGCGATCGACCATGGCTGCATAGCGCGGGACGCGATCCAGATCGGCCGCCGTCGCGACGCCGAGCGCCTTCATCACCGGCCTACCGCTCGCCGAGGCGATGGCCGCGGCGAGCTCCGGCGATTCCGAGCCATGCAATTGCAGCCGGTCCGGCTTCAGCAATTCCACCAGGTCGGCCGCGCGCTTTTCGTCCCAATCGACGATCAGCGCGACGATTTCCGCCTTGCCGCGCGCCTGTGCGGCGAGTTCCGCAGCGCGTTCCGGCGTGACGAAGCGCGGGCTCTTCGGATGGAAGACGAAGCCGATCATGTCGGCGCCGCCGCTGAGCGCCGCGTCCAGCGTCTCGGGAGTCGAGAGGCCGCAGATCTTGATCGTTAAGGTTGCGTTTACCATCGTTCCGTCTTAGCGCCGGTTTGAAAGCCTTCACGCCGAGGGCTTCGATTGCCGGACGGGCATCTAGCATAGTCGCGTCATCTGCGCAGTGGGCCGATTCCATGCCACACTTGCGACATGGTGGCGAAGGAAGCGATGCTGTGACGGGGCGAAGACAAGGGGCGTAGCCGGTTTCGCGATGCGGTGGAGCGTATTGACCATTGCGGCGGCCCTGCTCGCCATCCTCGGCGTCACCGCCGCAGCCCTCTATATCTATAACCAGCCGCGCACGCTGCGCCTCGCAGTGGGGCCGCTCGGCTCGGAGGATGCGCGCATGGCCGCCGCCTTCGTGCAGGGGCTCAACCGGGACAAGGCCGATGTCCGCATCCGCCTCCTCCTGACCGAGGGGGCCGAGGACAGCGCGAAGCGGATCGATGCCGGTGAAGCCGACCTCGCCTTGCTTCGGGCCGATATCGCCATGCCCTCGACGGCCGACACCGTGCTCATCACCCGTCGGACCTTTCCCTTCATCATCACGACGAAGGAGACCGCGATCGGCCGCATCGCCGATCTGCGCGGCCGCAGGATCGGTGTCGGACGCAATCCGGCCGGCAATATCGTGCTGCTGAAGCGGGTGCTGGGGCAGTATGAGGTGAGGCCGGAAGAGGTCGAGATCGTCGGGCTGACGCAGGACGAGATCGTCACCGCGGCGAAGGACAGGCGCATCGACGCCTTCTTCTCGATCAATGCGGTCGGCTCCCACACCAACAATGACGGTTTGCGCCGGCTGCGCGAGGCCTGGGGCGAGGACCCGGTGCTGATCCCGATCCGCGAAGCCGATGCGCTCGCGGCCCATTACCGCGCGATCGAGACCGGCGAGATCGTGCGCGGCGCGCTGGGCGGCGACCCGCCGCGCCCGGCCGAAAGCCTGCAGACCATCGCGATCACCTCGCGCCTCGTCGCCGCCCAGAGCCTCGACGACACGCTCGTCGGCAACCTGACCAAGGACATCCTCGCGCTCAGGCTCACGCTGGCGAGCGAGCTGCCCGCGATCCAGGCGCTGGAGACGCCCTCGACCGACAAGGATGCGCCCCTGCCGGTCCATACCGGCGCCGCCGCCTATATCGATGGCGAGCAGGAGAGCTTCTTCGACCGCTATGGCGACTGGTTCTATATCGGCGCGATGGCGCTGTCGGCGCTCGGCACCGGCGCGGCCACGATCCTCGGCCGCGAGGGCGCGACCCGCCGCCGCCGCGCCATGGCCGGCCTCGACACGCTGCTGGAGCTGCTCGGCACCATCCGCTCCTGCGAGGACGAGGCGGAACTGGCCCGGCTCGGCCGCGAGGCGGACATGGTCCTGACCCGCGTGCTCGCCGATTATGCCAAGGGCGATCTCGATGCGGCCGCGCTCGCGGCCTACCGCCTCGCCATCGATCAGGTCGGCCGGGCGGTCGCCGAGCGGCAGCGGGCGCTGGCCGAAGGTTGAGCCCGTTCACCTTTCGGCACCGGCTGCGGTTGCCGAAACGGCCGCCAACGTTTATGTGCAGCGCAACGAATTCCAGATTCACGTGAAACGGGCTGCGCCGGCAGGGCTTTGAACCTGACCGGCTCGTGGCCTTGAAAGCAAGGCCCTATCCGCATGTCCATGCGCAACATCGCCATCATCGCGCACGTCGACCATGGCAAGACCACGCTCGTCGACAAGCTGCTGCAGCAGTCCGGCACCTACCGCGACAACCAGCGCGTCATCGAGCGCGTGATGGATTCCAACGACCTCGAGAAGGAGCGCGGCATCACCATCCTGGCCAAGGCGACCTCGGTCGTCTGGAAGGATACGCGCATCAACATCGTCGACACCCCCGGCCACGCCGATTTCGGCGGCGAGGTCGAGCGCATCCTGAACATGGTCGATTCGGCCATCGTGCTGGTCGACGCGGCCGAGGGCCCGATGCCGCAGACCAAGTTCGTGGTCTCCAAGGCGCTGAAGCTCGGCCTCAAGCCCATCGTGGCGATCAACAAGGTCGACAAGCCCGACGCCCGCACCACCGAAGTCATCAATGAGGTCTTCGATCTCTTCGCCGCGCTCGACGCGACCGACGAGCAGCTCGACTTCCCGATCCTCTACGGTTCGGGCAAGCAGGGCTGGATGGCGCATGATCCGGCCGGCCCGCAGGACCAGGGCCTGGCCCCGATGTACGACCTGATCCTCTCGCATGTGCCCGAGCCGCGCGTCGAGGAAGGCCCGTTCCGGATGATCGGCACGCTGCTGGAGGCCAACCCCTATCTCGGCCGCATCATCACCGGCCGCGTGGTCTCCGGCACGGCCAAGCCGAACCAGCAGATCAAGGTGCTCTCGGGCGACGGCTCCACCGTCGAGACCGGCCGCATCACCAAGATCCTCGCCTTCCGCGGCCTCGAGCGCACGCCGATCGAGGAAGCGATTCCGGGCGACATCGTCTCGATCGCGGGCCTGGTGAAGGGCTCGGTCGCCGACACCTTCTGCGACCCCTCCGTCACCGAGCCGATCGAAGCCCAGCCGATCGACCCGCCGACGGTGTCGATGACCTTCATGGTCAACGACTCGCCGCTCGCCGGCACCGAGGGCGACAAGGTCACCACCCGCGTCATCCGCGACCGCCTGCTCAAGGAGGCCGAGGGCAATGTCGCGCTGAAGATCGAGGAAGCCTCCGACAAGGACAGCTACATCGTCTCCGGCCGCGGTGAACTCCAGCTCGCGATCCTAATCGAGACGATGCGCCGCGAGGGCTTCGAGCTCGGCGTTTCGCGTCCCCGCGTGGTGCTCAAGCGCGACGAGAGCGGCCAGCTCCTGGAGCCGATCGAGGAGGTCATCATCGACGTCGACGAGGAGCATTCCGGCGTCGTCGTGCAGAAGATGTCGGAGCGCAAGGCCGACATGCTGGAGATGCGTCCCTCCGGCGGCAATCGCCTGCGCCTGATGTTCCATGCCCCGACGCGCGGCCTGATCGGCTATCAGGGCGAACTCCTGACCGACACGCGTGGCACGGCGATCATGAACCGCCTGTTCCATGACTATCTCCCCTACAAGGGCGAGATCGGCGGACGCCGCAACGGCGTGCTGATCGCGATGGAGACCGGCGAGGCCGTGGCCTATGCGCTGTGGAACCTCGAGGATCGCGGCCCGATGATGATCGAGCCCGGCTGGAAGGTCTATCAGGGCATGATCGTCGGCGAGCACACCCGCGAGAACGACCTCGAGGTGAACGTGCTCAAGGGCAAGAAGCTCACCAACATCCGCACGACGTCGAAGGACGAGGCCGTGCGCCTGACGCCGCCGATCCGCATGACGCTGGAGCGCTCGCTGGCCTGGATCGACGACGACGAGCTCGTCGAGGTCACGCCGAAGTCGATCCGCCTGCGCAAGGCCATCCTCGACCCCAACGAGCGCAAGCGCTCGCAGAAGATGAAGGCCGAAGTGGCCTGATCGGCAATGCCCGGGTCCTGACCCGGGCATTTTTTTGATCTGAAGCCGGGTCTGCGCTCAGCGCAGCCCGAGGATGACGCACCGGGCGATTGCCCTCGCGCACGCGCTCTGGTCCTCTGCCCGCCTCCAGATCATCGCGCGTCCGACCGGACGCGGTCACGGTGATCTATCACGGTGTTATCGCATCGGATTTTTCCGAAAAGTGGAGCCCGCTTTTCGGTCCGATGCGAAAGGGGAAGGACCATCGCCATGCAGTTCCGCAATCTCGGCCGCTCGGGCCTGCGCGTCTCGCTCGTCGGCCTCGGCTGCAACAATTTCGGCGGCCGCATCGATCTCGAGGCGACGCGCAAGGTCGTCGACGCGGCCATCGAGCACGGCATCACGCTGTTCGACACCGCCGACATCTATGGCGAGAAGGGCGGTTCGGAGACCGCGCTCGGCCAGGTGCTGGGCGCGCGCCGCAAGGACATCGTGCTCGCTTCCAAATTCGGCATGAAGATGTTCCATGGCGGCGAGGGCGGCTCTCGCCGCTACATCATGACCGCCGTCGAAGAGTCGCTGCAGCGGCTGAAGACCGACTGGATCGATCTCTACCAGTTCCACAAGCCCGACCCGCTGACGCCGATCGACGAGACGCTGCGCGTGCTGGAAGACCTCGTGACCCAGGGCAAGGTCCGCTATATCGGCTGCTCCAACATGGTCGCCTGGCAGGTCGCCGATGCGCAATGGACGGCGCGCGATCTCGGCCTCACCGGCTTCGCCTCGGCGCAGGACGAGTACAGCCTGCTGAAGCGCGGCGCCGAGAAGGATCTGATCCCGGCGATCGCCCATTACGGCATGGGTCTGCTGCCCTATTTCCCGCTCGCCAATGGCGCGCTCACCGGCAAGTACAAGCGCGGCGCGGCGATGCCGGAAGGCGCGCGGCTGACCAAGCTGCCGGAGCGCGCCGGCCAGATCTTCAGCGAGGAGAACTGGCTGAAGATCGAGGGGTTGACCGCCTTCGCCGAGCAGCGCGGCCACAGCCTCGTCGAGCTCGCCTTCTCCTGGCTGGCGGCGCAACCGGTCGTCTCCAGCGTCATCGCCGGCGCGACCAAGCCGGAACAGATCGCGGCCAATGTGAAGGCGGCCGACTGGGCCCTGACGGCGGGAGAGCTGGCGGAGATCGATGAGATCGTGAAGTAGGCAGGAACCGTCCCCTCTCCCCTTGCGGGAGAGGGTGAGGGTGAGGGATCTCGCGACGCTGATCGCTAGCGATCCAAGCCGGTGCGCGCCCTCATCCGTCTCGGCTTCGCCGCGCCGCCTTCTCCCGCAGGGGAGAAGGCGGCGCCATTCCTGACAGCTTCGTGCATCCCGTCGCGCCATCGCCATGGACCGCCCGCGCGCGCCCGCTTATGGTCCGCGCCATGAGCGATAAAGCCACGACCGCCCCCGCCCTGAAGCCCGGCGACCACCTCTTCCTGGTCGACGGCTCGAACTTCATTTTCCGGGCCTATTTCCAGTCGATCAACCAGGACCGGAAATACAATGCCCGTTCTGACGGCTTGCCGTCCGGAGCGGTCCGGCTCTTCGCCACCAAGCTCTTTCAGTTCGTGCGCGAGGGCGTGCTCGGCGTCAGGCCGACCCATCTCGCCATCGTCTTCGACAAGTCGGAGAACTCGTTCCGCAAGGCGATCTACCCGGCCTACAAGGGCAACCGCTCGGAGCCGCCGGCCGATCTCATTCCCCAGTTCCCGCTGATGCGCGAGGCGGTGCGCGCCTTCGGACTGATCCCGGTCGAGCAGGATGTCTACGAGGCCGATGACCTGATCGCGACCTATGCGAAGCAGGCGCGCGAGGCCGGCGCCGATGTGCTGATCGTCTCCGCCGACAAGGACCTGATGCAGCTGGTGCGGCCGGGTGTCGCCATGTACGACCCCGCCTCGGGCGACCAGAAGAAGGGCGCGGGCTTCCGCGCCGAGCGTCGCATCGGCGAGCCGGAGGTGGTCGAGTATTTCGGCGTCACGCCCGACAAGGTCACCGATGTGCAGGCGCTCGCGGGCGATGCCACCGACAACGTGCCGGGCGCGCCCGGCATCGGCATCAAGACGGCGGCCCAGCTTATCGGCGAATATGGCGATCTCGAAACCCTGCTGGCGCGGGCCGGCGAGATCAAGCAGCCGAAGCGCCGGGAGACGCTGACCAATCCCGAGGTCGTCGAGAAGGTCCGGATCTCGCACAAGCTCGTCACGCTCGTGGACGACGTGAAGGTCGAGACGCCGCTGGAGACCCTGACGCTCGATCAGCCCGACCCGGCCAAGCTCATCGCCTTCCTCAAGGCGATGGAGTTCACCACCATCACCAAGCGCGTCGCCGAGGCCTATGAGGCGGATGTCGGCGCCGTCGATGCCGATCCCGCGCTGGCTCCCGGCGGTTCGCGCGCGGCCGAGCTCAAGGCGCTCTATGCCGGCGCCGATGTCATCGAGGACGCGGTTTCCGACGTGACGCCGGCCGCCCCGTCAGCCTCGGCCACTCTGCCCGAAGCGACCGGCGGCGAAGCCGGCTGGATGAAGCCCGCCGATCTCGCCGCATCCCGCAAGAACGAGGCGATCGCGGGCAAGATCGACCGCTCCACATATGAATGCGTGCGCGGGCTCGCCGATCTCGAACGCTGGATCGGCTGGGCCTATGAGGCCGGCCATGTCGCCCTCGATACCGAGACCAATTCGCTCGATGCGATGCAGGCCGATCTCGTCGGCATCTCGCTCGCGGTCGCGCCCGGCCGCGCCTGCTACATCCCGCTGCAGCATCGCGCCGGCGATGGCGGGCTCTTCGACGAAGGTCTGCTGCCCGAGCAGATTCCGTTGGCGCAGGCTGTCGCCGCCCTGAAGCCCCTGCTGGCCGACAAAAGCGTGCTCAAGATCGGCCAGAACCTCAAATACGACCTGCTGGTTCTGGAACGCCACGGCCTCACCGTGTCCGCGATCGAGGACACGATGCTGATCTCCTATGCGCTCGATGCCGGCAGCAACAGCCACGGCATGGACCGGCTCTCCGAGCTCCATCTCGGCCATGAGACGATTCCGTATGCGCAGGTCGCCGGCAGCGGCAAGTCGCAGATCACCTTCGACAAGGTGCCGCTCGACAAGGCGACCGACTACGCCGCCGAGGATGCCGACGTCACGCTCAGGCTCTGGCTCGCGCTGAAGCCACGGCTTGCCACCGAGAAGAAGACCGCCGTCTACGAGGTTCTGGAACGGCCGATGGTCGCCGTGCTCGCCGCGATGGAGACGCGCGGCATCGCCATCGACCGGCAGATCCTCTCCCGCCTCTCCGGCGATTTCGCGCAGGGGCTGGCGCGGCTGGAGGACGAGATTTACGAGCTCGCCGGCGAGAAGTTCACCATCGGCAGCCCGAAGCAGCTCGGCGACATCCTGTTCGGCAAGATGGGGCTGGCAGGAGCCAAGAAGACCGCGACCGGCCAATGGGCGACGGGCGCCGGCGTGCTCGAAGACCTCGCGGAGCAGGGCCATCCGCTGCCTTCCAAGATTCTGGAGTGGCGCCAGCTTGCCAAGCTGAAATCGACCTATACGGACTCGCTGCCCGCCTATGTGAACCCGCAGACCAACCGGGTCCACACCTCCTATGCGCTGGCGGCGACGACGACGGGCCGGCTCTCCTCCTCCGAGCCCAATCTGCAGAACATCCCGATCCGCACCGAGGCCGGGCGCAAGATCAGGACGGCCTTCATTCCGGAAAAGGGCTTCAAGCTGGTCTCGGCCGATTACAGCCAGATCGAACTGCGCCTGCTCGCCCATATCGCCGAGATCCCGCAGCTCCGGCAGGCTTTCGCGGATGGCATCGACATCCATGCGATGACGGCCTCCGAGATGTTCGGCGTTCCCGTCCAGGGCATGCCGAGCGAGGTGCGCCGCCGCGCCAAGGCGATCAATTTCGGCATCATCTACGGCATCTCGGCCTTCGGGCTGGCCAACCAGCTCGGCATCGGCCGCGAGGAGGCCAGCGCCTATATCCGCAAGTATTTCGAGCGCTTCCCCGGCATCCGCGACTATATGGACCAGACCAAGACCCATGTGCGCGTCCATGGCCAGGTCACGACGATCTTCGGCCGCGTCTGCCATTTCCCCGCGGTGGCCTCGAAGAACCCGTCCGAGCGCGCCTTCGTCGAGCGCCAGGCGATCAACGCGCCGATCCAGGGCTCGGCCGCCGACATCATCCGCCGGGCGATGATCCGCATGGACGCGGCGCTCGCCGCCCAGCGGCTCAATGCCCGCATGCTGTTGCAGGTCCATGACGAGCTCGTCTTCGAGGTTCCCGACGAGGAGGTCGAGAAGACGCTGCCGGTGATCGAGAGGGTGATGATCGAGGCGCCGCATCCGGCCGTGCAGCTCAGGGTGCCGCTCGCCGTCGAGGCCCGCGCCGCCGGCAACTGGGACGAGGCGCACTGAAGCCTCGCCCCGTCGCCGGCTGCGGAACAGAAGCAGGTCCGCCTGCGTTGGCGCCCTGAGAGAGACCCGCATCAGGCGGGTCTCTTGCGGCCAACGTCCAGTCCGGACACCATTGGTCTTCACGGCATCGAGCGACAGGAAACCAGCGTCATGGCAAGAACGACATCTCCGAAACGTTCGGCGGCCGCGGCCGTCAAGGACGCCAAGGCCGGGATCGAAGCCGGCACCGAGGATGTCGCGCAGAAAGCGCGCCGCGCCGGTGCCCGTGCCAAGCGTCAGGCGAGCGCGCTCGAGGAGACCCTGACCCGCAGCGCCGAGGATATCGCCGCAACCGTCAGCGACCGGCTGCGCTCCGTCGGCGTCGATACCGACCGGATGGTCGACGTCGCCAAGGAACAGGCGACCGAATTGCAGAAGCTGGTCGAGGACGAGATTCGCGAGCGGCCCCTGCGGGCGCTCGGGCTGGCGGCCGCCGTCGGCCTCTTCGTCGGCTACCTTTCGGCGCGATAGCCGATGTTCGGGGGGCTCGGTTCCTTCATCGCTTCGGAAGTCTCCGGAACGGTGAAACGCAACGCCACGGTCTTCGGCCTGTTCGCCTTCGCGGCCCTGCTGCTGCTCTGCGCCGGAGGCTATTCGCTCAATGCGCTGCACATCGTTCTGACGGAGCGCTATGGCGCGGTCGCAGCAAGCCTGTGGATCGCGGGCGGCCTCGCGATCTCGGCGCTGATCGCCTTCGGCATCGCGCTCTTCGTCAGGAACCGCCCGCGCCCGCAGCGCCCGATCGCCGCCACCGCGGCCTTCGCCGCCGCTCCGCTGGCTGCCAAGATGTTGACCTCGCGGACCGGATGGCGCATTGCGGCCCTGGCCGGAATCGCGGTGCTGGGCACCGTCCTCGGCCGGCAGCTTTTTTCGGGCGGTGACGGCGAGGACACGGATGACGCCTGAAGCGCCTCACCCGGCGCGGGTGGACGGAGGCTGTCTTTTTACATAGGGATACGGGTATGCGTCCTGTAACAGGACAGGCATGTCTGATCTCGTGAGGCCCCGGAACCGCTTGCCGCTCCCCGCCTTTCCCCTGCTCGGCGCGCGGCTGCGCTCAGCAACGATCACGATCGGCGCGATCGGCGTCGTCGCCATCGCGATCGTTCTGGCGGCCTGGATCAATCTGCAGGCGCGCCACGCCGCGGACCAGGTTTCGCACGCGATCGAGATCCGGGAACGGGCGGAACGCTTCCTCGGCCGGCTCCGCGATGCCGAGACCGGCCAGCGCGGCTATCTGCTGACCGGTCAGGCCGCCTATCTCGAACCCTTCACCGAAGGCAGTGCGACGGCCGGTCCGGAGCTCGACGTGCTCGAGGCGCTGGTCGATGCCGACCCTGCCCAGAAGCAGCGCGTGGCCAGCCTGCGCGAGACCATGCGGCTCAAGCTCACCGAGCTGAACAGGACGATCGAACTCACGCGCAACGGGCGCCGCGAGGAGGCCGTCGCCATGATGCGCGACGGGCCCGGCATCGCCACGATGGACAAGCTGCGCGACGCGGTCCAGGAAATCCAGCAGACGGAGAACATCCGCCTGCGCTCGCTCTACCGCAGCGAGGAACGGCGACGCCTTTGGGGAAGCACCGGCATCGTCGTCGCGCTTGCCGGGCTGGCCTTCGCCGCCTGGCAACTCCTGCGCAGGCGCCAGCGTCGCAGCACGGAGCTGGCGGTCAGCAATGCCGAGCTCGAGCAGATGGTCAACGATCGGACCCGTGAGCTCGAAGGCGAGCGCCTGCGCATCGAGGCGCTGCTGCGTGACGTCAATCACCGCGTCGGCAACAACCTCGCCATGGTCTCCGCATTGCTGAACGTGCAAAGCCGGCAGACGCGCGAGCCTGCGGTCAAGGCGGCGCTGGGGCAGGCGCAGTCACGCATCCAGGCGATCGCCGCCGGGCAAAGGCGGCTGCGCCTGGACATCGAGACCGATGCCATCGAGGCGCGTCCCTACATGGAGGACCTGCTCGCCGAGATCGGCAAATCGGCCGAGGGACGGCCGATCACGATCGACCTCGACATGGATTCGATCCGGCTGCCCGGCCGCGACGCGGTGTCCTACGTCGTCATCGTCAACGAGCTCGTCACCAATGCGATCAAGCATGCCTTTCCGGACAATATGGCCGGGCGGATCGCGATCCGCCTCGAACGCGCCGAGCAGGACGGCGAGCCCGCCCTGTCACTGTCGATCGAGGATGACGGCATCGGCATGCCGGCGGAGAACCACAGCAAGGGGCTCGGCCAGACCGTGATCGCGAGCCTGCTGCGCAGCATGCGGGCGACGATGACGACGCTGCCGCTTCACCCCGGCACCGACCGCCCGGGAACTCGTGTCACCGTGATTTTCCCGAAGCGCGACAGCGCCTGACCCCTGTGGCAGGCGGATCAGGCGATGCTTTCAGGAACGATGCCCCCGATCGCCGCCATGACGAAAGCCACGACCTCGCGCGTCGAGAAGGGCTTGCGCAGGAAGCGGGCCTGCCGCAGCGGCTTGGGCACCTCCTGCGGCGCCGAGCCGGACACGAAGGCGAAGGGAATGCCGGTCTTGCGCAGCGTGTCCGCGACTTCGAAGGTCTTGCCGTCGACGACGTCGATGTCGAGCAGGGCGCAGGAGAGCTGCCCGGCTGCAGCCCGCCGGGCCTGAGCCACGGATTCGACGACGATGAGCTCGGCCGCCTCGCCGAGCTGCTCCGCCACCGCCATTTCGATGTCCATGGCGATGAACGGGTCGTCTTCGACAATCAGAACGCGAACAGCAGCCATTGAAACGGCTTTCTCACTCACTTCAACCTGTTACCCCCCAACGTAACAGGGGTCACGATGTTCCTGCCTCAAACGCGCCGCGGCCAGGATTACATCCGGTTTGACTCAATTCTGCCGGATCACGGTTAGCAAAGGGTAAGCGCCCCCTCCCACGCGATCAGCGCCGGCGCCCGGTACCGGAGCTCGCGAGCGTCAACTCGAATTGCGTGACGCCACCGGCGGCATTGAAGCCGCGCGTCGTCTGAATCGCACGCGGCTGCAAGCTGACCTTGTCATCCTCGCCGCCGATCAAGGGCGATGAGGCGGCACCGCTTGCGGGCGCGGCGGCGGCCGTCTGCGCCGTGTAGCGGCCGTTCAGCGCGCCGAGCGGAGCGCGCGCATAAGGGCCGTAGACATGCCAGGACATCGTCGTGGGGCGGATCGAGCCGAGATCGAGGCCGAACTGGCGGACGATGCCGGTATAGTACTGCATCGGCCCTCGCCTCGGCCTGAAACGGCATTCGAGCGGCTTTTGCGTCTTCACGGCCGCCCCGAAGCTCGCCCCGACCGTACAGGACAGCCGCCCGGTCGGAGGCCCCGACTGCGCCCGCGCCGGGACCGGGCCGAACAGGCAGGCGAGCGCGGCCGCGGCGCCGAAGCATGACGTGTAGTGCCGAATGCTCATCTTGAAAGCTCCCGCCAGAGGACTCACCGCCCGGATCGCAACGCAATCTGGGTGATCATGCATTCCCTATCAATATGCGAAGACGGATGCACCGTTCGGGTCGATTTCGACACGATCGGGTCCGGCTCCGGGTGACCCAACGAAACGCCTCAAGATGCCCACAGTTCCGGCATAATGGAACCACCGAGAGCCTGTTGCGTTGCGGCTTCATCCTGGCATGGGAATGTCGATGTCCGTGAGTCGCCTGCGTGGGAAAACCCCGACACCCCCGGAGCCGACCGCCGGGCCGGATTTGCACGTGCCGCCGTTCTGGGAGCTCGAGGATCTGCTCGCCGACGGGCTCGCATGCGAGGCGGCCCTTCAGGTGATGGCCGCCCGCCGCGCCGCGCTGAGGCTGGTCGACGGCTCGGAGCCTGAGGCCGACCCGGCCAGTGAGCTCGCCGCCCGCCGCTTCAAGCTGATCTTCTGAGCGCAAGACGACCGCGAACCTATTGGCAGAAGCGCGAGGCATGCGTGCGGCGCTCCTGAATGTCGATGTGCAGATGATTGGCGTGGGCGGCATCCGAGCCGGGCCCCAGCGCCGTCATGAACGCGCCGCAGGCCGATTGGCGCACGGCCGTCAGGAACCGGTTCTGAGCCAGGCCGGCCGGCTTCTCCACCGAAACCTGCGTCGCGGCTTTCCCCTCGCCGAGGTGGAACGCAAAGATGTCGAGCGCCTTGCCCGTGGCATGCTCGCTGACGGGCCCGGCCGAGGCGCGGTTGCGTCGGCGGCATTCATGCCCGCCGCCGACGCGCAATTCGGTGAGATCGCTGTCGAAATGTCCCCGTGCCAGCGGCCGGACGCTGTCGTCGAGCCAGCCCGCGACGGTCTTCGCCATGGCGCAGCTCAGCGTCACCGGCGGCGCGAAGGTGACGGTGCCCGCGCCCGCCGTCCCGGTTGCGCGGAGGGCAAGCGCCTTCACGATGACGGGCTCGTCGACGCGGCAGGCGGGATCGCCCTGCGCGAGCTTCGGATCGGCGGCCTCGATGCTGTTGCCCGGGATTGCCTGGAGAGCCGCCAGGCAGGACGTTTCCCCGCCCGGGGGTAGCGCTTCCGGCCGCTCGCTGGCGAGAGGCTGCGCGGCAGCGCCCCCCAGAGCTGCGGCAGGCCGCATCGTCTGCTGCTCAGTGGAAGGGCCAAGCTCGGCCGGCCGGACCGGCGGAAGCTCTCGCGAAAACGCCCCGCCGTCCTTCCGCGACGCCTGCGCGGCGGCAGGCGCGTCGGAAAGAAGCGGCAAGCCGCAACAGAGAGCCAATGCCACAGCGAGGCTGCGAGCGGGCCGGATCAGCCGTCGAGGGCCGAAGCGCTGGCCACCGCAATGCTGGTCAATGCCGCGAGCGCCAGCGAGAGAATCTCGTTGCTGATCGCTCCAGGCTGCACCGTTCCGGAAAACAACGCAGCCGCAACCGTCGCCGCGCCCCCTGCTGCAACCACGAAGGTCGTTGCCATGGCCCACACCCTCCCCAACTGCAAACCAACCCGACATCAAGTCGCGAACGCAGCGTGACGAGGCTTGTTCCGCAGCGTGCGCCAAAAGCAAGGCCCGCAGCGAAGGCGAGCCCAATTATCCTTCACAGATCCTTCACGCCGCCTTCCGGCCGGCCCGGCGATCGAAGAACAGCGCCTGGCTGATCGCGGCCTTCACCGCCTCGGGCTGGAACGGCTTGGTGATGAGGAAGGCCGGCTCCGGCCTGTCGCCCGTCAAAAGCCGCTCCGGATAGGCGGTGATGAAGATCACCGGCACGTCAATCGAGGTCAAGATCTCGTTAACGGCGTCGAGACCGGAGCTGCCATCGGCCAGCTGAATATCGGCGAGCACGAGCCCGGGGCGCTTCTTGGCGACCAGAGCGATCGCCTCGCGCTGGGTGCGCGCAATGCCGGTGACGCTGTGGCCGAGCTCCTCGACCATCGTCTCGATGTCGAGCGCGATGATCGGCTCGTCCTCGATGATCAGGACATCGGTCGCGACCTGCTCGGCGATTTCCTGGCCCGCGATCTGAACCAGCGCGGCGGCGTCCGGGGACGAGATTTCCATGATCGCTGCAACCTCCTCGATCGAGAAGCCCTCCACGGTCCGTAGCAGGAAGGCCTGGCGCGGACGCGGCGTCAGTGCCTCGAGATTGCGCTCGGCCGGCGAGTTACCGAGCTCGACGACCGTCTCGCGCGTGTCGATTCCGACCGAGGACCAGAGCTTGAGGAAGGTCCGGTAGAGCCCGATGCGCGGGTCCAGGTCACGGGGAAAGCTGGAGGGGTCGGCGATGAGCGCTTCCAGCATGGCGACGACATGCGCGTCGCCGCTGGTCTGCGTGCCGCTCAACGCGCGAGCGAAGCGGCGCAGGTAAGGAAGATAAGGCGCAATTTCCTTGGCTATCGTCATCAAACCGTCCTTTTTATTGTGCGCGGATAATGACTTAGGTACCGCAGGAGACAAGCAATTTATTTTTTTGGAAAGTGGGAACCTTTCAAGAGGGAGGCTGTTATTAGGGCGCATTGGTGTCGCCGTCGCCGCCCGAGGCTGGTTCCGCCATGATCGGAAGTTACATGCGGGACCTGCTGGAAAAGCAGGCCTGGTCTCGGCGCGAGGGCTGATATGACGAATCTGGATGCTGCAATGCCTGATCCCGGAGGCGACAACGACGATCTCGACATGGTTCTCGATCCCAGGGTCCAGGAATCCATCGGCCGCTCGCTGAAGGCGCATTACGACGACATCGTGAACGCGCCGATACCCGACAAGTTTCTCGTGCTGCTGGCGCAGCTGGAGGCGACGGAGCAGCGCGCAGGCGGAGCGTCGTCCCATGAGTGCCAATGACTGCAAGGCGAGCGACTTCAAGGCCAATGAGTTCAAGGACGGCCTGATCAAGGAGATTCCGAATCTCCGCGCCTTCGCCGCCTCTCTCTCCGGCTCGATGCAGCTCGCCGACGATCTCGTTCAGGACACGCTGCTCAAGGCCTGGGGCAATTCCGAGAAGTTCGAGCCGGGAACGAGCCTGCGCGCCTGGCTCTTCACCATCCTGCGCAACACCTATTATTCGCTCTACCGCAAGCGTGGCCGCGAGGTGCAGGACAGCGAAGGCACCTACGCCGAGCGTCTGGCGACGCATGGCAACCAGGAAAGCCATCTCGATCTCGCCGACTTCCGCAAGGCGCTGGCCAAGTTGCCCGAGGAGCAGCGCGAAGTGCTGATCATGGTCGGCGCGACCGGGCTCTCCTATGAGGAGGCGGCGGAGATCTGCGGCGTCGCGATCGGGACCATCAAGAGCCGTGTCAATCGTGCCCGCACCAAGCTCGCCGAACTCCTCTCCATTGGCAGCGTCGACGATCTCGGACCGGATCGGACCAGCGCTGCCGCCATGCAAAGGGCGGGCTCCGAACCAGTCGGCTCCTGAATGCGCCTAACGCGATTCAGCACTGTCCGGGGGCGCTTGCTGGCGCTGCTGATCGCGATCGCGCTTCCGATCGGCTGCGTGACCGCCCTGGCTGCGGCCACGGCCTATCGCACCATCACCGGCGCGATCGAGACCGCGCAGATCCGGGCGGCCGACGAGTTCGCCATTCGCACGCGGATCTGGTATCGCGGCGCCCTGCGCTCGCTCCTGTCCTTCGGCACGGCCACGGCCGAAGCCGGGCTTTCGCCCGAGCTTTGCAGGGAGGCCGGCCTCAAGATGCTCGCCCAGGTCCGCGGCTTCTCCGCCGTGCTGGTGCGCGGCGCCGACGGGCAGCTTTGCACCGCAGCGCTCGATGCCGGTATCGATGCGCAAACGCTGGATCGAACGGCGACGCGCCTGCGCGACCTTCCCGCCGTGGCGCCCTGGAGCGGCATCGATCTCGGCAAGTCGCATTACGACCAGGCCACGATCGGCAACCGGCGCTATCTCACCGTGCATACCGAAAATCCGACGGCATCCGGAGCGGGTCTGCGCGAGGCTCTGCTGCTGATCGAACCCGAGGTGCTGGAGAACGTCTTCGACCTCGGCGAGGGCGGCACGGACATGGAGGTCGCGCTCGTCTCGCAAGGCAGCGGCGTGGTCGCCAGCCGCGGCGACGGCGAGGCTCTGGGCTGGCTGCCGCGCGATGCCCGTCTCCCGCAGGCGCTTGAGCGCTGGCGCGCGCCGAGCCGCCAGGGCGACGAACGCGTCTATGTCGCGCGCATGGTCGCCGAACCCGATTTCTACGTCGTCGCCTCCTTCAACGATTCGCGCGAGCAGGCCGCGCGCATCCAGTTCGCAGTGCTCCTGCTCGCGCCGTTGCTGACATTGACCTTGCTGTGCATCGTCTATCTGCGCGCCATCGACCGGCACTGCGTGCGCTGGCTGCGCAGCATCGAGGCGGCGGCCCGCTCCCGTGCGACCGCGCGACGGGCGGCGCGTGCGGCCGTCGCCGACGACATGCCAAGCGACATCCGCAGCGTCGCCGAAGCCTTCAACATCATGGTGGACGAGCAGGAGGTGCGGCAGCGGCGCCTGCAGACCGCCCTCGACGACAACCGCTTCCTGGTGCGCGAACTGCATCATCGGGTGAAGAACAGCCTCCAGGTGGTGCAGAGTTATATCGGGCTGACCAAGCGCGACTATCGCGACGAGGCCAGGCTCGCCTTGGCTGACGCGGAATGCCGCGTCCACGTCCTGTCCGCAGCCTATCGCTTCACCCTCGCGGATGGCGAGATGCAACCGGTCCGGGTCGACCTGTTCCTCGAGGACGTCGTCACGATGATCTCGAACCTGATCCGCCGGCGCGATCAGTGGATCTCGGGCCGGATCGAGACAGCCGCGACCTTGTCGGTCGATCGCATCATCCCTCTTGGCTTTCTCGTCGCCGACGTCGCCTCACGCGTGCTGCGCAGCACGCCCGGGGTGCGGATCACGCTGACGGTCCACGATCTCGATGACACGACGATCGAGGTCGCGATCGAGGCCGACCGCGAGATCGTGCATCAGGAGCCCCCGCGCCTGTTCGCCGGCCTGCTCGCGCAGATCGAGGCGGTTCAGTCCGGACCGCCGGAGGGGCGCAATCTCGGGCGTTGGCGCGTCAGCCATAAAGGCTGAGACCGCTGCGCGGGCGGGTCTCCAGCGCGTCGGTCAGCAGGGCTTTTCCAGCGGAGCCTCAACCGGTTCGATCAGGACGCCGACGCTCAACCCCAGGAAGGCGCCCGGCGGCCCCGTGAAGCTACCGGCGATCGGCGATGCGTCCTCGGGGACACGCGCCACCGCAATGCGCAGAAGCTGGCGATCGGCGACGAGATCATTGGTCGGATCGAACTCGACCCAGCCATCGCCGGGGATGAAGACATCCGCCCAGGCATGCGTCAGGCCGACGGGCGAGATGAGCCCGGCCGCGTCCGGCGTCTGATCCTGGATATAACCGGTGACGAAGCGCGCCGCGAAACCCATGCGGCGCGCCAGCTCGATGAACAGCCAGGCGTAGTCGCGGCAGGAGCCGCTGCCGAGCAGCAGCGTGTCGGCCGGATGCTGGGTACCCTCGTCGTAGCGGACGGCGTAGCTCAGCCCGGCATGGATCGCATGGGCGAGATCACGCAGGAGATGGCCCGAGCCCGGGCCGAACCCGGCACGGAAATCGGCGAGCCAGCGCTCGATCACGCCGTCGGGATCGGCCGCGGCGAGGTGGAGATAGGGCTGCAGGACCATGCGTTCGCCGTCGCTGTAGACGACACCGGTCAAGGCCGCGCCCGGTGCGAGCCTGCTGCGCGGCAGCGCCGAACCGAAGCGCTCGAGCATCAATTCGCTGACGATCTCGAGCGTGTCGTGGGGTTCCGCGAATGTCGCGACGGCGACCGGGTTGCCATAGGCATCGTGCATCCAGCGCAGCATCGCAGGAGGCGAGATCGCCAGGGCGGTATCGACCAGCCGCAGATCAAAGCTGTCGCGCGGCCTGAGCATCAGCCGATGCGGGCCGAAGCTGACCGGCTCGGCATAGCGGTAGGTCGTGGCATGGCGGACACGCAGATGCATCGGTTCCCCTGTCGGCGCCCTTCACCCGCAAAAAACAAGCCGCCCCAGGGCGGCTTTGAAGTGCGGCGCGAGGATGCGCTGCGGGCTGAACGCGGAAAAGCGTGATTGGTTCCGCTGCTCCTAGAGCATTTTCGAGCGAAGTGGACACCGGTTTGCGTGAAGAAAATGCGATAAAACAAGGAGATCGGAGAAGCGCGGAAATGCTCTAGCGCAGGATCAGGGCGCGGACGCCATCCGCCATCGCCTGCTTCGACGGCGCCGGGATGCTGCGGCGGGCGGCGCTCTCGCTGCGGTCCGCCCGATCGACGGCGGCGAAGCGGGCTTCACCAGGCTGCGCATGACCCCGCAAGGCGGCGACAGTGGTCGAGCTCTGGTCGGTCGGCATCTGCAAGCCGGCGCCGAAGCTCAGGCCGGTCACCACGGCCGCCATGCAGCCGAAAAAGAACAAGGCGCGCTTGGCGGGGGCCAGGCTGTCGTTCAGCATCTTCGTCTCCCAACGCCTGCGCCAGCCCGGATGGGCCGGCTGTTACGAGATAGAAACGCAGCCGGACGGTTTCCGGTTCCCCGGGACGGGACGACGAAGGCAAAAGCCGGTCGAAACCGGCCCTCGTGGAACGCCGAACGGCTTCCCGGCGTTATTCGGCCGCCGGCGCAATCTTCCGCCGCGAGGGGGGAACAGATTCAATGATGAACCTCAATTCGAGGCCGGGCCGCATCGGCACGCCCTGCCTTGCCTGTCCTTTGCGCATGAAGCCCGCCTTCGAGGACAAGACCGATGACGAGATCCGTTTCATCCAGGCGATGAAGACGGATCACCGCAGCCTGAAGGCGGGGAGCGACATCATTAGCCCGGACCAGGAAAGCGCTGAGCTCTACACGCTCTTCTCGGGCTGGGCCTTCCGCTACAAATCCCTGCCGGACGGGCGCCGCCAGATCCTCAACTTTCTCCTGCCCGGCGACATCGTCGGCCTGCAGGCCTCCCTGCTCGCCGCGGCCCAGCACGGCATCGAGGCGCTCACCGATGTCGAACTCTGCGTTTTCCCGCGCAAACGGATCTGGGACCTGTTCGTGCGGATGCCCAATCTCGCCTATGAGCTCGCCTGGCTCGGCTCCCGCGAGGAGTCCATGATCGACGACAACCTGACCTCGGTGGGCCAGCGCAATGCCAGCGAGCGTATCGCGGCCCTCGTCATCACGCTCTATCGCCGCGCCGATGCGCTCGGGCTGGTCAGCGACGGCAGCTTCGACTTTCCCCTGTCGCAGCAACAGCTTGCCGATGCGCTCGGCCTCTCCCTCGTCCATACCAGCAAGACATGGTCGAAACTGCGCAAGGCGGGGCTGTTCACCATTTCCGGCGGACGGCTGACCCTACTGAATCCGCGCCTTACCGCCCGCATGGCCGCTGTCTACGAGCAAAGCAAAGCGCCGCGGCCGCTGATCTGACGCCATTTCGTGGCCAACGACCGAGATGGGGCTTGGCGAGAGGCCGGACTTGACCCCATATGCCGGGTGGGTAACGTTCCGCAGCGCTTGAAGGCGAAGTTCGGGGCGCGCAAGGGGTATCATGTCTTCGACGATCAGACATCGTCCGCCGCGCGCGGGCTCGATCGCGGCCCGGCTCGGCCAGTCGCGCGTCGCCAGCCGGCTCGAAGGCGAGGTGCGCGTCACCGCGGCCGATCTGGTCGATTGCGTGGCCGAGGCTAGGCTCAAGGTCGCGGCCGTCCGCTACAAGGTCGAAGGCGAGGTCCGCAACAAGGCGGAGAAGCTCAAGAGCCGCGTCAGCGTAGCCGCGGAGAAGCTGGGCGACGAGGCTCGCTTCATCAAATCCTGGATCGACGATCCGCTGCGGACCGGCTCGGTAACCCCCTCGAGCCCGGCCCTGGCGCGGCGCATGGCGTCCTATGTCGATCCGGAGCAGCCCGGCCCCGTCATCGAGATCGGCCCTGGTACCGGTCCCGTGACCGAAGCCCTGATCGAGCGCGGCGTCGACGAGGAGCGTCTCATCCTCGTGGAATACAGCCCCGAATTCTGCGAATTGCTGCGCAAGCGCTTCCCGCGGGCCACCGTCGTCCAGGGCGATGCCTACGCCCTCTCGACGACGCTGGCGGGGCACCTGACCGAGAAGGCCGCCGCCCTGGTCTCGAGCCTGCCCCTGTTCAACCGCCCGCCCCCGAGCCGGACGGCGCTGGCGAAGGAGGCGTTCCCGTTGATGGTCGAAGGCGCGCCCTTCATCCAGTTCACCTATTCGGTGATCTCGCCGATCCCGCGCAAGGGCTCCGGCCTGAAGGCCTTCGTCTCCGATTGGGTCCTGCGCAACATTCCGCCGGCGCGGGTCTGGGTCTACCGCGAAGCGAGCTGAGCCCCGTCCGATCCGGTTGCGGGCCATGCAAATAATGCGGGCCAGCCGAACCGAATCGTAACCGCTCGACGTTAGACAGCCTGTTGGAGCAGGCACCGCATCGGACCTGTTCGCAGCGAGGACTTCGACCGGCCCCATGAGCGGTGCAGCCCTGCGTTACACTCTGCCGCGCTGGCGCGTGACGCGCTGGCTCGCCGATGCGGGCCCGGACGTTCCCGCCGAGATCAGGGCCGCACTGATCGCCAGCCTGTTCGGCACGCTGCCGATCTTCGCCGGCGGCGTCATCAACTCGCTCGCTGTTTCCTTCCTGATCGCCTGGCGCATCCCGACCCTGCCGTTCCAGCTCTGGTGCGTCTTCGAGGTGCTGTGCTGCCTCGCCCGGCTCTTCGTGCTCATCAACGCCCGCCGCAGGGCGGAACGCGGCGAACCAACCTGGACAGATACCTATCTCCTGCTCGGCGTGGCCTGGGCGGCCGGCATCGGCGCCGGCACCTTTCTGAGCCTGACGAGCGGCGACTGGGTCGTCGCCACCCTCGCCTGCCTGTCGGCGGCCGCCATGGTCGGCGGCATCTGCTTCCGGAATTTCGGAGCGCCGCGCATGGCGGGCGTGATGATCGGGCTGACGCTGGGACCATGCTGCTTCGCGACGCTGTTCGCCAGCGAGCCGATCATGCTCATCACCTTCATGCAGATCCCGCTCTATCTCTTCAGCATGACGGTCGCGGCCTACAAGCTGAACGGGATGCTGATCTCGACGATGCGGGCCGAACGCGAGAACGCCTTCCACGCCCGTCACGACATGCTGACCGGCCTGTCGAACCGGGCCGGGCTGACACGTGCCTTCGAGACCCGCTTCGGCAGTGCCTCCGCCCCGCACGGCCTGGCGTTGATCTATCTCGATCTCGACGGCTTCAAATCCGTGAACGATACCCACGGCCACCCGGCCGGCGACGCGCTGCTGCAGCTCGTCGCCGAGCGATTGCGCGGCCTCGTGCGCAGCTCCGACCTTGCCGCGCGGATCGGCGGCGACGAATTCGTCGTCCTGTCCGAGCAGACCGAACGGGTGCAGCTGCAGCGCATCGGCGAGCGCCTCGTCGCGGAGATCTCCGAGCCATACGAGCTCGACAGCGGCCACCGGCTGCATATCGGCGCCTCGGTCGGCATTGCGCTGGCCCCTGAGCACGGAACCGACATGAACGCCCTGATGGTGGCGGCCGACGCAGCGCTCTACCAGGCGAAGTCGCGCGGAAAATCGCTTTGCGTCATCGCCAGCCAGCGCGCCGTCATCGACGGGCAGGGCGCCGGCAACCGCCCTCTCCTGCACTAAGGGAGAACCGGTTTTTCGCAGGAATCCTGCTCCGACTCCTCGGCGAGAGACGGATTCAGATATCAGATGGCATCATCCGGCTCCAAGGGCGAAGAGGCGGCATCGCCCCCGCCTCGCTTGACCTGAGCGCGTGCATCGGGCTTGCCTCATTGCGACAGAAGGGCAGGAGGGGAAGCTTGGCCGATCTCGCGCGCCTCGTGCAGGACATCGCGACGGAGATGCGCGACGCGAGCGACCGCGGCGAGGTCGCGAGCTATATCCCGCCGCTCGCCCGCGTCGATCCCCGCCAGTTCGGACTCTGCGTCGTGACCGCCGAGGGTGCCGTCCACAGCGCCGGCGAAAGCGAGGAGCCCTTCTCGATCCAGAGCATCTCCAAGGTGTTCGCGCTGACACAGGCGCTGGGCAAGGTCGGCGACACGCTCTGGCGCCGTGTCGGGCGCGAACCCTCGGGCACGCCGTTCAACTCGATCGTGCAGCTCGAGCGCGAGCAGGGCATCCCGCGCAACCCCTTCATCAATGCCGGCGCGCTGGTGGTCTCCGACATCAATCTCGCCGGGCACGCACCGCGCGAGGCGATCGGCGAATTGCTGCGCTTCACGCGCTATCTTGCCGATGACGACGGCATCATCATCGACGAGGCGGTGGCGCGGGCCGAACAGGCGACCGGCTTCCGCAACATCGCACTCGCCAACTACATGAAGGCGTTCGGCAACATCCACCATGCGCCGGAGCTGACGCTCGGCGTCTATTTCCACCAATGCGCCATCGCCATGAGCTGCCGCCAGCTCGCCATGGCCGGGCGCTTCCTGATGCATGGCGGGCTGCATCTGCCGGGCGGGCCGCGGGTCGTCTCGGCCCAACGGGCACGGCGCATCAACGCGCTGATGCTGACCTGCGGCCATTACGATGCCTCGGGCGATTTCGCCTTTCGCGTCGGATTGCCCGGAAAATCCGGCGTCGGCGGCGGCATCCTCGCCATCGCTCCAGGCAAGGCCGCGATCGCGGCCTGGTCGCCGGGCCTCAACGCCAACGGCAATTCCATGCTGGGAACGCTCGCGCTGGAGCGGCTCGCCGAGGCGACCGGCTGGTCGGTCTTCAACCCGGGCTAAGGGCGAAGGCCACGCCGGCAAGCGCAGGTCTCGCGGCAGGCCGCCACAACATGCTGAAGCTTCGAGGGACATTGGAGCGGGCGATCGGGATCGAACCGACGACATTCAGCTTGGGAAGCTGACGTTCTACCACTGAACTACGCCCGCGTGCCGCGCGGACTGCAAAGCAGCGCCGTGGCAGGCGCAGTTTCATAGCGGCTCCGCGAGCAGGTGTCATCCGGGAATTTCCGGGAGAAGCTCAGCCCTTGAAATGCTTCGAGAGCTTGAGGGCCTGGCCCTGATAGTTCGAGCTCAACCTGGCGCCGTAAAGCGCGGCCGGTCGGGCCGCCATCGTCTCGTAGACCAGCCGGCCGACGATCTGGCCGTCCTCGATGATGAAAGGCACGTCGCGGGAACGCACCTCGAGCACCGCCCGCGCGCCTTGCCCGCCAGCGGCGCTGTGGCCGAAGCCGGGGTCGAAGAAGCCCGCATAGTGGACGCGAAACTCGCCCACCAGCGCGTCGAAGGGGGTCATCTCGGCCGCGTAATCAGGTGGGACATGCACCGCCTCCTTCGAGGCGAGGATATAGAACTGGCCGGGATCGAGGATCAGGCTGCGCGAGCCGTCATCGGGGATCGGCTCCCAGAAATCGGCGGCGCGATAGGCCCCTACCCGGTCGACATCGATCAACGCGGTGTAGTGCTTGCCGCGATAGCCGAGCAGGCCATCGAAGCCGGAGAGGTCGACGCTGACGGCGACGCCGCCCTGGAAGGACGGCTCGGCGGCGCTGACCAGCGTCTCGCGGGCATGGACCTCCTGCAGCGCCCGGTCGTCGAGGCGGGCCTCGCCAGTCCGGAAGCGGATCTGCGAGAGCCGCGAGCCCGAGCGCACCAGCACGGGGAAGGTGCGCGGCGAGATCTCGATGAAGAGCGGGCCCTCATAGCCGTCCTCGACGAGGTCGAACTCGCGGGCCCTGTCGGTGATGACGCGGGTGAAGACGTCGAGCCGGCCGGTCGAGCTCTTGGGGTTGGCAGCGGCGCGCAGGCCCTTCGGCAGCCGCAAACCCTCCATCAGCTCGGCGATGTAGACACAGTCGGTCTCCAGCACAGCGCCGCGCGTCAGGTCGATCTCGTGCAGGGAGAGTTCGTCGATGCGGCCGCGCACCGTGCGGTCCGGGCCGGGCAGGAAGCTGGCGCGCACGCGATAGGCGCGCTCGCCCAGGCGCAGGTCGAGGCTTGCCGGCTGCACCTGCCCTTCGGCCGGCGGATGGGCGAGCCGGATCACGCCCTGCTCGATGAAGGCGCGGATGGAGCTGTCGGGCTGGATTCCGGGCTTGAAGGGCAGCATGCGAGGTCCGCGAGGATAATCGGTTAGGGCTAGCGAAGGCGCGGGCGCAGGCCAAGCCGAATGCGCAGCTTTCGCCGCGTTGTCCACGCCTGCATGCATGCCGGCGGCATTGACGCTGCCGCCAGCCGGTTCATAACAGCACGGCGGCAGCTAGGCCCGCGGGTTTGGAGGCGCGGGTTTGGAGGCGCGGCGTTCTCGAAGTCCGGCGTCTTTGAAGTTCGGAGTCATTTTGGTTCGGAGTCCTGGCAATGTATCAGGCGCAGACGCATGGCGTGCGTGTGACCGCGGTGCCGAAATTCATGGAGGCGGAATCATCGCCGCCGCAAGGCCGCTATTTCTGGGCCTATTCGATCGAGATCGCCAATCTCTCGACACAGACCGTGCAATTGCTGACGCGCCACTGGCTCATCACCGACGGGCATGGCGAAGTCCATGAGGTGCGCGGCGACGGCGTCGTCGGCCGGCAGCCGGTGCTGCGGCCGGGCGAAAGCTTCAGCTATACCTCGGGCTGTCCCTTGGCGACGCCGGATGGCTCGATGCGCGGTTTCTACGCCATGCTCGGCGAGAACGGCGAGATCTTCGATGTCGAGGTGCCGCTGTTTCCGCTCGATTCCCCCCATGTGAAGAAGGTTCTGCATTGACCGCCCATCCGCCCGCCGGGCAGCGCTACACGCCGCTCGAGATGCTCGCCCGCCTCGTCGCCTTCGATACGGTGAGCCATAAATCCAATCTGCCGCTGATCGATTTCGTCGAGGACTATCTCGCCGGCTGGGGCGTCGCCTCCACACGCTTCCCCAACGCCGCCGGCGACAAGGCGGCGCTCTTCGCCACGCTCGGGCCGCAGGACCGGGGCGGCATCGTACTCTCGGGCCATACCGATGTCGTGCCGGTCGAGGGGCAGGCCTGGAGCCGCGATCCCTTCACGCTGCATGTGGAAGGCGGGCGCGCCTATGGGCGCGGCGCCGTCGACATGAAGGGTTTCGTCGCGCTCGCGCTCGCGCTGGCGCCGGATTTTCTGGCGGCCGGGCTCAGGACGCCGATCCACCTGTTCTTCTCCTATGACGAGGAGGTGACCTGCCTCGGCGTCATCGACGGCATCGCCGCGATGGGCAGGACGTTGCCCCGGCCGCTCGCGGTCATCGTCGGCGAGCCGACATCGCTCGACATCGCCGACGCGCATAAAGGCATCCGCACCTTCCTGACGTCGATCGCAGGCTTCGCGGCGCATTCCTCCAAGCCGCAGCTCGGCGCCAGCGCCGTCCATGCCGGCGCCTTGCTGGCAGCCGAGCTCGACCGGATGCAGGAGGAGGCCAAAGAGCAGCCCGACGGGAGCGGCCGCTTCGACCCGCCCTATGACACCGTCCATGTCGGCAAGTTCCATGGCGGCATCGCCCGCAACATCCTGGCCGACAAGGCGGAGCTGTCCTGGGAAATCCGCACTCTGCCGGGCTCCGACCCGGAGGCCGGACCGGCGCGCTTCGGCCGCCTGTCGGAAACGGTGCTGGCGCGGATGCGGAAGACGGCGCCGTCCTCGACCATCGAGACGGTGATGACCTCGGATGTGCCGGGCCTCGCACCCGATCCCGGCTCGGAAGCGGAACGGCTCGCCATGCGCCTCTCCGGCCGCAACCACACCATCGCCGTCGCCTATGCGACCGAAGCGGGGCATTTCCAGCGCGCTGGCCTGCCGACCGTGGTCTGCGGTCCCGGCTCGATCGACCAGGCGCATCAGCCGGACGAGTACATCACGCTGGAGCAGCTCCAGGCCGGCGAGGCCTTCATGCGCAAGCTGATGGCAGAGTGCAAAGCGGGGTAATCGCGGGCGTCATGCTCGGGCTTGCCCCGAGCATCTCGTGACGCGAGGGCTTTGCCGTCTCATTCGGCAAGAGATTCCCGGGTCGCCGCCTCGCGGCGCCCGGGAATGACGACGGCCTTCAAAGTCCCGACGTCACCCCCTGCTCGACCTCCGACGGCTCGAAGGAATAACGCCGCGAGCAGAACTCGCAGGTGACGCCGAGCTTGCCGTCATCGGCGATCATCGCCTTGCGATCCTCAGGCGAGAAGCCGCGCAGCATCGAGAGCACGCGCTCGCGCGAGCAGCGGCAGGCCTCGTGCACGACAACCGGCTCGAAGACGCGGGCGCCGCGCTCATGGAACAGGCGATAGAGCAAGCGCTCGCTCGCCAGCGTTGGGTCCAGCAGTTCGTGGTCCTCGACCGTCTCGACCAGCGAGCGCGCCTCCATCCAGGCATCGTCACTGACGCCGTCGGGGTCGTTGCCGGCCAGGATCTCGTGGCCCTCGGGCACGTCGCCGGGATGGATGTCGGCCGCGCGCAGGCGTTCGGGCGAATGCGGCATGAACTGGACGAGGATGCCGCCGGCGCGCCAATGCGGCCGCCCTCCGGTCGTGACGGTGCCGACGGCGAGCCGAACCCGCGTCGGGATCTGCTCCGACTGGCGGAAATACTGGTGCGCCGCCTCTTCCAGGCTCTGCCGCGTCAGGGGCACGATGCCCTGATAGCGCGTCGTCGCCGAGCCCTGGTCGATGGTCATCGCAAGATGACCTTCGCCGAGCAGGTCACCGGTCGAGAGCTGGTCCAGCGCGACCGCCTCGACGAGCTTCGCCTCGTCGATATGGGCGACGGCGCGGAAATTGTCGGGGGCGGTGAAGTCGACCACCATCATCGGGATGGCGCCATCGCTCTTGGTCTGGAGCTGGAAGCGCCCCTCGAACTTCAGCGCCGTGCCCAGCAGCACGGTGAGCGCCGCCGCCTCGCCGAGCACGCGGGAGACGGGCTCGGGATAATCGTGGCGCGCGAGGACGGTGTCGATCGACGCGCCCAGCCGCACGACGCGGCCGCGCACGTCGAGATCGGGGACGGCGAAGGGCAGGACGCTGTCGTCGAACCCGGCCGTGACGTCGGCGGCCATCAGGCCGCGACCCCGCCGAAGCACCAGGCGAGGATGCCTTTCTGCGCATGCAGCCGGTTCTCGGCCTCGTCGAAGACGGCCGATTGCGGGCCGTCCATGATCTGGTCGGTGACCTCCTCGCCGCGCGAGGCCGGCAGGCAATGCATGAAGATCGCCTCCTTCTCGGCGCGCTCCATCAGCCTGTCATCGACCTGGTAGGGCCGCAGAAGGTTGTGGCGGGTGCCTTCCTCGTCGCCCATCGAGACCCAGCAATCGGTAATGACGCAATCGGCGCCCTCGACCGCCGCCTCGGGATGGGTGGTCAGCGAGAGCTTCGCACCCTGCTTCTTCGCCCAGGCGACCAGGGCCGGTGGGGGCGCCAGCTCCTCGGGCGTGGCGATGGCGAGCTCGAAATCGAGCCGGCCGGCGGCATGGATCCAGGAGGTCAGCACGTTGTTGGTGTCGCCGGTCCAGGCGATGCGCTTGCCCTTGATCGAGCCCTTGCGCTCCTCGAAGGTCATGACATCGGCCATGACCTGGCAGGGATGCTGGCGCTTGGTCAGGCCGTTGATGACCGGGACCGAGGCGTATTTCGCCATCTCGACCACGGCATCATGGTCGAGCATGCGGATCATGATCGCATCGACATAGCGCGACAGCACGCGGGCGGTGTCGGCGATGGTCTCGCGCTCTCCGAGTTCGATCTCCCGGCCGGTCACCATCATCGGCGAGCCGCCGAGTTCCCGGATGCCAACATCGAAGGAGACGCGGGTCCGCAGCGAGGGCTGCTCGAAGATCATGGCGATGACCTTGCCTTCGAGCAGGCGGTCCCCCGCGGCGGCAGGGGTGCGGCGTCGCGCCTTGATCTCCTCGCCGGCGCGCAGGATCGAGCGCAGCTCGCTGCCGGAGAAATCGGAAAGGTCGAGGAAATGGCGCGTCACGGGCGCTTCCTTCGCTTCGCTGGATGGGATCGGTTGAACTTACTCTGCCGCAGGGCGCTTCAGCGTCGCCTCGACGGCGCTCGCCGCCTTGTCGAGCCGCGAGACCGCCTCAGTGACATCCGCCTCGGTGATGATCAGCGGCGGCAGCAGGCGCACGACATTGTCACCGGCGCCGACGACAAGGAGACCTTGGGCACGGGCCTCGTTGACGAAGTCGGTGTTGAGCGTGTGGAGCTTGAGGCCGAGCATCAGCCCCTCGCCGCGGATCTCGGCGATGATGTCGGGATGCCTGTCCTTGAGCTCGGCCAGCGACTGCTTCAGCCGAAGCGCGATCTGGCCGACATTCTCGATGAAGCCCGGCGCCAGCACCACGTCGAGCACGGCATTGCCGACCGCCATGGCGAGCGGGTTGCCGCCGAAGGTGGTGCCGTGCGTGCCCAGCGTCATGCCCGAGGCCGCCTCTTCGGTCGCGAGGCAGGCGCCCATCGGGAAGCCGCCGCCGATGCCCTTGGCGATCGACATGATGTCCGGCGTCACGCCGTAATGCTCATGGGCGAAGAACTTGCCGGTGCGGCCGACGCCAGTCTGGATCTCGTCGAAGATCAGCAACAGGCCCTGTTCGTCGCAGATCTGGCGCAGCAGCTTGAGGAAGCGCGAGGGCACCGAGCGCAAGCCGCCTTCGCCCTGGATCGGCTCGATCATCAGCGCGGCGGTCTCGGACGTGATCGCGGCGCGCAGCGCCTTCTCGTCGTCGAAGGGCACCTGGTCGAAGCCGTCGACCTTGGGGCCGAAGCCGTCGATGTATTTCTGCTGGCCGCCGGCGGCGATGGTCGCCAGCGTCCGGCCATGGAAGGCGCCCTCGAAGGTGACGATGTGGTAGCGCTCGGGATGGCCCTTCGCGGCATGGTATTTCCGCGCCATCTTGATGGCGCACTCATTGGCCTCGGCCCCCGAATTGGTGAAGAACACCCGCTCGGCGAAGGTTGCCTCGCAGAGCCGGCGGGCGAGGCGCTCGCCTTCCGGCGCCGCATAGAGGTTCGAGGTGTGCCAGATCTTGCCGGCCTGCTCGGTCAGCGTCTTGACCAGATGCGGATGGGCGTGGCCGAGCGCATT
This sequence comes from Allobosea spartocytisi, assembly GCF_014764685.1. Lineage (NCBI taxonomy): Bacteria > Pseudomonadati > Pseudomonadota > Alphaproteobacteria > Hyphomicrobiales > Alloboseaceae > Allobosea > Allobosea spartocytisi. The sequence goes on from NZ_JACXWY010000003.1 coordinate 399,216, forward strand.
GACGGCGATACCGGCGCCGAAATCGAGATAGCGCGTGCCGTCGGCGGTGATCGCCCAAGGCCCCTCACCGCGCTCGAAGGCGACGGGAGCGCGGGCATAGGTCGGCACGAGCACGGACTGGCTGGCGGAAACGGGGGCGGGAGCCATGAGGCAAAATCCTCGCGAGGGGGACGGATGAGAACGGATTGGCGCTGGGGTCGAGAACGCGATCCGGGTGAGATGCCGCAGCATGCGGCCAAGTTGCGACCCGGCGACGACGTTATCGTCGCAGCCAGTTCCTGACCTCTCGTCGCGCCGTCATCCGCATCGTTCGGGGCCTTGATCCGCAAAACATAAGCGCCGCCCGAGCGGGCGGCGTCACCTTGTGGATAAATATGCTTAAGGCAGCCGGCACTGTCAATTCCATGCCGCCGATTCCCTTGCCGGCTCTGCCGTGACGACAGTGTTGCCGAAAAGATTCGCTTGACCCGCCAATCGCGAATCGCCTGGGGAAAAGCCCAATTCGGATTCGGCGACTCTTGTCCGCGAGTCACCGCCCCTTGTATGGTCTCATTCGTCAGATACGACATTTCGTGCGGCGTCCCCAGTCCCGTCTGTTGCGGAAGCAACGGTTTTTGTCTCAGCGACAGAAGCCGCCGGTTCCGGATTCCGCCACGAAGCACCCTTAAGGGCGGCACCGCGAGGGGCCGGCCGGACAAGACAGGTGATGCGGATGAACGAAGCCGGAGCATGGACCGACGAGCGGGTCGAACTGCTCAAAAAGCTCTGGAGCGACGGTCTGAGCGCAAGCCAGATCGCCGCCGAGCTCGGAAACGTCACGCGCAATGCGGTGATCGGCAAGGTGCACCGGCTCGGCCTGTCGGGCCGTGCCAAGAGCGCCGCTGCGCCGGCCACGCCGCGCAATGCCGCCCCGCGCAAGGCCCCGGCACGGGCGCCGAGCCATCCGATGAACAACGCCGCCGGCGCCACCCGCGGCACCCATGCGCTCGCTCCGCATTTCGCGACGCAGCCCGAGGCCGATATCGAGGCCGAGCAGGCGCCGCGGCCTTCCGAGGACGTGGTGATCCCGTTCTCGGAGCGGGTCACCATCATGGAACTGCGCGAATATATGTGCCGCTGGCCGATGGGTGATCCGACGACACCGGAATTCCGCTTCTGCGGCGCGCGCTCGCAGACCGGCATGCCCTATTGCAGCCACCACGCGCGCATCGCCTACCAGCCCGCCGCCGACCGCCGGCGCGACCGGAGCAAGGTGCGAGCCTGATCAGGCTGATGGCTTTGAAATCAGAAAACCGGCCGAAAGGCCGGTTTTTTGTTGGCTGGTCGAAAGCTTGCGTCATGCTCGGGCGAAGCAAAGCGTAGATCCGAGAATGACGGCAAGCGGCCTCCTCACAACCTGCGCCGCTTCTCCAGCGAGCGGCTCCAGCGCGAGAGGGCGAAGCAGATCAGCCAGTAGATCGCGCCCGAGAAGGCATAGGCCTCCATGTTCATGCCGACCCAGTTGGGATCGGCGAGCGAGGCCTGGGCGATGCCGAGCAGGTCGAGGATCGAGACGACCAGCACCAGCGTCGTGTTCTTGATCAGGGCGATGAACTCGTTGGTCATCGCCGGCAGCGAGATGCGCAGCGCCTGCGGCAGGACGATCAGCCCCGTCGCCTTCCAATAGGTCAGTCCGAGCGCCGTCGCGGCTTCGCGCTGGCCCTTGGGCAGCGCCTGCAGGCCACCACGCACGGCCTCGGCCATATAGGCGGCAATGACGAAGCCGAGTCCGATCACGGCGCGCGCCAGCCGGTCGATGTCGATGCCGCCCGGCATGATCAGCGGCAGCAGCAGCGAAGCCAGGAAGATCACCGCGATGATCGGCACGCCGCGCCAGAACTCGATGAAGATGATGCTGATCAACCGGATGACGCGCAGCCCCGATTGCCGCCCGAGCGCGAAGAGGATGCCGAGCGGGATCGCGATCAGACTCGCATAGACCGAGATGAACAGGGTGAGCATCAGCCCGCCCCAGTCGCGCGTCTCGACATGGCGCAGGCCGAAGCCGCCGGAGAGCAGCCAGATGCCGAGCGGCGGCAGCAGGACGAGCATGGCGACGCCGAGCTTCAGCTTGAGCCGCTGCGGCGCGAAGACGACCGCCGCGACGCCGAGCACGAAGGCGATACCGGCGATATCGACGCGCCAGCGCTGGTCGGCGGGATAGAGCCCATACATGAACTGGCCGAAGCGGGCGCGGATGAAGACCCAGCAGGCCCCGCCTGCGGTACAGTCGGCGCGGGTCGTGCCGCGCCAGCTCGCATCGATCAGCGCCCAGCGGATCAGCGGCACCGCGACCCAGGCGATAGCGAGCGCCAGCACCACCGTGACGAAGGCGGTGAAGGGCGTGCCGAACAGGCGCTCGCGCCAGAGCGAGAGCGACGAGGCGCTCCGGGGGGAAGCCAGGCCGCTCATCGCGTCACCAGAGCGATGCGGGCGTTGTACCAGTTCATGATCGCCGAAACCGCAAGCCCGATGACGAGATAGACCGCGAGCGTCATCGCGATGATCTCGATCGCCTGGCCGGTGTTGTTCAGCGCCGAGCCCATGAACAGGCTGACCAGATCGGGATAGGCGATGGCCGCGCCGAAGGAGGAGTTCTTCAGCACGTTGAGATACTGGTTGGTCAAGGGCGGGATCATCACCCGCAGCGCCTGCGGGATGGTGACGAGCCGCAGGATCTGGCCGGAGCGCAGGCCGAGCGCCGAACCCGCCTCGGTCTGGCCATGCGAGACCGACTGGATGCCGCCGCGCACGATCTCGGCGATGAAACCCGCCGTGTAGGTGACGAGCGCCGCCAGCAGCGCGACGAATTCAGGGATGACTGCGAAGCCACCGCGATAATTGAAGCCGCGCAGCACCGGCACGTCCCAGCGCGTCGCCAGCACGGCCCAGGTCAAGGCCAGCACCGGCACCGCGAGCAGCAGGACGAGCCCGACGCGCAGCGTCGGCGCGTGGAGCCCGGTCCGCTCCTGGCGCTTGCGGGCCCAGACATGGAAAGCGGCGTAAGCGAGGACGCAGGCGAGGATGATCAGGCCGGCGATGCGCAGGTTGTCCATGCCGTCCGGCAGGGGAATCGTCAGGCCGCGATTGTTGAGGAAGGCGACCCCGAACAGTCCGATGCTCTGGCGCGGCGCCGGCAGGGCGGCGATGACGCCGAAATACCAGAACAGCACGAAGAACAGCAGCGGGATGTTGCGGACGAACTCGATATAGGCGCCGGCGATGGTCGAGAGCAGCCAGTGCGAGGAGAGCCGGGCGATGCCGACGACGAAGCCGAGCGCGGTGGCGAGAATGATCGCGATCACCGTCACCAGCATGGTGTTGGCGACGCCGACCCAGAACAGGCCTAGGATGTTGTCGGCCTGGGTATAGCCGGTGAGGACGAAGGGCACCTCGATGCCGGAAGTACGCCAGAGGAAGCCGAAGCCCGAGGCGATGCCGGCCTTGACCATGTTCTCCGAGGCGTTGCGCACGAAGAAGATGGTCAGGCCCACGAGCAGGACCACGACGGCGATCTGATAGAGCCAGTCGCGGACGCGCTTGTCGTTGATGAAGGAGAGGAAGCTGCTCACGCCGGCCTCGATCAGGAGTCGCGGGCGTCATTCCCGGGCGGTGCGAAGCGCAGACCCGGGAATCTCGTGACGCTCAGGCTGGTTTCCGAGATGGTCGGGTCAAGGCCCGACCATGACGTTCTTCAGACCGCTCTCACTGGAAGGGCGGGGTGAACAGCAGGCCGCCCTTGGTCCAGAGCTGGTTCTGGCCGCGCTCAAGCTTCAGCGGCGACCCCATGCCGACGGTGCGCTCATAGCTCTCGCCGTAATTCCCGACCTGCTTGATGGCGTTGTACATCCAGTCGTTCGGGAGCCCCATCATCTCGCCGAAGCCGCCCTCGGCGCCGAGCAGGCGGCGGACCTCGGAATTCTTCGAGCTCGCCTTCATCTCGTCGACGTTCTTGGAGGTGACGCCGAGCGCTTCGGCCGCGATGGTGCCGTTCAGCACCCAGCGCACGATGAGCTGCCAGCGCTCGTCGCCCCAGCGCGTCACCGGCCCCTGCGGGTCGTTCGAGATCGGCTTGGTCAGGATGATGTGATCGTCGGGGACCTTGAGCTTGATGCGCTGGCCGGCGAGCGCGCCGACGCCGGCGGTGTAGGCGTCGCAGCGCCCGGCGTCATAGGCGGCGATGGCGTCGTCGTTCTTCTGGAAATTGGTGATGGTGACCTTGAGGTTGCGCTCGCGGAACCAATCGGCGGCGTTCTTCTCCTCGGTCGAGCCGGCGGCGACGCAGACCGAGGCGCCGTCGAGGCCCTCGGCCTCCTTCACATTCGCCGATTTGCGGACGATGAAGGTCTGGCCCTCATAGAAATTGATGCCCTGGAAATTCAGGCCGAGCGTGGCGTTGCGCGAGAAGGTGATGGTCGAGTTGCGCGCGAGCACGTCGACCTGGCCCGATTGCAGGATCGGCCAGCGCTGCTGCACCGAGGTCGGCGTGAACTTGACCTTGGTCGCGTCGCCCAGGATGGCGGCCGCGAGCGAGCGGCAATAATCCACGTCGAGGCCGGTCCACTCGCCCTTGTCATTGGCGAACGAGAAGCCCGGCAGGCCGAGATGCACGCCGCATTCGAGATTGCCGCGCGCCTTCACGGCATCGAGTGTGGGGCTCGGCGCGAGCTGCTGAGCGCTCGCCAGCGAAACCCCGGCGGCGAGAAAGGCTGCCGCGCCCAAAATCCTGATCGTCATATCGTCTCCCCGAAGCCGTGAGCGGCTTTCTGCATTGAGGCCGGGACTATGCAACAGATGGGCCGCAAGCGGTACCCGACGAAGTGAACATTCCTGCCGGGAGGCGTCAGTCAGTTGCCGAACACCGTGTTGAGCTGGGCGCCGACCATGATGAAGGTGGTGCGCTTCGACATCTCCTTCAGATAGACCGCGCCGATATAGGTCATCGCCGAGCGCACCCCACCCATGATCTCCTGCATCGTGCCCTCGACCGGGCCACGATAGGCCACCTCGACGGTCTTGCCCTCGGAAGCCCGGTATTTGGCGACGCCGCCGGAATATTTGTGCATCGCCGTGTCGGAGGACATGCCGTAGAAGACCATCGCGACCGGCACCTTCTCGCCGTCGCGCTCCTCGTAGCGGATCTCGCCCTCGCATTCGTCATGGCCGGCGAGCATGCCGCCCATCATCACGAAATCGGCGCCGCCGCCATAAGCCTTGGCGACATCGCCCGGCACGGTCAGGCCGCCATCGCCGCAGACCAGGCCTTTCAGCCCATGGGCCGCATCGGCGCATTCGATGATGGCCGAGAGCTGCGGATAGCCGACGCCGGTCATCTTGCGGGTGGTGCAGACCGAGCCCGGCCCGATGCCGACCTTGACGATGTCGGCGCCGGCCAGGATCAGCGCCTCGGTCATGTCGCCGGTGACGACGTTGCCGGCCATGATCGCCGCGTCGGGAAAAGCGGCACGCGTCGCCTTGACCGTATCGACGAATTTCTCGGTGTAGCCATTGGCGACGTCCAGGCAGATCTTGGAGATCGGCGACCGGGCGTGGACGGCCTTGAGCTTGTCGTGATCGGCCTCGGTGGTGCCGAGCGAATAGAAGGCGTTGGCCGATTCCGGCTCGCGGAAGAAGGCGATCAGGGCCTCGGCGTCGTAGTGCTTGTGCAGGGCGACCATGGCGCCATGCTTCCGCAGCGCCCGCGCCATCGCCATGGTGCCGACCACGTCCATATTGGCCGCGATCAGCGGGAAGCCCTTCCATTCCGCGCCTGTGTGCGGGAAGCGGAAGCTGCGTTCGACATCGACATGGGCGCGGCTGCCCAGCGTCGAGCGCTTGGGACGGATCAGCACGTCGCGGAAGTCGAGCTTGGGATCGTTTTCGATGCGCATGGGCCGGCCTCGGGCTGGGCGATGGTCCGCGCACGCTGGCAGGCGTGCGCCGATTCATAGCCCCGGACGGCCGCTGGAGGCAAATCGGCGGATGGGCCTCAGCGCGCCGCCGCGGCGAGGCCCTGTGCGAGGCCGGCGGCGAGCGCCGCCCGCTGGCGCGTCAGGAAAGCCTCGCCATCGATGCGCTGCGCGTCGCCGGCCCTGATCACGGCCAGCCGCTCCGCGAGCGCGCGGGCGAAGTCCGGCGCGCTGTCGGCGAGCGTGAAGTTAGCCGGCAATTCGGTGAAGCCGCGGCAGGACAGCGAGGTCGCGACGGCCGGCAGGCCGAGCTGCATCGCCTCGATGGTCTTGAGCTGCACGCCCGTGCCGGCCCGGCTCGACAGCGCCACGATGCGGCAGGAGCGCAGGAACGCGTCGGCGGCCGGGACGCGGCCGACCAGCGTGACATTGAGCGGCATGCGCAGCTCGGAGGGGACGCGGCCGGCGACAGCGATCCGCAGATCGTCCGGCAGCAGCGGGCAGACCTCCTGCAGGAACCATTCGAGGCCGACCCGGTTCGGCAGCCAGGTCCAGGTGCCGATCAGCCCGATATCGAAGCTCGCAGGCGCGTCCTGCCCCGCCACGATCGCGGGCGGCGCCGTGCCGGAGACCAGAGGCAACACGGCGGACTTGTCCCGGGCCTCGGCGCCCATCGCCCGCCGATCCTCCTCGGCAAGGGTCCAGACGAAGCGCGACTGCCGCCAGAGCCGGCGTTCGATGGCCTCCAGCAGCCGGGCCTCGCGGGCGAAGAGCCGGCGGAGCAGGACATTGCCGGCGTTTTCGGCATTCTGCCGGGCCGAGGCGTGCTCGATATTGTGCTCGACCAGCACGCAGGGCGCGATCTCCAGCAGTTCCGGGAAAGCGCCGGGCAGCATCACCGAGTTGAGGATGAGCGCATCGAAGGGTCCCTGCGCCCGCACCGCCTCGACCAGCCGGCCGGCGCCCGCGAGCCTGAGCTTGGCGCAGGCGACCGGCAGGCCGAAGCGGAAAGCCGCCGCGATCCAGCGCAATTGCCGCCCCGTCGAGGCGACCGCATTCTCGATGTCGATCTCGGCCACGACGACGGCCTGATCCGGGTCGGCCGGCATTTCGCCATGGCGCATGAAGCCGATCGCCGTCACCTCATGGCCGGCCGCGCGCAGCGACGAGAGGATCGCGGCATTGGCGATCTCGAAACCCGTATCCGGCCGGGCAACCGGAATGAGCGAAGTCAGAAAGGCGAGGCGCAAGGAAAGCGGGTCCGCGGCAAGATGTCTTTCAGTCGGCCGATTGCCGCGGCAGGTCAAGCCGCCCCGTCTGCTATGCTCAACGAGGTTTTGCCGGAAAAGGCCGGTGGGTCGCGCTTTGCGAACACCGAACTTTAAGCCGGCCGGGTCTATGAGGTCTGCCATGGTTGCGGCTGAATCGACGAAACAGACCGATGCCGGCGCGCGGGGCGATGCCTCGCCGCTGCGCTTCGCGACGCCCGAGAGCTTCGGCGTGGTGGCGCAATCGCCGCCGGAGATGCTGGCCGGCGTCGCGAGCGTCGTCTGCGTGCCGACCTTCAGGCGCCCCGACATGCTGGAGGCGACGCTGCGCTCGCTGGCGGCGCAAACCGGCGGGCATGATTTCGCGGTGATCGTCGTCGAGAACGAGGGCCAGGAACAGGCCGGCGCGCAGCGCGCGAAGACGCTGCTCGAAGCCGGGCTGTTCAAGGGCCTCGTCATCGTCGAGCCGCGCCAGGGCAACTGCAAGGCCTATAACGCCGCCTGGCGCTGCGCGCTGACACGCTTTCCGGCCCTGCAGCAGGTGCTGGGGATCGACGACGACGAGGAGGCCGAGCCCGGCTGGCTCGACGCCTTCCTCAAGGCGGCGGCGACCGCCCCGACCGAGCTCTTCGGCGGCTCGGTGACACCGGTCTTCGCCGACCGCTCGCGGGCCTGGCTCGCGGCGCATCCGGTCTTCCGCTCGCATTATGCGGCCTCCGGCCCGGTGCCGATGCTCTATTCGAGCGCGAACTACCTGATCCGGCGGGAGGTGCTGGAACGGCTGGGTTTCCCCTTCCTCGACGAGAGCTTCGACTTCACCGGCGGCGGCGACACGGATTTCTTCACCCGCGCCAGGGCCGCCGGATTCCGCTTCTGGTGGGTGCAGGAGGCGGCGCAGCGCGAGACGATGCCGCAGCGCCGCACCGAATTCGGCTGGATCGCCGCGCGCGGCCTGCGCAACGGCGCGATCTCGGCCACGATCGCGCGGCGGCAGAATCCGGGCGCCGCGGGCCGGCTCAAGGTGCTGGCGAAATCGCTCGCGCTGCTCGCCGCTTCCGTACCACGCGGCATCGCACTCGGCTTGAAGAGCCGCTCGGGAACGATCGGGCTCTACCACACCCAGGTCGCGCTCGGCCGGCTGATGTCAGAATTCGGCGTCGCCAACGAGCAGTATCGCAAGCCGGAGAAGAACTGAGGCCGGTCGAGCGGGGTCAAGCCCTCATCCTGAGGAATACCGAAGGCGCGTTTCTGGAGTCAGCCGCGCTTTCAAGGAAATGCGGGTCATCCCGACCGCAGCGAAGCGGAGAGCCGGGATCCATGCCTGAACCTTGTCGGGTACGTTCCGGCATGGATCCCGGGTCAGGCCCGGGACGACCGCGTGGTTCCGTACAAAATCAGCACGCTCTTAGGATGAGGGCTTGGGGAGTCCGGACCGGCTCCGGGCCGCCAGCAGGTGCCGCCTCAGCTCTCGTTCACGACGAGGCCGCGCAGCTTGTTGGCGTTGACGCCAAGCTGCGCCTTCAGGCGCTCGATATCGGCATCCGACAGCTTGGCCTGGCGTGAGACCACGAGGATGTCGTCCACCACCTCGGCAAAGCGCCGCGCCAGCGCGCTGCCGGCCGTGGCATCGACGATGACCGGTCCGAACCGCTGCGCTGCGCCGAACAGGCCGTTTTCCAGCGAGCCCGTCGCGGGCAGGCCCGGCCGGTTCGAGCGCGGCAGGAAGGCGAGATCGCTGCCTTCATCCTTCAGGATCGCGCGGGCAAGCGTGCGGCTGCCGCCGATCACCTCTTCCAGACCGGCCGACGCATCGGGCGCGAAGATCCGCGTCAGGGCGAGAGCGCCGTCGGCGGCATCGACGAGCAGCGCCGGCTGGCCGGCCAGGGCGGCATCGAGCGCGAGATTGAGGGCGAGCGTCGTCGCCCCCACCTGCGGCTGCAGGCCGAGCACCAGGATGCGCCGGCGCGGATTGTCGCCGGCGCCATGAACCAGCTCGGCCCTGACAGCCGCGACGGCCATAGCGAAGCTCGCCTGCGGCTTGTCGATGACATCGACGAGATGCGCCTTGGCCTGGAAGACCGAGCGCGCGGCCTCGAGCTCGCGGCGCCAGCGCCGGTTACGCACCGACGGAATCTTGCCGAGCGGCGTCAGGACCAGCGGCGGCGACGGCTTTTCCGGCTTCCTGTCCAGCTGACCGCCCGGAATCGCGATGAGGCGGCGCCAGCCCGCCTTGTCGCCGGCCGGAGGAGGCGTCTGGACAGCGGCGGGGCTCACCGGCGGCGGAACGGGTTCGGGCTGCTCGGGCACGGGTGGCGCGACCGGCTGCGGCTGTGGTGGCGGAGGAGGTGGCGGCGTCAGAATTACGGTTTCGGGCGGCGATGCCGGTTGGGCCGTGGCAGGCGGTGCCGGCTCCTCGGCTTCAGGCTCGACCGGGCGCGGCTTGCGCCGCCAGAGGGATCTGCGGGCCGACGGGGCCTTCTCCTCCGGCACCGGGCGGGGCACCGCGAACAATGCGAGAGCCAGCGCCAGCAACGCTCCCGCGCCGCCGCCGCCGAAAGCGCCGAGTAGCGCAATGCTGCGGCGGCTGACGCCGCTCTTCTCCAGCGGCGGCATGGCCGGGCTGATGACGCGGGCATTGGTCGTGTCGATGCCGCCAAGCTCCCCGGTTTCGCGGGCTCGCTTCAGGAAGGCGTCGTAGATCGCGCGGGAGGATTCGACCTCGCGTTCGAGCTCGCGCAATTCGACCGAGGCGCGGCCGGCGGCGTATTGCGCCGTGGTGAGCTGGTCGACGCGGCGCGAGAGCTGGCGCTCGGCCTCGGCGGCGCGGTCATATTCCGCCTTGGCAGCGCGGGCGATGCGGCTGAGCTCGTCGGCGATCTGGCGGCGGGAATCGGTCACCTGGGCGCGGGCGGCCGTCAGGGCCGGATGGCGCGCGCCGAGCGAGGCGACGAGATCGGCCTCCTTGCTGAGTGCCGCGCCGAGCTGGGCGCGCAGCGCCGTCATCGTGTTGGAGGCGACGGCCTCCGGGATCGCGCCGGCCTCGACGCTGGACGCGCGGGTCGCGGCGATCTGGTCGTATTTCGCCTTGGCCTCGGTGGTGCGCTGGCGGGCGGCGACGAGCTGGGTGGCGTTGAGCGAGAGCTGTTCCTCGCTGAGCGACTTGTTGCTGCCGAGCCCGACGATGTTGTGGGCTTCCTTGTAGGCCTCGGCCTTGTCCTCGGCGATGCGCAGGCGGCCGCGCAATTCCTCGAGCCGCGCGGTCAGGGCAGACGTGGCGCGCCGGGCTGCATCGACGCGGACCTGCGCCTGGTCCTCCAGATAGGCTTCCGCGAGGGCGTTGGCGATCTGCGCGGCCTTGTCCGGGTCGCCGGCCGTGGCGGAGATGTCGATGACGAAGGTGCGCTCGCCGCGACGCACGGCGACGCTCTTGTCGAGCGCGGCCAGGGCATAGAGCATGGCGTTGCGATCGGTCGTCGCCTTGTCGGGGCCGAACAGGCCGGAGAGGAGGCCACCACGGGCCGGGCCGCCATAATCGGGATCCTTGTCGAGCCCGAGCTTCTCGATCACCCGCGACTTGATGCTGTCCGACGCGATGACGCGTGCCTGGCTTTCGAGATAGCTGAGAATCGAGGTCGGGTCGCTGCCGACAGTGTTCGGGGAGACGTCGTTCTGGAGCACGCGCAGATCGCGCGGGTCGATGAAGAGCTGCGCGGTCGAGGTGTATTTCGGCGCGATCAGCAGGCTCGCCAGAACGGCGAGGCCGAAGCCGACGAGCGCGCAGAGCAGGATCAGCCCCTTGCGGCGCCAGAGCGTCGCCACGATCCAGAGCGGATCGGCGAGGCGGCCGATCTCGACCGGGCGCGCCGTTTCCGGCGGAGCGCCTCGATCGGCCCCTTCCAGTCGATCCTTGTCGGCCGTTTCGGTGGTGAACATGACGCTACGCTTCACTTTCCGAACTCACCCCGTGCCGCGCCGATAGCGCTCGAGCACTGCCATCATCGGTTTCGGCCGGTAATCCGCATCGAGCGGCAGGGGCCTCGCCTTGGCGTCGTCCTTGCGCGGGAAGGTCTCGCCCACCCAGGAATAGCGGTCGGTCAAACCCCAGGTGACGATCGCCTTCGGCCGCTTCGCGGAAACGACGGCATTCAGGAAGGTCGAGACCAGCGCGGCGGAATGCTTGTCGCGGAGCGCGGCATCGGCCGGCATCTTCCAATCGATCACGTCGAGTTCGGTGATCTCGACATCGAGGCCGAGCTCGTCGAGATCGCGCATGAAGCGCTGCAACCCGTCGGTATCGACCTGCTTCTCGGCATAGAGATGCGCCTGCATGCCGACGCCATGGATCGGGATGCCCTTGTCCCTGAGGCGCCGGCAGATGTCGAGCGCGACCTTGCGGCGGGCGGCGGCGACGGGGTCCGGCTCCTCGAAATGGAAATCGTTGAGCACGAGGCGCGCCTTCGGATCGGTGCGGGCGGCCGTGCGGAAGGCGATCTCGACATGCTCCGGCCCGAGCAGGCGCTGCCAGATCGTGTCGCGCCAAGGGCCACCGGAGGTGGGGTCGTATTTGATGACCTCGTTCACCACGTCCCAGGTGGCGATGCGGCCCTTGTAGCGATCGACGACCACCTCGATGTGGTTGACGAGCTCGCGCTCGGCCTCGGCGCGGGTCTTCATCTCCTTTACCCAGGGGGGCAGGGCCTCGCCCCAGAGCAGCGTGTGGCCGCGCAGCGCCTTGCGGTTGGCCTCGGCGAAGGCGACGAGCTCGTCGGCACCGGAAAAATCGAAGCGCGCGCGGTCATGGCGCAGCGCCTCCCATTTCAGGTCGTTCATGGGCACGACGACGTCGCAATAGCGCTTCAGCGCCTCGCGATAGCGCGGATCGCTCCGGAAAGCGCCGATCTCCGCGGCCGAACCCATGGCAATCGGGCGCGCGGCCGCCTGCCCCGGGGCGGAGCCGAGCATGGCGACGGCCGCGGAAACGGCTCCCGCACGCAGCGCAGCGCGGCGCGTGAGCGCGAGGTCGTCCCGGTCCGGTTCGGCTTCCTGCATGAAGTTGGTGCGCTTCCGTTTCGTTTAGGGTCGCTCAACGCCTCTCGGCTAAGTGAATTCCATCATCCGCGCGATGGCAGGCATGGGCCGGGCCAGCGTCCCCGAGTACCGTCCATGTTACCGAGCCGTGCCACCACCCTCTCCTATCTCACCATCCTGAGCGGCTCAGCCGGCCGGCTCGTCATCTCCCTTGTCTACTTCCTTATCGTTGCGAATACGTTGACCTTGGGCGAGTTCGGCCTTTTCGCCACGGCCTCCTCGACCGGGCTCATCCTCTCGCGCCTGCTCGCCTTCGGTTTCGTCTCGCCGCTCTATCGGGTGGCGACCGTCAAGCCGCGCCTGCTCGGCGCCTATCTGGCGGGCTTCGCGGGCTTGAGCCTCGCCTCGCTGCCGCTGATCGCCGCCATCTCGGCCGGCGCCTACTGGCTGCTCTTCGCCGAGCGGCTGGCAGCGCTGCCCTTCGCCCTGATCATCGTGGCGGAGGTGCTGTGCTGGCGGCCGGTCGAGGTCGTCGCCATCGTCAATAACGGGCTCAGGCGCTTCCGGCAGGCGGCGCTGCTCGTGATCATCGGCTCGTCGCTGCGGACGCTGGCCGCGCTGCTCTTCATCGCCTTCGGCCATCGCAGCCTCGAGATCTGGGCCGGCGCCTATCTCGCCGCAACCTTCCTGAGCCTCGTCGTCGCGCTCGCCGCCTTCCTGCCGCCGGCGCGCTGGCGCTTCGTGCGGGCGCTCTATCCGCGGCGCATGGCGGATGCCGTCTTCGCCGGTGCGGCCGATATCGTCTTTTACGTCCAGTCGGAGCTGGACAAGCTGCTGGTGCTCGGCCTGGCGGGCGAGCGGACCGCAGGCCTCTATGCCATCGCGCTCAGGGTGATCGACCTCACCGCCATGCCGGTGCGCAGCTTCAACCAGATGCTGGTGCAGAAGATCATGCAGGATCGCGGGCTCGGCGGGGGGCGGCGCCTCGCCGCCTTCGAGATCGGCATCGCGCTGGTCTCGACCGCCGGCCTCGTCGCCGTCATCATCGCGCTGAAGCCTTTTCCGGGGCTGCTCGGCCGCAATGTCTCGGAAGCCGCCTATCTCTTCGCGCCGATGCTGCTGGTGCCGGCCTTCCGCAACCTCGTCGAATACCATGCCGAACTGCTCTATGCGCGCGAGCGCACCGGTTCGCGGATCGTGCTGCTGTGCCTGCTGACGGCGCTGAAGGCAGGGCTGATCTCGCTGGTGATGACCCGCTTCGCCGCAGGCGAGGCCTGGGCGAGCTGGATGAACCTCGTCTTCGGGCTGGTCTATCTGGTCTCCGCGAGCTTCACCTACCGGCTGCTGGCGCGCGGCGGCTACAAACAGCGCTGAGGGTCAGGCCGAGGCCTGTCTCTCGAACAGCGCCCGGACTTTGTCGAGCGGCTGGCCGATGAAGGACTGCACGCCGACCGCGACCTGCCAGGGCTCCAGCACCTCCTCGAAGGTCTTCAGCAGGTCGAGACCGGCGACATCCTCGGGGAACCAGTAGACCTTGCAGAGCTCGCGTGGATCGGGCCAGTGCCGCGCGGCCTCGAGCCCGAGGACGCGTTCGACGTAGTAGCCGTAGATCATGTATTCGGAGAATTGCCGGTCCCGCGCGATGGCGGAGACCCAGTCGCGGCCGCTCACCGTCTCGATATGCGCGAGCAGCCCGAGCACGTGGTCGCGGCGCCAGCTCACCATGTTGTTGATGTAGTCCGGCCCCGGATAGGACGGCGCGCCGAGCCCGAGCAGGGACGAGGCGTTCTCGCACCACGGCCGATGGCGCGCCATGTCGGCCGCGATCGCCTCCGGCTTGCGATAGAGCCTGACGGCGCCGTCCCGCTCCAGATCCGCGAGATCGAAGGGCCGCAGGAACAGCATGTCGGAATCGGCGAAGAGGATGACGTCCTCCCCGGCGACCGTGGCGACCGCGAATTTGCGCAGTTGCTGGGCGTGCCAGCCGCGCAGCGGCGGGAGGCCCCGCGCCAACGCGCGCATGCCGGTCCAGACCCGACGCCGGCCGAGGCTCAACGGATCCGGCCTGGGCTTCAGCCAGGACGGCAGGAGCTGCGATTCAGGGAGGATGCGCCGTTTCGGCCCTTCGAGGTCGCGAAACAGCGGAACGTCGCGATCCTCGACCAGGAGGTAGTGCACGCCATGGCCGGTGACGAAGCGATCGATGCTGGCGCAGAGCAGGCGGCAACGATCGACGTCGCCCCTGTAGCTCGGCGTCGCCAGGGCATAGCTGAAGGTCACGGGCGTCAGCCGGCCTGCCGGCCGCTAGCGAGATATTGCCGCGCCACCCGCATCAGGAAGGCCGGATTGCCGAGCACATAGCGGCGCCAGAGCCGGCTCGGCTCGAGCCAGAGCCGATAGATCCATTCGAGGCGCGCCTTGCGGATCGCCTCCGGGGCACGCTGCACCTCGCCGGCGAAGAAATCGAACAGAGCCCCCACGCCGGCGGCGACCGCGCAATGCTGGGTGCTCAGCTTCTCGGCGATGAAACGCTCCTGCATCGGGTTGCCCATCGCGACCAGCAGCAGATCGGGCCGCTCGGCCTTGAGCCCGTCGAGCAGCCGCGCTTCCTCCTCCGGGGCGTAGTAGCCATGCGAGACCACCTTGAAGCGATGCTGCGGATAGCGCCGGGCCAGATTCTCGACCGCGCGGTCGGCCACGCCGGGGCGGCCGCCGAGCAAGGACACGCGAAGCGGCCGCAACTGCGCACCGAAGAAGGCCGGGAGGAAATCCGTGCCGTTCAGATTGGCCGGGAAAGGCTTGCCGTAGAGCAGCGAGCTCCCGAGATCGACGCCGATGCCGTCCGCGAGGACGAGAAAGGTCGAAAGGCTACGCTGCAGAGCCAGGTCGCCGGCTGCGACATTGACGAGATTGGCGTTGCAGAAGGCGAGCTTGACATGGCCGCCTTCGACGATGGCCTCGCGCAGCTCGGCGATCGCGGTATCGCGGGTCACCACGGCGATGCCGATGCCGCCGATATCGCGCTTGCCATAGCCTTGGCGCCGGCGGGGCTCGGCCTCGTTCGCGAGGGGCATAGAAAGCGCTGCAGGCACGGTCGTTTTCGATCCTGAGAACTGAGGCAGGCTCATGATGACGGGATGTGAAGGCGGAACCAGCACTCAGGTCAAGGCGAAGTCAAGCGAAAGGTGAACGCCGCCTTCACGCAATCCAGGAGAAAGAACCAACGGCGATCCCGCAGCAAAACCAATGACTTGTTCCGAACCGAAACGAAAGCCTACAAGACCGTCGCTTCCGTTGCGTCGGCGCCGGCCGCATCTGTTGCAGGGTGGGACGAACAGACCCCTGTCGTACCGTTTCGGAACGTCGGACGGGCGGTTTCAACTGCGGCAAAACGAGGTGAGTGATTAACAGATTGCATAGCGGCCACGCGACGGCTGCAAGCCTGCAGCTTGGCTCTGGCTCGCCGCTCCCTCGCTCGCTAGGCTGGCTGGCAACGAATCCGGGGAGGCTGAGCGAATGAACCAAATCGATTTAAGGAAGCGCGTCGCCATCGTGACGGGAGGCGCGCAGGGGATCGGCCGCGCCGTGGCCGAACGCTTCGCGGCAAGCGGTGCGACTGTGGCAATCTGGGATGTCGATGGCGGCCTCGCCGCGAAGACCGCTGCCGAAATCGGCCATGGCGCGACGGGCAGCGCGGTCGATGTCACCGACGCCGACGCCGTCCAGGCCGCAAGCGATGCGCTCGAAGCCAGACATGGCAGCGTCGACATCCTCGTCACCAGCGCCGGGATCGCCGGGCCGAACCACAAGACCTGGGATTATCCGCTCGAGGACTGGGCGCGGGTGATGCGGCTCAACCTCGACGGCACGCTGCATTGCTGCCGTTCCGTGATCCCGGGCATGATCAAGCGCAATTACGGGCGCATCGTCCTCGTCGCTTCGATCGCAGGCAAGGAAGGCAACCCCAACGCCTCGGCCTATTCGGCATCGAAGGCGGCGGTGATCGCGCTGACCAAGTCGCTCGGCAAGGAACTCGCCGACAAGGACATCGCCGTGAACTGCATCACGCCTGCGGCGGCGCGCACCCGCATCTTCGACCAGATGAGCGACGAGCATATCGGCTACATGCTCGCGAAGATTCCGCGCGGACGCTTCCTGCTGCCGGAGGAGGTCGCCTCCATGGTCGCCTTCCTCGCCTCGGCCGAGAACAGCTTCACCACGGCCGGCGTCTTCGACCTCTCCGGCGGACGGGCGACGTATTAGGATTCACGATTCCCCATCGAAAAACGCCGTCATTTCGGACAAGCCGCGTTAGCGGCGCCGATCCGGAATCCATCATCAAGCCCGGAATGACGGCGTAGTTTTCGTCTCAAGACCGCACGACCCAGCTTGATGACGCAGCCCAGCACCGAGACGCCGGATCGGAGAAGCAGCTTTGCCAAAAAGCGGTTCCCGCTTCCCGGCCTCCTGCTCTAGGGTCTGGGCTCACGATCGACGGACTTATGACCTGGCGCCCATGACGCAGACGCTTCCCTCCGCCGCCGTCCTCGGCGCCCGTGCCTTCGCCGCGCTTTCCGGCCTGAACCGCTTCTCCGACGAGCCGGGCAAGCTGACGCGGCTCTATCTCTCGCCGGCGCACAGGCAGGCGGCCGAATGGGTCAAGGGTGCGATGGAGGTGGCGGGGCTTTCCGCCTTCATCGACGCGGCCGGCTCGGTGCAGGGCCGGCGCGAGGGCACTGTGCCGGGCGCGCCCGCCGTGCTGATCGGCTCCCATATCGATACGGTGAAGGATGGCGGGCGCTTCGACGGCAATCTCGGCGTCGTCGCCGGCATCCTCGCGGCGCAGGCGCTGCGCGATGCCGGGATCGGCCTGCCCTTCCCGATCGAGGTCGTCGCCTTCGGCGATGAGGAGAATGTCCGCTTTCCGACGCATCTCTCCACCTCGGAGGCGCTGGCCGGCCATTACGATCCGGCCTGGCTCGAGGCGCGCGACAGCGAGGGCGTAAGGCTCTCCGACGCGCTCGTCGCCTTCGGCGGCAACCCGGCCGGCATCGCTTCGCTAACCCGCAAGCCCGGCTCGATCCGGGCCTATCTCGAAGTGCATATCGAGCAGGGGCCGGTGCTGGAGGCCGAGAACGAGCCCGTCGGCATCGTCACCGCCATCAACGCCCAGAGCCGGGCGCGCGTGCGCGTCACCGGCGAGGCAGGGCATGCCGGCACCGTGCCGATGGCCCTGCGCAAGGACGCGCTGACCGCCGCCGCCGAGATGGCGCTGGCGCTGGAAGAGATCGCCGCGGCGCATGAGCTCGCCGTCGGCACGGTCGGCGTGCTCAGCCCCGAGCCCGGCGCGACCAATGTCGTGCCCGGCGCCGCCGAATTCACCATCGACTACCGTGCGCCCCGGAACGAGACGCTGGCCGCGATGGAGGCGGCGATCCGCAACCGCTTCGGCGCCATCGCGGCGCGGCGCGGCGTCGGGCTGGAGATCGTGCCCTATGCGAAAGCCGAGGCCGTCCCGATGGACCCGCAGCTGCAGGACGCTTTCGCCGCCGGCATGGCGCGGGCCGGCAGCAACCTCTCCGCCCGGCGACTGCCCTCCGGCGCGGGACATGACGCGATGGCGATGGCGGCGATCGCTCCGGTCGCCATGCTGTTCGTGCGCAATGAGAAGGGCATCAGCCACTCGCCGCGCGAGAACATGACCGAGGCCGATGCCGGCACCGCCATCAAGGTCCTGCTCGAAACGCTGCTGGAACTGGCCGAACGTTCGAAATAGAAGGATTCCAGCCGCGACACCGCGCGCCATTCCGCCGCGCCCCCAAAAGGCCTAGGAGAGGCGCGCCGCAGGAGGCTGGCCATGGATTTCGAGAGTTTCTTCCGCAGCGAGCTCGACGGGCTGCGACGCGAGGGCCGCTACCGGGTCTTCGCCGATCTGGAGCGTCAGGTCGGACGTTTTCCGACCGCGACCTATCACGGCGAGAGCGGCCCGCGCGACGTCACCGTCTGGTGCTCGAACGACTATCTCGGCATGGGCCAGCATCCGAAGGTGCTCGCCGCGATGCACCAGGCGCTCGACGGCTCGGGCGCCGGCGCCGGCGGCACGCGCAATATCGGCGGCACCAACCACTACCATGTCCTGCTGGAGCGCGAGCTCGCCGATCTCCACGGCAAGGAAGCGGCGCTGATCTTCAATTCCGGCTACATGGCGAACTGGGCCGCGCTCTCGACGCTGGCCGCGCGCATCCCCGGCTGCATCGTCCTGACCGACGCGCTGAACCATGCCTCGATGATCGAGGGCATCCGGCATTCGCGCGTCGAGAAGCACATCTTCGCCCATAACGACCCGGCCGATCTGCGCCGCAAGCTCGCCGCGCTCGATCCGAGCAGGCCGAAGCTGATCGCCTTCGAGTCGGTCTATTCGATGGATGGCGACATCGCGCCGATCGCGGAATTCTGCGACATCGCCGAGGAGTTCGGCGCCATGACCTATTGCGACGAGGTCCATGCTGTCGGGCTCTACGGGCCGCGCGGCGGCGGCGTCTCGGAGCGCGAGGGGCTGACCGACCGGCTCACCCTGATCCAGGGCACGCTGGCGAAAGCCTATGGCGTGATCGGCGGCTATGTCGCCGGCTCCGCGGCGCTGTGCGACTTCATCCGCAGCTTCGCCTCCGGCTTCATCTTCTCGAGTTCGCTGCCGCCGGCGGTGGCGGCCGGCGCGATCGCCGCGATCGCGCATCTCAAGGAGAGCCCGGCCGAGCGCGAGCGCCAGCAGGACCGGGTGCAGGCACTGCGGCGCAAGCTCGACGCAGCCGGCATCCCGCATCTGGAGAACCCCAGCCATATCGTCCCGGTGATGGTCGGCGAGGCGAAGGCCTGCAAGGCGATCAGCGACGAATTGCTGGCGCGCTTCGACATCTATGTCCAGCCGATCAACTATCCGACCGTGCCGCGCGGCACGGAGCGGCTCAGGATCACGCCCTCGCCCTTCCATTCCGACGCCGATATCGATGCGCTGGTGGCGGCGCTCGGTGCGATCTGGGCGCGGGATGGGCTGAAGCGCGCGGCCTGAGGCCGGTCAGCCGCGCTTGGCCACGATCATCAGGGTCGCCGAGAGCAACCCGAAGACCGTGGCGAGGCCAGCAAGGATCAGGGTTCCCAGCCACAGGGACAGAAAACCCTCGATCTCGGCCTTGTCCGGCGTTGCTGCGTCGTAGAGCACGATCACCTGATCGCCCCTGCGATAGGCCGGTGGGCTCGTGCCCCATGAGGTCACGAAGGTGACGGCCTGTCCCTGCGCCGTCTGAAAGCTCACGACCGGGCGGTAGGTCGAGTTCCCACCGCCGTGCCGGAGTTCGACTACGGTTCCTGAGGCGCGCTCGGCACGCGCCAGCAGCTTCTGGTTATGGCTGTAGGTGAAATAGCAGGCCGTCGCGAGAATGACGGCAACGACCCCGAAAACGCAGCCGATGCGCCAGAACAGGAGCCTGCCATCCTGGGCAAGGCCCCCGAACCGTTGCTTCCTGCGGCTTTCGCCCATCCGCCTTCAGAGATTGAAGACGCGGTGGGGGACGAACTCGCCGTTGTCGATCGAGCCGGTCGCGATCAGCGTGCCGGCGCAGGTCGCATAGGCCGCCTCGGCCGCGATCGGCGCTCCGGCGCCACGCAGCAGGGCGCTCTGGCCGCGCTTGAGGCGGGTCGCGGCGTCGCGATGGATCACGACCTCGGGAATGAGCGTCAGCGCGGCCTTGACCGGCTTCAGCGCCGCGGCTGCGCTCTCCGGGCTCTCGCGCAGGGTCTCGACAGCGGCTGCATCCGCCACGGCGAAGGGGCCGACGCGGGTGCGGCGCAGATGCGCGACATGGCCGAGGCAACCCAGCGCGAGCCCGAGATCGCGAGCGATGGCGCGGACATAGGTGCCCTTGCCGCATTCGGCCTCGAAGGTGGTGGTCGCGCCGTCATGGCTGACGATGGAGAGTGCGTCGATCTCGACCGGGCGGGCCTGCAGCTCGACATCCTCGCCATCGCGGGCGAGGTCGTAGGCGCGCTCGCCGGCGATCTTGATCGCCGAGAATTTCGGCGGCGTCTGCATGATCGTGCCGGTGAAGCGCGGCAGCAGGGCCGCGATGGCGGCTTCGTCCGGCCGCTTGTCCGAGGTGGCGATGACGCTGCCCTCGGTATCGTCGGTATTGGTCTGCGTGCCCCAGGCGACGGTGAACTGATAGGCCTTGCGGCCATCCATCACGAAGGGGACCGTCTTGGTCGCCTCGCCCAGCGCGATCGGCAGCAGACCCGAGGCGAGCGGATCGAGCGTGCCGGCATGGCCGGCCTTCTTCGCCGAAAAGGCGCGCTTCACGACGCTGACCGCATGGGTCGAGGTCATGCCGACCGGCTTGTCGAGCACCACCCAGCCATGGACGTCGCGCTTCTTCGGGCGCGGTGCCGGGGCGGCGTCCTGGCCCGGGGCGATCTCGGATGGGTTCTCAGCGGTCATCGTCACGGCGGTCGTTTTCGGGGGCTTGGTCTTCGTGGTCCTGGTCGATCTTCAGGCGCTCCACCAGCGTGTCGCGGCGCACCTGCTCGGTATCGAGCAGCGCGTCGATGCGCTCGGCCTCGGCGAAGCTCTCATCGGCGCGGAAGCGGATATCCGGCGCGTATTTCAGGTTCACGCGATGGGCGATCTCGCCGCGCATATAGCGCTTATTGGCTTCGAGCGCCTTGAGCACCGGCTTAACGTCCTGCCCGCCGAGCGGCATGATGTAGGCCGTGGCGAGCTTGAGATCCGGCGAGAGACGGACTTCGGGAACGGTGATGACGTGTTTCGCCAGTACATCGTCATGGATGTCGCCACGCGCGAGCATCTCAGCCAGCGCATGGCGAATAAGTTCGCCGACGCGCAGTTGCCGCTGCGACGGACCGGAGGGTTTTGCAGGTTTGGCCATGGTTCTCGTTCTCCGGGATCGGACCGGATCAAACGTCACAGCCGGGTCTCACCCGACCGTCTCTTCAAAGATGAGGCGCTGGACGCGCTCTTCTCGTCACGAGATGGCCGGACCAAGCCCGGCCATGACGCGCTGTTTCAGGAAGCGCCGCCTCAGAGGGTGCGCTTGATTTCCTCGACGCGGTAGCACTCGATCACGTCGCCAGGGCGCATGTCCTGGTAGTTCTCGAAGGACATGCCGCATTCCTGGCCGGCCACGACTTCCTTGGCGTCGTCCTTGAAGCGCTTGAGCTGGGCGAGCTTGCCCTCGTGGACCACGACGTTGTCGCGGATCAGGCGGACATTGGCGCCGCGCTCGATCGTGCCGTCGGTGACGCGGCAGCCGGCGATCTTGCCGACCTTCGAGACGTTGAAGATCTCGAGGATCGTCGCATTGCCGAGCATGGTCTCGCGCAGGGTCGGCGCCAGCAGGCCCGACATCGCATCCTTCACATCATCCATGAGATTATAGATGATGTTGTAGTAGCGGATTTCGACGCCGGCCCGCTCCGCCGCCTCGCGCGCTTCCTTATGCGCACGGACGTTGAAGCCGACCACGACCGCGCCCGAAGCCTGGGCGAGCGTGACGTCCGACTCGGTGATGGCGCCGACGCCCGAGGACAGGACGCGAGCCCGCACCTCGTCGTTGCCGACCTTCTCGAGCGCTCCGACGATGGCCTCGACCGAGCCCTGCACGTCGCCCTTGACGACGAGCGGGAACTCCTTGCGGCCGGCGCCTTCCTTCAGATCGCGCATCATGTCGGCGAGCGAACGGCCGGCACCGGAGGCGGCGCCACGGGCGGCGAGACGATCGCGGCGCTGACGCTCGCGGTACTCGGTGACTTCGCGGGCACGCGCTTCCGACTCGACCACCGCGACGCGGTCGCCGGCCTCGGGCGTGCCGTTGAAGCCGAGCACCTCGACCGGCATGGAGGGCGGAGCCTCCTTCACCTGCGCGCCGGTGTCGGCGATCAGGGCGCGAACGCGGCCCCATTCGGCACCCGCCACGATGATGTCGCCGGTGCGCAGCGTGCCGCGCTGAACGAGGACGGTCGCGACCGGGCCGCGGCCGCGGTCGAGCTTGGCCTCGATGACCGTGCCTTCTGCAGCGCGGTCGGGATTGGCCTTGAGATCGAGCACCTCGGCCTGCAGCGCGATCGCCTCGAGCAGCTTGTCGAGGTTGTGGCCGGTCTTGGCGGAAACCTCGACCTCAAGCGTCTCGCCGCCGAGCGTCTCGACCTGGATCTCGTATTGCAGCAATTCGGCCCGGACACGATCGGGGTTGGCGTCGGCCTTGTCGACCTTGTTGATCGCCACGATCAGCGGCACGCCGGCCGCCTTGGCGTGATGGATGGCCTCGGCCGTCTGCGGCATGACGCCGTCATCGGCCGCGACGACCAGCACGACGATATCCGTCACCTTGGCGCCGCGGGCGCGCATCGCCGTGAAGGCGGCGTGGCCGGGGGTGTCGATGAAGGTGACCTGGCTGCCCAGCGGCGTCGTCACCTGATAGGCGCCGATATGCTGGGTAATGCCGCCGGCCTCGCCGGTGACGACCTTGGTCTTGCGGATCGCGTCGAGCAGCGAGGTCTTGCCGTGGTCGACATGGCCCATGATCGTCACGACAGCCGGGCGGGCCTCCAGGGCCTCGTCGGTGTCCGGCGTATCGAACAGGCCTTCCTCGACGTCGGATTCGGCGACGCGCTTGACCGTGTGGCCCATCTCCTCGGCGATGAGCTGAGCGGTGTCAGCGTCGATCACGTCGGTGATCTTGTGCATCGCGCCCTGCTTCATCAGCAGGCGGATGACGTCGACGCCGCGTTCCGTCATGCGGTTCGCGAGTTCCTGGATGGTGATCGTCTCGGGGATGATCACCTCGCGCATCACGCGCTCTTTCTGAGCGTCGGAGGCGCGGTGGCCGGTCATGCGCTGCACGCGGCGACGGAACGAGGCGACCGAGCGTGTCCGCTCGTCCTCGCTCCCGGTCGCGGTCGACAGCGTCAGGCGGCCGCGCGGCCGCTCATTGCTGACCTTGGGCGTCTTGGGCGCCGCCGGAGCGGGACCGCGGCCAGGCCCGGCACCCAGGCCGGGACGGCGGAACGCGGCCTTGACGTCGACGTCGTCCGAACGATTGCGCGTGGTGTTGGCCGAGGGAGCCTGGCGCACGGGGCGGGCGACCGCGGGCTCGGCCGGAGCCGAAGCATCCATGCGCGGCGCACGGGGCGCATCGGAACGCGGCGGACGCGAATCCAGCCGCGGCGGGCGCGCGCCGGTGTCGCGCATCGGCGGACGCGGCGTGAACTCGCGCGGACCGGACGGGGCCGGGCGGCCAAAATACTGGGTCGGCTGGGGGGCCGGAGCCTGGTCCGGCGACGGGGCGGACTCACGCGGCTGCTGCGCGGGGGGCGGCGAAGCCGGGCGGGCGACCTGCTCGTCGCGCTGGCGCACGACGGTCTCGGCGCGGCGCTTCTGCTCGTCCTCGTGACGGCGGCGCTCCTCTTCCTGGCGCTGACGGGCCTGGGCAGCCTCGCGTTCCTGGCGTTCGCGCTCGGCGGCCTGGGCGCGCTGGCGGGCTTCCTCTTCGGCGGCGCGACGAGCTTCCGCTTCAGAGCTGCGGGCCTCGGCCAGAGCGCGCTGGCGGGCATCCTTCTCCTCGTCGGAGAGGGTGCGCAGCAGCATGCTGCCGGCCGGACGCTGCGGCGCGGGCGCCTGAGGGGCGGGGCGCGGAGCGGACTGGGCCGGCGCCGGCTGCGGCGGACGCGGCGGGACGGGCTCCTTGACCTCGTGCCCCGGGACGCGGCGCTTGACCTCCACGACCACCTGCTTCGTGCGCCCATGCGAGAAGCTCTGCCGAACAGTGCTCTGCTCGACAGGTCGCTTCAACGACAGGGTCTTGGGCGGGTTGACGCTGAGAGTCTTGTCGCCCGGGGTCTTGCTATCGGTCATTCCGCGTTCGGTCCTGCCGGTTCGGTCGTGTCTTCGGGTTCATTCTGGTCGGATGCGGCGGTATCGTCCGTCCGGTACCGGACGAGCCGACGCCAGCGGGAGAGGACACCCTCCGCCGCCGGACCCGGAGCAAGCGCGGCATGTATCACATGTGCCCGCCCCAACGCCAATTCCAAATCCGCCGCCGCGAAAATCGTGACGACGGGCAATCTGCGGACCTTGAGGCCCTCGCTCTCGCGGGCCGCCTCGGCCCGCCGGATGGCCTGGCCGATCTTGCGCTTGCCATCCTCGGCGCCATCGCTCGCCGCGATGACGGCGAGGCAGCGCCCGGTTTCGATCAGCGCCTCGACCTTGCCGAAGCCGGCGACCACGAGGCCCGCCTTGTTCGCCATCGACAACGCCTGCTGCACGTCTCGCAGCATCAGCGCGTCGATCATCTCCGGAAGGTCTGCGGGAACCGCGACCTTCGTCTTCAACGAGCGCTCGAACGCCTTGCGCCGGATCGCCTCGGTCACGGCCTTGCGACTGAGGCTCGCCCAGACACCGCGCCCGGGCAGCTTGCGCCGCAAATCCGGCACCAACGTCCCGTCAGGGCCGGCGACGAAGCGGATCAGATCGTCGGGCGCCTTCACCGCACGGGTGAGGACGCAACTGCGCTCCGATCCTTCCTTCAGCGTCGCCGCCTTCATCGCGGGCGCTCCGCTCAGGCCTCGGCAGCCTCGTCGGCTTCCGCCTCGGGCTCCTCCGCCGGAGCCTCGACCCAACCCGCATGAACGCGTGCGGCCATGATGATGGCCTCCGCATCCTGCCGGGAGAGATCGAAGCCGTCGAGATAGCCGGCATGACGGGTCGATTCACCGTCCTTGCGCTCGGTCCAGCCGGTGAGATCGTCCGTGGCGCAGCCCGCGAGATCCTCGACGGTCTTCACGTCGTTCTCGCCGAGCGCCACCATCATGGAGGTGGTGATGCCCTCGACCTCGCGCAAGGCGTCCTCGACGCCAAGCGCACGGCGCTTCTCGTCGAATTCAGCCTCGACGGCGGCGAGGTGCTCCAAGGCCCGGTTCTGAATCTCGGAGGCGGTGTCCTCGTCGAAGCCCTCGATCGAGGCGAGCTCGGAGAGCTCGACATAGGCGAGCTCCTCGACATTGCGGAAGCCTTCGGACGCCAGGAGCTGGCCGACCGTCTCGTCGACGTTCAGCGCGTTCATGAAGATCTCGGTGCGCTGCACGAATTCCTTCTGGCGACGCTCCGACTCCTCGGCTTCAGTGAGGATGTCGATGTCCCAGCCGGTGAGCTGCGAGGCGAGGCGGACGTTCTGGCCGCGGCGGCCGATGGCGAGCGAGAGCTGCTCGTCGGGCACCACCACCTCGATCTTGTCGGCTTCCTCGTCGAGCACGACCTTGGCGACTTCCGCCGGCTGCAGCGCGTTGACGACGAAGGTCGCGACATCCGGCGACCACGGGATGATGTCGATCTTCTCGCCCTGGAGTTCGCCGACGACGGCCTGGACGCGCGAGCCGCGCATACCGACGCAGGCGCCGACCGGGTCGATCGAGGAATCGCGGCTGATCACGGCGATCTTGGCGCGCGAGCCCGGATCGCGGGCGACGGCCTTGACCTCGACGATGCCGTCATAGATCTCCGGCACTTCCTGGCCGAAGAGCTTGGCCATGAACTGCGGATGGGTGCGCGACAGGAAGATCTGCGGGCCACGCGGCTCGCGGCGCACGTCGTAGACATAGGCGCGGGCACGGTCGCCGACCTTGAAGGTCTCGCGCGGGATCATCTCGTCACGGCGGATGATCGCCTCGCCGCGGCCGAGATCGACGAAGACGTTGCCGTATTCGACGCGCTTGACCGCGCCGTTGACGATCTCGCCGATGCGATCCTTGTACTCGTCGTACTGGCGGTCGCGCTCGGCCTCGCGGACCTTCTGGACGATGACCTGCTTGGCCGACTGGGCGGCGATGCGGCCGAAATCGAAGGGCGGCAGCGGATCGGCGATGACGTCGCCGACCTGGGCGGCCGGGTTGTGGCGCTTGGCCTCGTCGACGGTGATCTCGATCGCCGGGTTCTCGACGGTCTCGACGACCTGGAGATGGCGGGCGAGGCGCAGTTCGCCGGTCTTGGTGTTGATCTCGGCATGGACGTCGGTCTCGGCGCCGTAGCGCGAGCGGGCCGCACGGGCGATCGCGTCCTCCATCGCGTCGAGCACGATCTGCCGGTCGATCGATTTCTCGCGGGCGACCGCATCCGCGATCTGCAGCCATTCGAGCCTGTTGGCGGCGACCACCATGGCGCTCACTCCTCTTCCGTATCTGTTTCGTGCGGAGCCGGTCCGCGCTTCTTGCCCGGACGCGGGCCGAGCGATTTTCCATGGCCCTTCTTCGGGCCGGCGACTTCGTCGGGTGCCGGCATCTCGGGCGGCAGGCCCGATTTGCCGCGACGCAGCGACTCGGTGACCAAAGCGTCGGTCAGCACGAGGCGCGCATCCGCGATCAATCGCATCGGGATGGCGACGTCGCGCTCCTCGTCACTCCTGGCATCGTCGCGGGCCAGCAGCGCATCCGTGCCGGAAACCCCGCGCAGGATGCCGCGGAAACGCTTGCGGTTGGCGACCAACTCGCTCGTGTCGATCTTGGCGAGGTGCCCGGCCCAGCGCTCGAAATCGCTCGCGCGCACCAGCGGGCGGTCGATCCCCGGCGAGGAGACCTCGAGATAATACGCCGCCTGGATGGGATCGTCGACATCCAGCACCGGCGAGACGGCCTGGCTGATTTCCTCGCAGCCCTCGACCGTCATCGAGCCATCCGGCCGCTCGGCCATGATCTGGACGGTGCAGCCATTCTGCGCGGTCACGCGCACACGCACCAGCCGGTAACCGAGATCGACGATCGCCGGCTCGATGATCATGGCAACGCGCGCCGCCACGCCGCTCTCGACGACGAGGCGCGGCTCCTGAGCGGATGATGCTGTCGGTTCGCTTGTCGGTTCGTTCATGCCCCGGGCCGTCCCGTCTGCCTGGCGGGTCGCGGCCAATAAAAAAGAGCGGGCCGGCCGGCCCGCTCTTGATCACCGGCGTTAACCGATACCAGAGCTGTTGGCCGCTATGTAGTCCGCCTTGCGGCAAGATGCAAGCGTGGCCACCGCCGCGCCAGAAGGGCCGAGATTTGCCCTTTCCCGCTAACCCGTTGGTCATCCTTGCGTGTCACCTTCACGGTGAAACCCTGCGCGAGGACACGGGATGAGTGCGGTCGGCACGATGCTGCGAGACCTGGAATCGACGATACAGCGTGGCTCCGGCCACGAGCGTGCCGAGATCCTCGCCCGGTTGACGGATCTGTTCCTCGCCACCGCCATCCACATGGACGAAGAGCAGGTCGGCGTCTTCGACGTGGTGATCGGGCGGTTGTCGCGCGTCATCGAGCTCCATGCCCGCATCGAGCTGGCGGAGCGGCTGGCATCGATCCCGAACGCGCCGAACGGCGTCATCCACCAGCTCGCCCTCGACGAAATCGCCGTCGCGCGCCCGGTCCTCATTCAATCGCCGCGGCTCAGCGACCAGGATCTGGTCGCGATCTCGGCGGCGAAGGGCCGGGACCATATGCTCGCCATCACCGAACGGCCCAATCTCGGCGAGCCCGTCACCGATTTCCTGATCCTGCGCGGCGGCCGCGTGGTAACGCATGCCGTCGCCTCCAACCAGACAGCGCGCTTCTCGCGGCACGGCATGGGCGTGCTGGTGATGCGGGCGGTGCAGGACGACGCCTTGCAGGCGACGCTGGGCATGCGCCGCGACATCCCCGCCGAATTGTCCGAGCAACTGATCCGGGCGGCCAAGAACTCCGCCCGCAAGCGCCTCAACGAGAGCCTCGCCCTGGCGCTGGTCGACGAGATCGACGACGCCGTGGAGCGGGGCGCCGAAGCGCTCGTCGCCGACGGTCAGATGCCTAGCGAGCTCGGCCCGATCAGCGCCGCCCTGACGGAGATCAAGGAGCTGAACGAGGCCGGCCAGCTCGACGAGGCCAAGGTGCGCGCCCTGGCCCAGAGCGGGGCGACCGAGCATGCGACCTGCGCGCTCGCCGTCCTGGCGCAGCTCAGTCTGCCGGCGGCCGAGCAGATCATCCTCGGCTCCGACCGCGAGGCCGTGCTGCTCGTCGCACGTGGGCTCGG
The DNA here is from genome assembly GCF_014764685.1 of Allobosea spartocytisi. Classification (NCBI taxonomy): domain Bacteria; kingdom Pseudomonadati; phylum Pseudomonadota; class Alphaproteobacteria; order Hyphomicrobiales; family Alloboseaceae; genus Allobosea; species Allobosea spartocytisi. Next base: position 427,556 of record NZ_JACXWY010000003.1, read on the forward strand.
CTGGTCCTGGGAGACGACGGCGGCGCTGATCTCGCTGCGCAAGGATCTCGGCAAGTCGGAAGCCGCCATCGAGCGGGCCCGCGACAGCTTCCGCAACCTCGCCCAGAGCACGGCCCAGCGCGTGCTCGGCTTCCTCAGGATGCGCGACGCAAGGCCGTGAGATAGCTGGAAACGCGGCCTTCCCTGACCGCCTTCGCCTCGTAGCGCGTGCGGATCCAGCCGGGATAAGGCCGGCGCCAATCCTCGGCGCGCTCGTCCGTCCAGTCGAAATCCGGCGAGGCGAGCAGGCGCGTCAGCGTCCAGCCGACATAGTCGTCGATATCGCTGGCGAAGCGGAAACGACCGCCGGCCTTAAGTGCGCGAGCGAACAAGCCAAGCGTGTGCTCCGAGACGAAGCGGCGCTTGCGCTGGCGGCGCTTCGGCCAGGGATCGGGATAGAGCAGGTCTATGGCGTCGAGGCTACCGGCCGGGAAGCGCGGCAGCAGCAACGCGGCATCGTCGTCCCAGACGCGGATATTGGTCAGGCCCTCGCGCTCGGCGACCGCCAGGAACTTGGCCATGCCGTTGATGAAGGGCTCGACGCCGATGAAGCCGATCTGCGGGCTCTCGCGCATCCGCATCAGCAGATGCTCGCCCCCGCCGAAGCCGATCTCGAGCCGCACCGCCTCGACGGGCTGCGGGAACAGCGCCTTGAGGTCGGCGATCTCACCCTCCGGCAGGCGCAGACGCGGCAACGTCTCTTCGATCAGCAAGCTCTGGCCGTCGCGCAAGGCCTTGCCCTTGCGGCGGCCGTAGAAGGCGCGTTCGTCATGATCGGAGTCGTAGGTCATGATCGTCTTCGTATCGCTTTGTCCGATGGAGTCGTCATTCCGGACGCAGCGAAGCGGAGATCCGGAATCCATCACAGAGCTGCGGAGCCTTACGATGGAGCCCGGGTCGGGCCCGGGATGACGGGGGTGTTTCAGCGACCTTATCCGTCAAGTCAAAGAAAAAAGGCCGGGTGAACCCCGGCCTTTCCATTCCTGACCCGGGGGTCAATCTCAGGCGACGGCCTTCTTCAGTGCGTCGACGAGATCGGTCTTCTCCCAGGAGAAGCTGCCGTCGCGGCCGGCCTTGCGGCCGAAATGGCCATAGGCCGAGGTCTTGGCATAGATTGGCTTGTTGAGGCCGAGATGGTTGCGGATGCCGTTCGGCGACAGGTCGACCAGCTTGCCGAGCACGTCCTCGAGCTTGGCTTCGTCGACCTTGCCGGTGCCGTGCAGGTCGACATAGATCGACAGCGGCTTGGCGACGCCGATGGCGTAGGAGAGCTGGATCGTGGCGCGGTCGGCCAGCTTGGCCGCGACGACGTTCTTGGCGAGATAGCGCGCCGCATAGGCCGCCGAGCGGTCGACCTTGGTCGGGTCCTTGCCCGAGAAGGCGCCGCCGCCATGGGGAGCCGCGCCGCCATAGGTGTCGACGATGATCTTGCGGCCGGTCAGGCCGGCGTCGCCGTCCGGGCCGCCGATGACGAACTTGCCGGTCGGGTTGATGTGCCAGACCGTGTCCTTCGAGATCCAGCCATCCGGCAGCGCCTGACGGATATAGGGCTCGACGATCTTGCGGACATCGGCTGAGGACAGGCTTTCATCGAGATGCTGGGTCGAGAGCACGATCTGGGTGACGCCGACCGGCTTGCCGTTCTCGTACTTGACGGTGACCTGGCTCTTGGCGTCGGGGCCGAGCTTGGCGGCGTCGCCCTCGCCCTTCTTGCGGGCGAGCGTCAGCGTCTCCAGGATCTTGTGGGCGTAGTAGATCGGCGCGGGCAGCAGTTCGGGCGTCTCGCGGCTGGCATAGCCGAACATGATGCCCTGGTCGCCGGCGCCGACATCCTTATTGCCGGACTCGTCCACGCCCTGGGCGATGTCGGCCGATTGCGGGTGCAGCAGCACGTCGATCTTGCAGGTCTTCCAGTGGAAGCCGGCCTGCTCGTAGCCGATGTTGCGGATCGCCTTGCGGGCCGCCGACTTCACCTTCGACTTGATCTGCTTCTCGTCGAGATGGGTGCGGACCTCGCCGGCGATGACGACACGGTTCGTCGTCGCCAGCGTCTCGGCCGCGACGCGGACCTTGGACGGCTCATAGCCGGCCTTCACCGCCTCCTTGAAGAACAGATCGACGATCTCGTCCGAGATGCGGTCGCAGACCTTGTCGGGGTGGCCTTCCGAGACCGATTCGCTGGTGAACAGGTAATTCTGGCGTGACACGGTCGCGGCTTCCCTTGAATCTGGGCACGATGAAAGCGCCTGGCGCGGCATACGCCAGCATGGAAAACGCCCCGTCAATGCAGCCGGACGCGTTCGCCGTCAAGCGCTATAATTCGTTTATCGGGAAGATCGTTCGACAGGTCGAACAAAACGACGCGAAAACTAGACCTTTTCGCTGTCTTCCTCGGCCAGGGCCTCGACCAGATCGATGACACGGCGGCGGACCCGACTATTCTTGATGCGGGTGAAGGCCTTGGTGAGCTGCACGCCTTCGCTGGTCGACAGGAAATCCGAAATATAGGTCGTCGCCGCGGAATCGGAAAAACCGCCGGCCGGCATATCGCCGCTCGGCGCTCCGTCGAAGAAGAAGGCTACCGGCACATCGAGCATCTTGGCGATCTGCTGCAGGCGGCTCGCGCTGATGCGATTCGAGCCCTTCTCGTATTTCTGGACCTGCTGGAACGTCAGCCCCAAGGCCTCGCCCAGCCTCTCCTGGCTGATCCCGGCAAGCATGCGTCGCATCCGAACTCGGCTGCCCACATGGCGGTCGATCGGATTGGGTACCTTCTTGATCATCATTCAACCTGTCCTAGCATCATTGTCTTGGCCAGGAGCCGCAATCCTGGTCGGCGCGGAGGTCGTGATGTATTACAAGCCAGCGATCCGGTCCACTGGTCTCGAAAAAGTTAATGTTAGGCCCTCAGACCCGCAAAATCCGGGCCAGAGCGAGGAAAAGGGCCAAGAGTCCGGCGAAGACCAGATCGCCCCATCGCGCATAGAATGGCGGGGCGCCTGAGCGCGGCAGGCCAGCATCCAGAACGCCTTCGCTGCCGAGCGGCAGGCTGGCGACGACGCGGCCATAGGCGTCGACGACCCCGGAAATGCCGGTGTTGGCGACGCGGACGAGCGGCAGGCCTTCCTCGATGCTGCGCAGCCGCGCCTGGGCGAAGTGCTGATAGGGACCGCTGGTCTGGCCGAACCAGCCATCATTGGTGAGGTTCAGGAAAAAGGCCGGGCGCGGCCCCCGCGGCACAACCGCGCCGGGAAAGACGGCCTCGTAGCAGATCAATGGCGCCGCGGTCGGCAGCCCCTTGATCGCCAGAGGCAAATGCGTGCTTCCCGCCGAAAATCCTCCGGGAACCGAGACGAACTGCGACAGGCCGACGGCGCGGATCAGCGTGCCGAGGATCGGCGGCAGATATTCGCCGAAGGGCACGAGATGGACCTTGTCGTAGCTCGCGACGATGGCGCCCTCGTCGTTCACGACCTGAATGGAGTTGTAGATCGGCGGCCGGCCCTCGCCCGGCAGAATCTCGCCGGCCCTTGCGGCGCCGGTGATCAGCGTCACGTCCGGCGGCAGGGCGGCCGCGATGCGCGCGAGCGCTTGCGGGGTGCGCCCGAGCAGGAAGGGGAAGGCGGATTCGGGCCAGATCACATGGGTGACGTTCTGGAGGCCCGGCGTCTGCGGACTCGTCGCCCGGTCGCTGAGCTCGAGATAGTGGTCGAGGATCGCCGCGCCGTTATTGCCGTTGAACTTGGCGTCCTGCGGGAGGTTCGGCTGCATCAGCCGCAATTTGACGCCGGCGACCAGCGGCGAGGGGCCGGACGGCACGCGCCAGACGCCATAGGCGAAGAAGGCCGCGAGAGCGGCCAACGCCAATAGCGACGGCGCCCAGCGCCCGGACGGGCCCGCCGCGGTGCCCAGCGTCGCGGGTGCCGCGCCGATTGCCACGGCGAAGAGCGTGAGCCCATAGAGCCCGAAGAGCGAAGCGACCTGCGCGAGATGAATCTCGCCGGCCAGCATCATGCCGTAGACGTTCCAGGGGAAACCGGTCAGCACATGGCCGCGCAGCCACTCGCTGATCCCCAGCATCGCGGCGAGGACAAGGATGCGGCCCGCGCCCTTCGGCCAGAACAGCCGCGCCGCGCCGAAGGCGAAAGCCGGAAATACCGCGAGGAAAGCCGGCAGCGCGACGACGCCGAGCGGCATCGCCCAGGCAAACTTGTCGGCCTCGACCAGAAAGGCGGCGCCGAGCCACCACAACCCGGCGACGAAGAAGCCGAAACCCCACCACCAGCCGGCCACGAAGGCGGAGCGGAAGCGTTGCCAGCGCGTCGTCCCGACCGCGCCGTCCATCAGCCAGATGGCAAAGGTCATCGGCAGGACGACGAGCGGCCACAGATCCAGCGGCGGCAAGGCGAGCGCGCCGCTGGCGCCAGCGGCAAAGGCGATGAGCCGCCTGCGCCATCCCCAGGCCAGGATGACGGCCTCCGCGACCCCAGTGATCGGCATCAGCCGGGCTCCATCGCCGCTTCTTCAGGCGCCGTCCGGTCGCGGCGACGGATTGTCAGGCGCTTCACGCGGCGCTGATCGGAATCGAGGACCTCGAAGGACAGGCCCTCGGGTCCGTCGACGATCTCGCCCTGCGCCGGAACGCGGCCGGCGAGCGTGACGATCAGCCCGCCCAGCGTGTCGATGTCGTCGGCGACCTCGTTGCCGGAGAGATCGACCCCGGTCGCCTGCTTGAGTTCGTCGAGGGTGGCGCGTGCATCGGCCGTGAAGCAGTCGTCGCCGGCCGGCGTGATCGGCGCCTCCTCCATGTCGTGCTCGTCCTCGATATCGCCGACGACGATCTCGATCAGGTCCTCGATCGAGACGAGCCCGTCCGTGCCGCCATATTCGTCGATCACGAGGGCGATATGGGTGCGGGTCGCCTGCATGCGGACGAGCAGGTCCACCGCCGGCATCGACGGCGGAACGTAGAGGACGGGGCGCAGCAGCTTCGTCGCCGCGAGCGGGGTGGACAGATCGACCGCCGCCAGATCATGCGGAGCCGTCTGCGCCTCCTCGGTATCGCTGCCGGCCATGCCCGCGGGATGGGCCTTCTCGGCGATGTATTCGAGGAAATCGCGGATATGGACCATGCCGCGGGGATCATCGAGCGAATCGTCGAAGACCGGCAGGCGCGAATGGCCGGCCGTGCGGAAATGGGCGAGGAGCTGGTCGAGCGTGACATCCGCCGGCACCGCGACGATGTCGGCCCGGGGTATCATGACATCGCTGACGCGGCGCTCGCGCAGGCCCAGCACATTGGTGAGCATGGCGCGCTCCTGCGCCGAGAGGTCGGCCAATTCGCCATTCGCCTCAGCCAGCGCCTCGACGATCTCCTCCCGCGCCGTGCCGCCGCCGCGTAGACCGAGCCGGTCGAGGAACTGGCCGAGCCAGTGGCCGAGGCCCCGGCCGGCGGTTTCGTTCTGGGATTGTCGACTGTCGTCGCTCATGGCCGTGAATGTTCTGAGAAAGACGGGGCCGGCTCGGTCACGAGCTCGGCATCGGCGTAAGGGTCGGCAATGCCGAGACGCGCGAGCGCCTCGACCTCGAGCGCTTCCATGCGGCGCGCCTCGGCCTCGGTCTCGTGATCCTCGCCGAGCAGGTGCAGCAGCCCGTGGATGACGAGATGGCGGAAATGGTCGGGAAAGCTCTTGCCCTCGGCTTCGGCCTCGCGCGCCACGGTCTCGTAGGCGACGACGATGTCGCCGAGCAGCGGGCTGGTCGCGATGCGCTCCGGCGGCGCGGCCGGGAAGGAGAGCACGTTGGTCGCCTTGTCAAAGCCGCGCCAGTCGCGGTTGACGAGGCGGATGCGCCGGTCATCGGTCAGGAGCAGGCTGAGCTCGGCACCGTCCACGGGCCGGCGCGGCGCAACGGCCAGCCCCGCACGAAGCGCCTCACCGGCGATGGCGCGCAAGGCTGCGAGATTGCCCAGCTCACGCCAGCGGCGCGACTCGGCACGGATATCGAGAACCAGAGCCGGAAGGCTCTCCGCGGGCGGCGCCGAACGCCGCGCGCGAGGTCGATCCTTCATCGCGGCCGCTCCCGCGCCAACATCCGCTTCAATCCCTCACTGTCGCCCTCGCGATGCGCCTCGGGAGCCGCTGCGGAATTGCGCATCGCCTCCTCGCGCTCCTCGCGTTCGCGCCTCGCCGACGCCTCATAGGCCATCACGATGCGGCGCACCAGATCGTGGCGGACGACATCGCCCTCCTCGAAGCGGGCATAGCCGATGCCCTCGACGTCCTTGAGCAGCTTCGCCGCCTCGACGAGGCCGGAGCGTTGGCCGGGCGGCAAATCGATCTGCGAGGGATCGCCGGTGATGATCATGCGCGAGCCCTCGCCCAGGCGGGTGAGGAACATCTTCATCTGCATCGAGGTGGCGTTCTGCGCCTCGTCGAGCAGCACGACGGCGTTGGTCAGGGTCCGGCCGCGCATGAAGGCGAGCGGCGCGATCTCGATCATGCCGGTCTGCAGGCCGCGCTCGACATGGCGCGCCTCCATGAAGTCGTTGAGCGCGTCGTAGATCGGCCGCAGATAGGGATCGACCTTCTCGCGCATGTCGCCGGGCAGGAAGCCGAGGCGCTCGCCCGCCTCGACGGCCGGGCGCGACAGGATCATCCGCTCGACCACGCCCTGCTCGATCAGCGAGACGGCATGCCCGACCGCGAGCCAAGTCTTGCCGGTGCCGGCCGGACCTTCGGCGAGAACGAGCTCATGGCGCTTGAGCTGGCGCAGATAGGCGTCCTGCGCCGCGTTGCGGGCTCTTACAGGGCCCCGCTTCCTGGTAACGATCGCGTCGAAGGAGGCCTTGCCGGTGTCCGCCGTCGGGAAGAGCGAGCGCTGGACGTTGCTCTCCTCGATCGCACCGTCGACATCGCCGAGCGTCACCGCCGCGCCGGCCTTGGCGCGGGCATAGAGCGTCTTCAGCACGCGGACAGCCTGCTCGGCCGTCTCACGCGGTCCCTTCGCCGTGACATGGTTGCCATTGGGATTGACGACGACGCCGAGCCGCCGCTCGAGATGAGCGAGGTTCTGGTCGTACTGGCCGAAGACCAGGCTGGCGAGGCGATTGTCTTCGAAACTCAACGTCACCTCGGTCGCCGGCAGGCCCTCGCGGGCGAGGCTCTCCCCGCGCGCCGGCGCGATCTCGCGCCGCGGGGTCCGGTCGGGTTTCGGCGTCATCGAATCAGCCTGTGCCAAATGCGTCATCTCCCTGACGGTTATTCCGGCCGGACAGGAACGACCGGCCCGGTCGTCTCACAGCATATCCGAACGCAACAATTTCAGCCTGATGACAGGGTGTGCTCAACCCGCAGATGGGGGCGAGAGGGCGCGCGCTCAAGCGGCCATTTCCTTTCGCGAACCTGCCCCGGCCTCAAATTTGTGGCCGAAGAGCGAATTGGTGCTGGTGCGCTCGATCACCACCCGCACGATATCCCCGATCTGATTCGTCTCGCTGTCGATCTGCACAGCCTGCAGATAGGGCGACTTGCCGGCAAGCTGTCCCGGGTGGCGCCCGGCGCGTTCCAGCAACACATCCACAGCCCGTCCGACCATCGCGGCGTTGAAGGCCTGGCGATGATGCTCGATGCGTTCCTGCAATCGATAGAGCCGCTCGTCCATGACGGCGCGCGGAATCTGCCCGTCGAGATCGGCGGCAGGCGTGCCGGGGCGCGACGAATATTTGAAGGAATAGCTCGAGGCGAAGCCGATCTCGTCGACGAGGCGGATCGTGTCCTCGAAATCGGCATCGGTCTCACCGGGAAAGCCGACGATGAAGTCGGAGGAGAGCGCGATGTCCGGGCGTGCCGTGCGGATGCGCTCGATCAGGCGGCGATACTCGTCGCCGGTGTGCTTGCGGTTCATCGCCGCGAGGATGCGGTCCGAGCCCGCCTGCACCGGCAGGTGCAGGAAAGGCATCACCTGGGGCAGGTCGCGATGGGCGGCGATGAGATCGTCGTCCATGTCCCGGGGGTGGCTGGTGGTATAGCGGATGCGGGCGATGCCCGGCACCTCGGCGACGCGATGCATCAATCGCGCGAGGCCCCAGACGGCGCCGTCCGGGCCTTCGCCGTGATAGGCGTTGACGTTCTGGCCGATCAAAGTGACGTCGCGCACGCCGGCTTCCGCCAGCCGCTCGACCTCTGCCACCACCTGTGCCACCGGCCGCGAGAACTCGGCGCCGCGCGTATAGGGCACGACGCAGAAAGCGCAGAACTTGTCGCAGCCTTCCTGCACCGTGACGAAAGCGGACACTCCGCGCGCGCGAATGACCTGAGGCTTGGGCGCCGGCAGGAAGCCGAACTTGTCCTCGATGGGGAGATCGGTATCGACGACGCGCTTGCCCGCCGCCTCGGCCAGAAGCTCGGGCAGGCGGTGATAGGCCTGCGGGCCGACGACGAGGTCGACCGCCGGCTGGCGGCGCTGGATCTCGCCGCCCTCGGCCTGGGCGACGCAGCCGGCGACGACGATCTTCGTCTCCTGGCCCTCTGCCTTCTGGGCAGTCTTGATATCGCGCAGCTTGCCGAGCTCGGTATAGACCTTCTGCACGGCACGGTCGCGGATATGGCAGGTGTTGAGCAGGATCAGATCCGCGCCTTCCGGCGTCGCCGTCTCCTCATAGCCCTGCTCGCCCAGGATATCGGCCATGCGCTGCCCGTCATAGACGTTCATCTGGCAGCCGAAGGACTTGATGTGGACTTTCTTCATCGTCGCGGTCGGGATCTCCAAACCGTCTCCTTACTCCGGTTCGCGCGGCTTGAAAATCACCGCCATGCCGCAACGGACGGAAAGCAAGCAGCGGGCCAGCGCTTCCTTACCCGGCGGGACGGCCGGTCACGGCTTCGCGGCGGGCGGCGCGCACCGTCGCCTCCGCCAGCCGCGTCGCCTCCTTGCGCGAGGTCGCCCGGCCCATCACGATCGGCGCGCCCCAGACCAGTTCAACATCGACCTTTCCGCAGGCGAGCACATGCCTGAGATGCGGCACGAGCTCGGTATCGCCATACCAGGCGAGCGCGCCGCGCTCGATGCGCCCGCCGGGCAGGCCCTGCCAGCCGGTATAGGTGACGGCCAGCGGATAGACCGTCACGTCGCTTTCCGTGTCACCCATCGCCTGATGGGCGGCGCCGAGCAGCGAGGAGCGGAAGGGCAGGATGCGTGTTCCATCCCCGGTCGTGCCCTCGGCGAAGAGGACGATGTCCTCCCCCGCCGCGATGCGCGCGCCCATCGCCGCGGCGACGCCGGCCGTGGCGCTGCGGCGCTGGCGGTCGATGAAGACCGTATGCTGGAGCTTCGCCAGGAAGCCGATGACGGGCCAGCTCGCGACCTCGCTCTTGGCGACGAAGGCGAGCTTCTGCTCGGCCCCGAGCACGCAGATATCGAGCCAGGAAACATGGTTGGCGACGATCAGCGCGCCCGCTCCGGGCGATGGCGGCGTGCCCCTGACCCGGCGGCGCACGCCGAGGCAGAAGCAGACGAGCCGATGGAAGCGCAGCGGCAGGACGCCAGCCTGCGCCGGCCATGCGCGGAGGACCACGAGCTGCAATGGCACCAAGGCGAGCGTGCCGAGCCCGAGCAGCGCAAGGCGAAGCAGGGCGCCTGCGGATAGTCCGTTCATGCGCGAGCGGTTCCGGTCATCGGCGTCGGGTCGGTCCTGATGGGATGCAAGGGCTCCTCATCGCCCGATTGCGGGCGGATGTCACGCGAGATCGAGCCGCATCGCGATCGCGGTGGCGCGCGAGCCGTCGGGCTTGGGGTAGTAGCCCTTGCGGCGGCCGACCTCGCGGAAGCCGAAATGGCGATAGAGCCGCTCCGCCGGCTCGTTGCCCTCCTCGACCTCGAGGAAAACCTGCGTGATGCCCTCGCTCGCCAGATGGGCGAGATGGACGGCGAGCAGGGTGCGGCCGAGCCCGTCCCGTCGCCGTGCCGGAGAAACGACGATGCTGAGGATCTCGGCCTCGTCCGCCGCCTTGCGCGACATCACGAAACCATCCGGGCTATGGCCGCCGCCGCTGAAGACGCCATCGGCCACGACACCCGAATCGGCAATCAGCGCGGCGCATTCGGAAGGCTCCCAGCCGCGGGCGAAGCCGCCCAGATGATGCAGCGACGCGACCTGCCGCGCATGGGCGACATCGAGGCGCCCCGTCCGCGCGGGAGCCGAACCGGGATGAAGGAGCCTGCGCAACCAATCCATGCCGCTTGTTCGCACAGCCTGCCCCAAGGTCAACCCCGATCTGGCGAATGGCCTCACCGGCGCGGCAGCCGCGCCTTGTCCTGCGGGGTCGTTTCCGGCGCCTTAAGATAGAGCGGGCGCGGCGGAGCCGTCTCGGGATCGGCGATCAGGCCGAGCCGCGCCACCCAGGCGATATCGGGCGCCCTGGCGCTGTCGACCACGACGGCGTCGAGGCCGATCGCCCAGGCCTCGTTCGCCACCGCCAGCGCCGAGGAACCGACCAGGCTGACCGGGCCGGCGCCGATGGCGCGCGCCGCATCGCGATAGCTGACCTGCCGCAGCGAGACCAGCGGCTTGCCTTCCGCGCTCAGCGCCTGAAACCAGACCTGCCCGTGCCTGGCATCGAGCGCGGCGGCGATGACGCGGCCGGGCTCGCGGCCGATCAATGGCGCCGCGCAGGCCGCGACGGTGGTGACGCCCACTGACGGGATGCCGGCCGCGAAGGCGATGGCACGCGCGGCGCTGACGCCGACCCGCAGGCCGGTATAGCTGCCGGGGCCAACGGTGACGGCGACACGGTCGAGCGAGGAGAAGCCCCCCTCCACCGCGTTCATCACCCGCTCGACCAGCGGCATCAGCGCCTCGGCATGGCCACGATCCATGGCGAGCTGCTCGCTGGCCAGCGGCTGCGCCTCACCGGCGTCGAGCACGCAAGCCGAGCAGGCGCCGAGCGCCGTGTCGATCGCGAGGATGCGCATCAGGGCCTCGATCCGGGGAGGCGATCCCGCGCTTCTTCGTTCACGACCAGGCTTCGCACGACCACGCGTTGCGCTCCGATATCAAACCGCCTCGACCCCGCGCACTTCCGGCAGGAAGTGGTGCAGCAGGTTCTGGATGCCGTGCTTCAGCGTCGCGGTCGATGAGGGGCAGCCCGAGCAGGCGCCCTTCATGACGAGATAGACCGTGCCGTCGCGATAGCCGCGGAAGGTGATGTCGCCGCCATCGCCGGCCACCGCCGGGCGGATGCGCGTCTCAAGCAGGTCCTTGATCGTCTCGACCGTCTGCGCGTCTTCTTCGGCGAAAAACTCGCCCTCCTCGATCACATCGGCGGCCGAGCCCTCCGACAGCACCGGGGCGCCCGACATGAAATGCTCCATGATGGCGCCGAGAATCGCGGGCTTCAGATGCGGCCACTCGCCGTCCGATTTGGTGACGGTGATGAAATCGGAGCCGAGGAACACGCCCGACACGCCGGACACGCCGAACAGGCGCTGTGCCAGCGGCGAGCGCTCGGCCTCGGCCGGTTCGCGCATATCGAGCGTGCCGGCGCCCATGACGATGCGGCCGGGCAGGAATTTAAGGGTCGCCGGATTCGGCGTCGCTTCGGTCTGGATGAACATGGATACCTCCGGTACCGGCGATTCAAGGTCGCCGTTCCTGGCTCCGATATAGGCCGATGGATGGAATCATTCCAGCCGGTCGGTCAATGCCGACGTCGGTTCACGCCAACGCGTCGATCTCCTCGTCCTCCAGATGGCCGGGGACGATGGCGACGGGGATCGGGAAGCTCGCAGAGGACTTGCCGGCGAGCGCGCTGACGAGCGGTCCGGGCCCCTCGCGGCCGGTGCCGGCAGCCAGCACGAGAAGGGAAATGTCCTCATCCTCCTCGATCAGCTTGACGAGCTCATCGGCCTTGTCGCCGGTGCGCACGACCTTCTCGGGCTCCAGGCCGGCGAGCGCGCGCACGGCGGCTGCAGCCGTATCGAGACGCTTCTCGGCCTCGGCCTCGGCCTCCGCCTGCATCGCCTCGCCGACACCAAGCCAGGTCTCGTGCTCGGGCGGCGTGGCGACGCCGAGCAGGACGATGGACGCGCCGACGCGGGCGCAGCGGCGCGCCGCGAAACGCAGCGCCTTGGCGCACTCCTCGGTGTCGTCGACCACGGCGAGGAATTTCGGGCGATGGCCCGTCTCGTAGGACCGGCGTCTCTTGACCATGGATATCCCTGTCGCCGCCTCAGGAGGCGGCATGGTGGCCCGCGCCGGCAGCCCGGCGCAAGCCCCTCACCCGGAACCGGGCTTTCCGGACGGCGCTCAGCTCCGGACGAAGCCGATGATGTCCTTGACCTCGCGCAGGATCGGCGCCGCGATGGCGTCGGCCCGCTTGGCGCCCTCGCCGAGGATGGCGTCGATATGCCTGGGATCCGCGAGCAGGCGGCGCATCTCGCCGGCGATCGGGCTGAGCTTCTCGACCGCGAGGTCGACCAGCGCCGCCTTGAAGCCGGAGAACTGGCTGCCGCCGAACTCCCTCAGCACCTCGCCCTTCGCCACGCCCGAGAGGCCGGCATAGATGCCGACGAGGTTCTCGGCTTCCGCGCGACCCTCCAGCCCCTTCTCCTCGGAGGGAAGCGGCTCGGGGTCAGTCTTCGCCTTGCGGATCTTCTGGGCGATGGCGTCGGCATCATCGGTCAGGTTGATGCGCGAATAGTCGGAAGCGTCCGATTTCGACATCTTCTTGGTGCCGTCGCGCAGGCTCATCACCCGCTGGGCGGGGCCCATGATGATCGGCTCCGGCATCGGAAAATAGCCTTGATCGCCGGTACCGAGCCCCAGTTCCGCGATGCGCTCGGCGAAGTCGTTGTTGAACTTCTGCGCGATGTCGCGGGTGAGCTCCAGATGCTGCTTCTGATCCTCGCCGACGGGCACATGCGTCGCCTTGTAGAGCAGGATGTCGGCCGCCATCAGCACCGGGTAGTCATAGAGTCCGACGGAGGCGTTCTCGCGGTCCTTGCCGGCCTTCTCCTTGAACTGGGTCATGCGGTTGAGCCAGCCGAGGCGAGCCACTGTATTGAACACCCAGGCGAGCTCGGCATGGCCCGAGACCTGGCTCTGGTTGAAGATGATGCTCTTCTTCGGGTCGACGCCGGCGGCGATATAGGCGGCGGCCACCTCGCGAATCGCGCCGGTCAGTACCTTAGGGCCACCCCAGACGTCGAGCCCCTGGGTGATCGCGTGCATGTCGACGACGCAATAGATGCACTCATGCGTCTCCTGCATCGCCACCCAGTTGGTCAGCGCGCCCAAATAATTGCCGAGATGCAGCGTCGAGGTCGGCTGCATGCCTGAGAATACGCGCTGGTGAAAACCCGACATGGGGCACTCCGTCGTCACGATGGAGGGAGGAAGCGGCGCTTCTGGCTCAAGCCCGCCGCTTGCGCAAGGGGAGAGCGCCGAAGGCACCCAGCAGCCCGCCGACCGCGCCATAGACGACGACCCCGCCGAGGCAGAGCAGCACCAGCGCCCCGGCGCGGTACAGGATGGGCTGGTCGAGGGCGAGCGGCGCCGCGAGCGCCTTCAGCAGCAGCGGCAGGGCTCCCAGCATGATCGCGCTCGCGGCGAGGCTGGCGGCGATGGGCCGCAGATTGCTCGCGCTCGGCCGCCAGATGCCGTCCCGGATCAGCGTGGCTCCCAGCATCACGGCCTGCACGGCGAAGGCGAGCGTCGCGGCGAAAGCCGCCATCCGGGCCGCGTTGTCGCCATCGGCCAGTCCGAGGCCGACGAGCGCCGCCACCAGCACCGCAAGGCAGCCCGACAGCAGCGGCAGACGCGGCCGGCGACGGGCGAAATAGACCTGGCCGAAGACCTTCGCCGCGATGGCGAAGGGCAGGCCGTAGCCGAAGGCAGCGAGCGCGCCGGCCGTCCGCGCGCGGTCGGCGGCCTCGAAGCGGCCATGCTCGAACAGCACCGAGACGATCGGATCGGCCAGCGCGACCAGCGCGGCGCCAGCGGGCAGCGCCAGCGCCAGGCCCAGCGCCAGGGACTGTCCCAGCATCGCATCCGGCCCGTCCCGCCCGGCGGCATCCGCCATATCGGAGAGGACAACCGTCCCCATCGCCACGCCGACGAAGCCCAGCGGCAACTGGAAAACGCGATCGGCATAGTAGAGCGCTGCGACGGCGCCGGGCTCGATCGAGGCGATCTGCGTCGCGACCAGCAGCACGAGCTGTGCCGCCGAGGCCGCGAGCAGGGTCGCGCCGCCGGTGCGCAGCAGGCGCGTCATATCCGAGGACCAGCGCAGCGCCGGGCGCGGCAAGCCAAGCCCGCGCGACGCGAGCAGGATCATGGCCAGATGCGCCAGACCGGTGAGGCTGACGCCGATGGCGAGCCACTGCGCCGCGCGCTCCGGCGCCGTGCCGTAGACATGCAGCACCAGCAGCAACCCAAGCAGAATCGCGTTCATCAGCGCCGGTGCCAGTGCCGCGACGGTGAAACGCTTTTCGGCGTTGAGCAGCGCCGCCAGCAGCGCCGCCAACGTGGTCAGCAGCAGAAAGGGCAGCATCAGCCGGGTGTAATGGGCGGCAAAGGCCAGCGTCGCCGGCTCCTCGGCAAAGCCGCCGGCGAGACCGAGCACCAGCCAGGGCGCGAAGAGTTCTCCCACCGCGACCAGAACCAGGAGCAGGAAAGCGAGATTGCCGGTGGCTTCGGACGCGAAGCGGCGCGCCTCCTGCGGGCCGCGCTCGCGCGCGATACCGAGATAAAGCGGCACGAAGGGTGCGTTGAGCCCGCCTTCGCCGAGCACGCGGCGGACCAGATTGGGCAGGCGCAGCGCCGCCAGATAGGCATCCGCCACCGGTCCGCCGCCGAGCAGGCGCGCGATCAGCACGTCGCGGGCGAAGCCGAGCAGGCGCGATGCGACGGTCGCCGCGCCGACGACGGCCGAATCGCGGGCGAGGCGGGAGGGCGGTTTCGACGCCGGCGCCCCCGGATCCGCCATCAGAGAATGAACCGGCTCAGATCGGCATTCTTCGCGAGATCCCCGATGCGCGCCTCGACATAGGCCGCGTCGATCGTCACCGCCTCGCCCGAGCGGTCCGGGGCGGTGAAGGAGATCTCGTCGAGGATGCGCTCGATCACGGTCTGGAGCCGGCGGGCGCCGATGTTCTCGACCGTGGAATTCACATCGACGGCGATGCGGGCGATGGCGTCGATCGCATCCGGCGTGAACTCGATCGCGACCTCCTCGGTCGCCATCAGCGCCACCGATTGCTTGATCAGGCTCGCCTCGGTCTCGGTCAGGATGCGCTTGAAGTCCTCGACGTCGAGCGGGTTGAGCTCGACGCGAATCGGCAGGCGGCCTTGCAGCTCCGGCAGCAGATCGGAGGGGCGCGAGACATGGAAGGCGCCGGAGGCGATGAAGAGGATGTGGTCGCTCTTCACCGCGCCGTGCTTGGTCGCGACAGTCGTGCCCTCGATCAGCGGCAGCAGGTCGCGCTGCACGCCCTCGCGCGAGACATCGGCGCCGCCCTTGCCCTCGCGGGCGCAGATCTTGTCGATCTCGTCGAGGAAGACGATGCCGTTGTTCTCGACCTCGCGGATCGCCGCCTGGACGATGGCCTCCTGGTCGATCAGCTTGTCGCTCTCCTCGGCCAGCAGCGGGCCATAGGCGTCCTTGACCAGCATGCGCCTTGGCTTGCCCTTCTGGCCGAAAGCCTTGCCGAACATGTCGGAGAGATTGATCGCGCCGATCGAGGCGCCGGGCATGCCTGGCAATTCGAACATCGGCGTGGCGGAACCGGCGCCCGCCGCAACCTCGACCTCGATCTCCTTGTCGTCGAGCTCGTTGTCGCGCAGCTTGCGGCGGAAGGAATCGCGCGTCGCCTGGCTGGAGGTCGCCCCGACGAGCGCGTCGAGCACGCGTTCCTCCGCCGCGACATGGGCCTTGGCCTGGACATCCTTGCGCCGGCTCTCGCGCACCAGCGCGATCGCGATCTCGAGCAGGTCGCGCACGATCGATTCGACGTCGCGGCCGACATAGCCGACCTCGGTGAACTTGGTTGCCTCGACCTTGAGGAAGGGCGCATTGGCGAGCTTGGCGAGGCGGCGGGCGATCTCGGTCTTGCCGCAGCCGGTCGGCCCGATCATCAGGATGTTCTTCGGCGAGACCTCCTCGCGCAGCGGCCCTTCGAGCTGCTGGCGGCGCCAGCGGTTGCGCAGCGCAATCGCGACGGCGCGCTTGGCATCCTTCTGGCCGACGATGAAGCGGTCGAGCTCCGAGACGATCTCACGGGGGGAAAAGCTGGTCATTGCGGTGTTGTATCCGGATGAATTGACCCGAGATGCGCGTTATCGGCGCATATCAGGCTGCTTCGAGCGTCTCGATGACGAGGGAATGGTTGGTGTAGACGCAGATATCGCCGGCGATCTTCATCGCCTTGCGCACGATCGTCTCGGCATCGGGCTCGATATCGATCAGGGCGCGCGCGGCCGAGAGCGCATAGTTGCCGCCGGAGCCGATCGCCATCACCGCACCGTGCTCGCTCGCCTCGGGCTCGAGCACGTCGCCCGTGCCGGAGATCAGCAGCGAGACCTCCTTGTCGGCGACGAGCAGCATCGCCTCGAGCCGGCGCAGATAGCGGTCGGTACGCCAATCCTTGGCGAGCTCGACGCAGGCGCGCAGCAATTGCGTCGGATATTGCTCGAGCTTGCTCTCCAGCCGCTCGAACAGGGTGAAGGCATCGGCGGTGGCGCCGGCGAAGCCGGCGATCACCTGGCCCTTGGCGAGGCGGCGAACTTTCTTCGCATTGCCCTTCATGATGGTCTGGCCGAGCGAGACCTGGCCATCGCCGCCGATGACGACGCGGCCGCCCTTGCGCACCATCAGGATGGTGGTGGCGTGCATGACGGGAGCATTGCTGGATTCGGACATGAGGAACTGTGACCGGAGATGGGGCTGCGGAAGACGCAACATGTTCAGGCAGAGCCACACTATCAAGAGGGGGCGCTTTTCGGCAGGGCGCAGAGCCCGTGCGCCAACGAGGTCAGGCGGCGAGCGTCGAGACCGAAGGGTCCGCGATTCCCCGAAGGTCGCGGCCTGTCGAATAGTTCAAGTGTAAACCTGCCGATCTCTGTGCGAATTTCCTATTCCCAGCAGGATGACTCTTCGGCATTCAGGGATAATCGTGTCAGTATTCTAGGTCAGCAGTGCATCTATCTCTTAATCAGTTTTTTATCGTTGGCGACGGATGGTCGGCTTGTTGAAGCGGTTTCCTCGTTCGGGAAGCTGCCCCGGGGCCATCATCATGAAATCAATCCGCCTGAAAATTCTCGCCATGCTCGCTATCGTTGTCGGCGGGGCCATTTTTTCTGCGATCATCAGTCTCTACGGTCTGCACAAGGCGGATGACCTCAATACGCGTGCCGAAATCCAGGGCAATGTCGCGCTGCTGACGCAGCGGATCAACGGCGTCGTCACCGCCGTGGTGATGGAATCGCGCGGCGTCTACATGTCGAAGACGCCGCAGGAGGCCGATACCTACGCCAAGGGGATCGACGACCGCATCCCGACGCTGCGCAAATTCGTCGCCGATCTGGAGAAGATCGCTCCTGTCGAAGAGCGGGGCACGGTCGCGCAGATCGCCAAATCCGTCGAGGAGTTCATCGCCTTCCGCACCGAAACCGCCCGGCTCGGACGCCAGGTTTCGGCGGAGGCCGCCAATGCCCAGGGCAACAACGAAGCCAATCGCGCCAATCGCAAGGCCTTGAACGATCTGCTGATCAGCTTCAGCCAGCGCGTCGAACAGGCCGGCATCGTCGTCGGCGACGAGGCGACGGCCTTCACCCGCCAGATCCAATGGCTCTTGCCGCTGATGCTGCTGGCGACGCTGGTGGTCTCCATCGGCTTCGCGCTGGTCTTCGCCCAGCGCTCGATCACCCGCCCGATTCTCGACCTCAGCAAGGTCATGGAGACGCTCACCGCCGGCGATACCAGCGTCGATGTCCCTCACACGGGCCGTCCCGACGAGATCGGCGCCATGGCCCGCGCAGTGTCCGTGCTGCGCCAGAGCACCGAGCAGGTCGCGCTGCTGCAGGAGCAAGAGCGTGCCGCGGCGGCGGCGCGGCTGGCGCGGGCGCAGTCGATGGAGGCTGTGGTGTCGGATGTCGGCGAGGTGGTCGCGGCGGCGGCGGCCGGCGATTTCTCGGCCCGGCTCCAGATCGACGATGCCGACGAGCAGATGCAGCGGCTGGTCGCCGGCATCAACGAGATCAACAGCGTGGTCGACGGAGCGACGACGGAGTTCGCCGGGGTTCTGCAGGCGGTGGCCGGCGGCGACCTGACGCGGCAGGTCGAGGGCGGCTATCGCGGCCGCTTCGCCGATCTGCAGGGCGCGATCAACGAGACGGTCGAGCGCCTCTCGGCCACGGTCGCGA